>NZ_JAMYTN010000008.1:0-323146 GCF_040322455.1 Mesorhizobium sp. M0139
TGGGGAGCAGCGCCAACTATCGGCGGTCCATCGCTCCCGCGAATAACTGAGGTAGGAGCCAAGACCCCCCCCCCGCCGAAAGCTGAAAATTGCTCTTTCGTCGACCCTCCCCACAAGGGGGAGGGTAGAAAGTCACGGCCTAATAAACACCTTCCCGTTCGGCTTGGCCAGCTCCGCCGGGGCCTTCGCCATCGCCTCATCCAGCGGTAGCACCGCCGTCACGTCGGTTGACCAGCGCCCATCCGAAAAGCGCTTCTGTGCTTCCATGATCGCCGGGCCGCGCTTGTCGCGGAACTGGCGCATCCATTCGACCAGCCAGAAGCCTTCAATGTGCTTGTGTTGGAAGATCATCTGGCCGGGCTCACGGATGACAGTGGTGTCCGGATCGAGCCGTCCATAGATGATCCAGCGCGAGCGCTTCGGCATGGCGTCGAAGATCGCCGAGGCCAGCGGCCCGGTCACGGCATCGAGGAAGATGCGCGGCTGCTCGGCCTTGACCACATCGCGTAGTGCTGCCTTGAAATCCGGCGCCTTCTCGTTGAGCACATGGGCAGCCCCGATCTCCTTCAACAGCGGAATCTGCTCGTCGCGGCGTACGGTGACGATCGGCCGGAACCCAGCCTCCTTGGCGAGACCCGCGATCAGCTTGCAAAGCTGGCTGGCGCCGGCGGTCATGATGAAGGCTTTTTCGCCCGTCTCCTTGACGATGTCGAACATGGCGAGCGCCGTGAGCGGGTTGACGATCATCGCCGCGCCATCCTCGTCGCGGACCGTGTCGAGCAGCGGAATGCAGCCGGCAGCTTCGGCAACTGCATAGTCCGCCCACGCGCCCCAATTGGTGACGCCGGTGGTGAAGGCGATGCGCTTGCCGATCAGGCTTTTCGCATAGGGCTCGTCGCCGCTGGCAACGACCGTGCCGACACCCTCGAAGCCGGCCGGCTGGCCCTTGGCGCGCGGCTGACCGTACTGGCCCTTGATGAACATGACGTCGGACGGGTTGATCGAGGCGAGGCTGACCTTGATTAGAACCTGGCTCGGTCCGGGCGTCGGCACGCCGATGCTGCCAAGCTTGAGATACGGCTCCATCGCCTCCAGCGCACTGCCGGAGGGCGTCCTGGTGTAGCCGTCGCCGGTCAGCAGCAGTGCTTTCATGTCTGAGGGGATCGCCATGGCGGGGCTCCTTACAGTTTGAGGATGAGCTTGCCGGATGCGCCACGGCCAAGCACGCGCGTCACCACGGCGGCGGCATCGGCCAGCGGATAAGTGCCTTCGATGGCCGGCCGAACCTTGCCGGCGAGATGCCAGCCGACCAGCGCCTTCAGATTGTCGGCATGGACGAGCTGGTCGAGCGGCGCGAAATCGCGGGCGATAATGGCCTTCATCCGCTCAGACCTTTTCCTGCGTGTATTTCCTGAGTTCCGTACGCGCCACCTGCCGGCGGTGCACCGCGTCCGGCCCGTCGGCAAGGCGCAGGGTTCGCAGATGCGTCCATGAGCGTGCCAGCGGCGTGTCCTGGCTGATGCCTTGCGCCCCGAACATCTGCACGGCCTCGTCGGTGACCTTGAGCGCGACGCGCGGTGCGATGACCTTGATCTGGCTGATCCAGGGCGCGGCTGCGCGCGCATCGCCCTGGTCGATCATCCACGCCGCCTTGAGGCAGAGCAGCCGCGCCATCTCGATCTCCATGCGGCACTCGGCGATGATATCGAAATTGGCGCCGAGCTTGGCCAATGGCTGGCCGAAGGCCTCGCGGCGCACCGAGCGCTGGCACAGCAGCTCCAGCGCCATTTCGGCTTGGCCGATGGCGCGCATGCAATGGTGAATGCGGCCGGGGCCGAGCCGCCCCTGCGCGATCTCGAACCCCCTGCCCTCGCCGAGGATCAGGTTTCCGGCCGATACCCTGACATTGTCGAAGCGGAGGTGCATGTGGCCGTGCGGCGCGTCGTCATCGCCATAGACCTGCATCGGTCGAAGCTTGATCACGCCCTTGGTGTCGGACGGCACCAGGATCATCGAATGGCGGCGGTGCTGCGGCTCGGCTTCGCCGCCGGTGCGGACCATGACAATGTAGATGGCGCAGCGCGGGTCCCCGGCCCCCGACGCCCACCATTTCTCACCGTTGAGTGCATAGTCGTCGCCTCGCCGTTCGCAGCGCATGGCGATGTTGGTGGCGTCGGAGGAAGCGACGTCCGGCTCGGTCATCAGATAGGCCGAGCGGATCTTGCCCTCGAGCAGCGGCTCAAGCCATGCCTGCTTGTGGTCGTCCGAGCCGTAGCGCTCCAGCACCTCCATATTGCCGGTGTCGGGCGCCGAGCAGTTGAAGGTCTCGGCGCCGAGATGCGCCTTGCCCATCTCCTCGGCGAGGTAGGCGTATTCGACCGTCGAGAGACCATAGCCGCGCTCGGACCCGGTCAGCCAGAAATTCCACAGGCCGCGCTCCTTGGCCGTCTTCTTCAATCCCTCGAGGATCTCGGTCTGCCGCGCGGTGTAGACCCAGCGGTCGCCGCCCTTGCCGACCTCACTCAAAAAATCATGATCGAGCGGCATGATCTCATCGCGCACCATGGCGGCGACACGGGCGTGGATCGGCTTCAGCCGCTCGGTCATGCCGAGATTCATGTCCGCCATCGGTCTCCAACCCTTTCACGCATCTGGGCACTTTACCCGTGGCAAGGATGACCGTACTTCGGGTAGCCTTGTCAACGCGAGCCCCTTTCGCCCCGGACCGTGAGCAGAAAAGCGCGGAGGAATTCCGATGAGCTATCTGGAAGAACTGTTCTCAGTCGCCGGCAAGACAGCGCTGGTGACGGGAGCCGCGACCGGCATCGGCCGCATGGTGGCGACCGCTTTGGTCCAAGCCGGCGCCACCGTGATGATCGCTTCACGCAAGGGCGAGGATTGCATCAAGGTCGCCGCTGAGTTGAACGGGCTCGGCGGCTCCGGCAGTGCCGAAGGCTTTGCCGGTGACGTCTCGAGCGAAGCAGGCATTGCCGCGCTGGTCGGCGAGGTCAAGGCGCGCACCGAGAAGCTGCATATTCTGGTCAACAATGCCGGCATATCCTGGGGTGCCTCCCTGGAGGATTTTCCCTATAGCGGCTGGGCCAAGGTGTTCGCCGTCAACGTCACCGCCGTCTTCCATCTGACGCGCGAATTGCTGCCGCTGCTGGAAGCCGCCGCGAGCGATGCCGATCCGGCCCGCGTCATCAACCTGGGCTCGGTGATGGGCACGCAGCCGCTGGCCGACGACGCCTATTCCTACACCGCGTCCAAGGGCGCCGTTCACCACCTGACGCGCACGCTGGCGATCGAACTCGCGGCGCGGCGCATCACCGTCAACGCCTTCGCCCCCGGCCCCTTCCAGAGCCGGATGACCGCCTTTGCCACCGGCACCGAAGAAAAGGCCAGACATGTCGGCAGCCATGTCCCCATCGGCCGTATCGGCGTGGCGGATGACATCGGCGGCGCAACGCTCTATTTGTGCAGCCGTGCCGGTTCCTATGTCACCGGCGCCATCCTGCCGATCGACGGCGGGCAGTCGGTGCAGCATGGGCTGACATTGTTCAAGGAATGAGCCGCGGTCGGCGGCAAGGGGAGGACACCGCAGTGGAACCGATCAGTCTCGATGTGCTTCTGGCCAGCGTCGGCAAGGAAGTCGGCGTCTCGCCATGGCGCGAGGTCACACAGACCATGATCGACCAGTTCGCCGACGCCACCGACGACCACCAGTTCATCCATTGCGACCCCGAGCGGGCCAAAAACGAGACGCCGTTCGGCGGCACCATCGCGCATGGCTTCCTGTCGTTGTCGCTGCTCTCGGCGATGACCTTCGAGACCATGCCGCCGCTGGAAAAGGGCAAGATGGGCGTCAACCACGGTTTCGATTCGCTGCGCTTCCTGGCGCCGGTGAAGACCGGCGCGCGCATCCGCACCCGCTTCGTGCTGGCCGACGTCAAGGTCAGGCCGTCGGGCTGGGTGCAGACGGCGCATGACGTGACCATCGAGATCGAAGGCTCGAAGAAGCCGGCGCTGACGGCGCGCTGGCTGACGCTGACGCTGATCGAGCGTGAGCCGGAGACCGCATGAGCGGCGACGCCAACGCGCTGGACCGGACGGCACTAGCGCCCTATCTCGAGGCGCACATCCCGGGTTTTGCCAGGCTTCATTCCATCGAAAAATTCAAATCCGGCCAGTCGAACCCGACCTATCTGCTGACCGCGGCCAGCGGCCGCTATGTCCTGCGCGCCAAGCCGCCGGGCCAGTTGCTGAAATCGGCGCATCAGGTCGACCGCGAATTCACGGTCATGAAGGCGCTGGCCGGCACCGCCGTGCCGGTGCCGGCGATGCTGCATCTGTCGGCGGAGGCGACGCCGATCGGCCGCATGTTCTACGTCATGGATTTTCTCGACGGCCGCATCTTCTGGGATCCGGCAGTGCCGGAGGCCACTGGCAACGATGAGCGCGCCGCCCTCTACGATGCTATGAACGCCACGCTGGCGGCCCTGCACGATGTCGATGTCGAGGCGGTCGGGCTCGGCGATTTCGGCAAACCCGGCAATTACTTCGAACGCCAGCTGGCACGCTGGACCAGCCAGTACCGCGCCTCGGAGACCGGCACGGTCGCCGACATGGACCGGCTGATCGCCTGGCTGGAGACGCATACGCCGGCCGATGACGGCCGGATATCCCTCGTGCATGGCGACTACCGGCTGGACAACATGATCTTCGCAGCCAGTGAGCCGAAAGTGCTGGCGGTGCTCGACTGGGAACTGTCGACACTCGGCGATCCCTTCGCCGACATCGCCTATCAATGCATGCAATGGCGCCTGCCGCACGCCTCGGGCTTTCGCGGTCTTGGCGGCGTCGACCGCGCAGCCCTCGGCCTTCCTTCCGAGGACGCGTACGTCGCCGCCTATTGCCGGCGGCGCGGGCTGGGCGGCATCGACAATTGGAGCTTCTTCCTCGCCTTCTCCTTCTTCCGTTTGGCGGCCATCTGCCAGGGTGTCTACAAGCGGGCGCTCGACGGCAACGCCTCCAACCCCGAAAAGGCCAAGACCTATGGTCAAGCGGTGAAGCTGCTGTCGCACCTTGCCGCCAAGCTGATCGACCGAACCTGACTCGACAATGAGATATTGTGGTCGGCGCGATTTAATGACAGATCGGATCAGTTCCGTCCTCGACCGGGGAGCAAGCCCATACGGAGGTGGTGGCAACCGGCCTGGAAACAGGACGCAAACCGATCACCGTCTGTAGACAGAGCATGATGCCGAAAAGTGTGAAGCGGTTTTCGGACGACATCATGCTCTATCTGTTTGATTTAGAGCCGGATTCAGATTTCAGGTCAATTCGACCTGAAATCATCCGGCTCTAGCGCGCATCGCTGGAAATGAACTTCATGTGCCGGCTGACTTGCAGGGCGATGTAGACGACCAGCGAGCATCCGATCGGAAACACGATCTCAATGAGGCCGGTGGCGACAGCCTGCGGCAATGCCAGCGCAATGTCCTTGGCTGCGGCGGTCTCGATCGTCAGCGCCGTGATCCCGCCGCCGAACACCGCGCCGGCCAAGGCACCCGCCAGCATGAAATGCAGCGAGCGAGGTTCCTCCTTGGATGCCAGCGAAGCCAGCATCCAGCCCAGCAAGCCATACTCGATCGCCCGCAACATACCGAGCGTGGTGAGCGACAGGATCACGGGCTTTGCCGATACATCAAGCGCGCTCACCATCACCTTTTGCGTACCTTTGGCGATGCCCATGGCCAGCGGCCCCGAGATCATGGCGATAAGGCCGCCAAGCGAGGCTCGCACCTTGGTGATCGCCGTGCCGAGGCTGACGCCGGCGCAGACGAAGAATGACCAGGTCACGCCTTGCGCCAAGTCTATCAGAACCTGGGTTGGCGCCGGGTGCGAACCTGCCGCAAATCCGGCAGTCAAGATAAGCGCTTCCATGGCGAAGCCGATTGCGATCGCCAGCCATGCGACTATCACGACCCGCCTGAGCGCTAGCCTTGCGCCATGAGAAAGTGGATGTGCGCCCGGCAGCCCGGACGAAAGCTCTATCGCAGCCATAGAGGCCCCCCAAAACCGAAATTTCTTGCAGAGCCGCCAAATAGGCTTTGTTTGTAACAGTCCGATGTTGCCTGCGTGCGCCCAGGTTACACATGCTGTGACATAGATGCTGGCGACATGGACCAGAACGGGCACAACTATTCGAGAGAAAGCTTGAGGTCGCTTTTTGATGTCCCTGACAGCGCCCTTGCCCGTTTCCGTACAGCGTATATATTTAGTCATGCACAACCAACCAAAGGCACCGGATCTTGCCACTGAGCGTCCAGAAACGCCGCGAGAAACAAAAGGCCGAACTGCGTTCCGAACTGCTCGACGCAGCCCACAAGCTCGTCAAGGAAGAGGGCTATGAAGGCCTGACCATTCGCAAGTTGGCCAAGCGGGTCGGCTATGCTCCGATGTCGGTCTATTCCTACTTCGCCGACAAGCAAGACATCCTGTTTGCGCTGGCCGAGGATGCCTTCGAAACACTTGCCCGCCGCATCGAGGAGCATCCTTCCGACGATCCGATCGAGGCCTTGCGTGCGGTGATGACCGAATATGCTGCCTTCGGGCTCGGCAATCCCAACGAATACCGCACCGTGTTCATGACCGAAAAGACCAAGCTGCCGGAAGGCAGAAGCTATGAGGACATGGAAGAGGCCAACCCGGCGATGAAAGCGCTGATATCCAGGGTCGAGGCCTGCGTTGCTGCAGGCAAGCTGCAGGGCGATCCGCGCGCCATCGCCACCATGCTTTGGGCAGTCGGCCACGGCACCATCTCGCTTTTGATCACGTTCCCGTTCTACCCCTTCGGCGATCCGCAGGCTTTCGTGACGCGGATGTGCGATTTCACACTCGCCACGCTCAGCACTCAGAATGTGCCGCCGCTGACCGAGACCCCGGTCGACTGCTGAGCATCCCCGCCCCTCCAATTCAACGTCCGGCCTGACAGCTTCGGCTGTGTCAGTGCGCCGCAATTTTCGGCGTTCCAAAAGATTTTTCGTACGCGTACGTTTTCCGACTTGAAAACCCATCTCGGTGGGCGTATGTGTACGTTGTATCGTACATGTACGAAAAGAATTTAACCGATGGAGACAGACATGAACAAGACCCTTCTCGCTCTCGCCACCGTGCTGGCTCTCTCCGGCTCGGCTTTCGCCGCCAACAACACACACTCGACCAAGCAGGCCCCCGCCGCCACCTGCGTCGACACCACGACCAATGCCAAGCTCGATTGCGCCGTGACCGGCTCGGTCGAAAAGTCCGACGTCAAGGCCAAGAGCCCGCGTCTCGGCATCGAGATCAACCCATGGATCGTGCCGAGCACGTTCTAAGTTGATCGGGCTCGACCACAGCACAACGATTAATTTAAGGGCGGCAGGATAATCCCGGCCGCCCGTTTTTCCTCAGCGCCCCCATTTCCTCAGCGCAAGCCGGCTTTTCCTGAGTTCAAACCTGGCGTAGCCGAACGGGTTATTTCTTGCGCGGTTTGCGACCCGGCACCGTCTTGGCCTTGCCGGGTCTTGCCGGCGCGCCTGGGATGGCGGTCGAGGTGATCGACACCGGATCGCTGGCCGGAAACGTGTCCTCGAGGCCTTCCTCGAGTTCCTCTTCTTCGGCAGTCACCTCGTGATGCTGCTCATGTTCGAGTGAGCGCACGGCGGACGTCTTGCCAGCTGACTTCGGCGGCGCTTTCGACGGCATCGTATGTTCTCCCTGATGGGGGAAGCAGAACGGCTTGACCCGTCAAACGTTCCTACGCCGCCGCGCCGCTGGCTGCTTCCGACAGGAAAGTAAAGACATAGTCCGAGAAGGAACGCCAGCACTCGACCCGGAAAGCGTCGGCTGCCGTGCGCAACAGCAGGATTTCGCACTTGCCGAGAATGGTGCGCGACGCCGCGCCCACCGGAAAAGCCTCGAGCGACAAATCCTGCGGGCAGCCTGCATTGATCGCGGCGGCAGCCGCCGGGCCGGTGACGGCGAAGGCGACGTTGCGGTGCGAGATGCCGACCGCCGAATGCAATGCGGCAACCCCAGCACGATCGGCCAGCGGATCCTTGCCAGCCTCATCGATAACCAGCCACTCGTCAGGGCCAAGCCACAGCGCCGTGCGCCCTGTCTTCGACGCCGAAGTTTTCGGCTGCTTCGGCAAGGTCAGGCCGAGCGCCTTCGACAGCGCCGCGACGGAAGCCTCCGGCGCGCGCAGCGACATGCGCTCCGCCGGCGGCAGCACCTCGACCTTGACATCCGTTGCGGAAACGACGCGTTCAGCCAGGGCCGGGCGGCGCTCGACCGACGGCGCTGCAGCTGGGGCCGTCTTCTTTGCAGCAGCCTTAGCCATTGAGGCGCCCTCCCGTCTCGTCGAAGAACACCATGCCGGTAACCTCCACTTCGATCATCCCGTTCGGCATCGGCACATAGAGCGTGTCGCCCATCCGGTCGCGCCCGCCGGCAACCAGCGCCAGCGCGATCGAGCGACCGCAATTTTCCGACCAGTAGCTGGATGTGACGTGACCGATCATCTTCATCGGGATCGCCTGCTTCGGGTCGGCGACGATCTGCGCGCCTTCCTCAAGCACCACTTTCGGGTCCTTGGTCTTCAAGCCGACCAGCTGCTTGCGGCCCTTGGCGACCAGATCGGGCCGCGTCAGGCCGCGAATGCCGACGAAATCGGTCTTCTTCTTGCCGACCGCCCAGTCGAGCCCGGCATCGTTCGGCGTCACCGTACCGTCCGTGTCCTGCCCGACGATGATGTAGCCCTTTTCGGCGCGCAGCACGTGCATCGCCTCGGTGCCGTAGGCAGTCGCGCCATGCTTTTGGCCCTCGGCCCACAGCGCTTCCCAGACGGCCTGGCCGTGATCGGCCGGCACGTTGACTTCAAAACCGCGCTCGCCGGTGAACGACATGCGAAACAGCCTGGTCGGCACGCCGCAGATCTTGCCTTCGCGCACCGACATATGCGGCAGCGCCTCGTCCGACATGTCGACGCCTTCGACCAGCGGTGCAATGATGTCGCGCGACTTCGGCCCCTGCACGGCGATGACCGCCCATTGTTCGGTGATCGACGTCAGCCAGACATTGAGATGCGGGAACTCGGTCTGGAGATAGTCCTCCATGTGGTTCATGACGCGCGGCGCGCCGCCGGTTGTCGTCGTCACATGGAAACGATCCGGCGCCAGTCGGCCGACGACGCCGTCATCATAGATGAAGCCGTCCTCGCGCAGCATGATGCCATAGCGGCAGCGGCCGCGTTCCAGCTTCTCCCATGGATTGGTGTAGAGCAGTTCCATGAACCTGGCCGCATCCGGTCCGACCACTTCGATCTTGCCCAGCGTCGAGGCATCGAACAGGCCGGCATTGCTGCGCACAGCGACGCATTCGCGGTCGACCGCCTTGTGCATGTCCTCGCCGGGTTTGGGGAAATACCAGGCGCGCTTCCACTGGCCGACATCCTCGAACACCGCGCCTTGAGCTTCCGCCCAGGGATGGATCGCGGTCTTGCGTGTCGGGTCGAACAGCGGACCGCGCGAATGGCTGACGATCGCGCCGAAAGTGACAGGCGTATAGGGTGCGCGGAACGTGGTCAGCCCGACCTCGGGGATCGGCTTGCCCAGCGTCTCGGCGGCAATCGCCAGGCCGTGCATGTTGGAGGTCTTGCCCTGGTCGGTCGCCATGCCGTTGGTGGTGAAGCGCTTGACGTGCTCGATCGAGCGCATGCCTTCATGCACCGCCTGGCGGATGTCCTTGGCGGTGACGTCGTTCTGGAAATCGACGAAGGCCTTGACCGTCTTGTCCGGCCCGGCGCCGGGCGCCGCGCCCAGCATGCCGCGCGACCAGCTTTCCGACGCGTCGACCTTCGGCTTAACGCCCTTGGCCACTTTGCCGCCCGCATCCTTCGCCGCCTTGGCGCCGGCCGCATAGGCTTCGTCGATCGACGCCGAGAGCCCATCCGTACCGTTGCAGGCGCCGACCGAAACGCAGTCCTGCGCATAGATGCCCGGCACGAAGCGCTTGGTCTCGTCATTGAAGGCGACCTTGCCGCGCGACTGTGAGAACAAATGCACCGACGGCGTCCAGCCGGCCGACATCAGGATGGCGTCGACCGGAATGGTGCGCTCGCCGCCCCCATTCTTCGGCTGCACCGTCATCGAGGTCACGCGCAACTTGCCGCCGGCGCGGATCACCGCGCGGCCGAAATTGACCTCGATCCCGAGCGCCCTCGCCTCGTCGATCACAGGTCCGGTCGGATGGTCGCGCAGGTCAACGATCGCCGCCACGTTGACGCCGGCCTTCTTCAGGTCGATCGCGGCGGAGTAGGCCGAGTCATTGGCGGTGTAGACGCCGACATTTTTGCCGACCGCGACACCGTACTGGTTGAGATAAGTCCGCGCCGCCGAGGCCAGCATGATGCCGGGCCGGTCATTGTCGGTAAACACCATATGGCGTTCGATGGCGCCGGTCGCCAGCACCACGCGCTTGGCGCGTACCTGCCATAGGCGCTCGCGCGGCAAATCGTGGCCGGGGTTTTGCAGATGGTCGCTGACCCGCTCGACCAGGCCGACGAAATTCTGCGCGTAATAGCCGAACGCCGTCGTGCGCGAGAGCACACGGACATTGTCCATGGCGGCAAGCTTGGCTACCGCTGCTTGCGCCCAGCCAAAGCCGTCATGGCCGTCTATCCTGGCGCCGCTCTCGAAACGCAGGCTGCCGCCGAAGCCGGCCTGCTCGTCGACGAGGATGACACGCGCGCCGGTTTCGGCAGCGGCAAGCGCTGCCGCGATGCCGGCCGCACCGCCGCCCAGCACCAGCACGTCGCAATGCGCATAGCGCGAGGAATAATGGTCGGGATCTGGCTTGTCGGGCGAAACGCCGAGACCCGCCGCGGCGCGGATCTTCGGCTCGTAGAGACTCTTCCAGGCCGCCTTCGGCCACATGAAGGTCTTGTAGTAGAAACCGGCCGAAAACAGCGGCGATGCCAGATCGTTGACCGCGCCGACGTCGAAGGCGAGCGACGGCCAGCGGTTTTGCGAGTTGGCGACGAGCCCGTCATAGAGCTCCTGCACCGTGGCGCGGATGTTGGGCGCCTTGCGTGCCGCGTCGCGCTTGACCTCGACCAGCGCATTTGGCTCTTCCGCTCCGGCCGACAGGAAGCCGCGCGGACGGTGATACTTGAACGAACGTCCCACCAGATGCACGCCATTGGCAAGCAGCGCCGAGGCCAGCGTGTCGCCTTCGATGCCGGTGTAAGACTGGCCGTCGAAAGAGAACCGCGCGGTCTTGGCCTGGCTGAGACGGCCGGCGCTCGGAATGCGGAACGCGCCGCTCATTTGGAAGCCATTTCGTTGGAGTTTTTGGGCAGCTTGGACGGTTTCGGCTCGCCGGCTTTGTAAGTCATGACGAACTTGTCGGTGACGGTGTCGCGCACCGCGTTGAAGAAACGCGCGCAGCCATGGATGTGGCGCCAGCGCTCATAGATGATGCCCTTGGGGTTCGAGCGGATGAAGAAGAACTTTTCGAAGTCGTCGTCGCTCTCGCCCGCCATGTTGGCCGAACGCGCAATATGCGCCTCGCCGGCGTTACGGAACTCGAGCTCCGGGCGCTCTTCCTCGCAATAGGGGCAGCGGATGAGAAGCATTATCGTTCGTTCCTACAATTCGCCGTGGCCGACATGCGCGCCGGCCGGTTGGTTGCAAAGCCTCTGGCCCATCGCCGCAAAAGGCGCGACGAGCCGAATGCGCTCCTCTACACTTGCGGCGGGGCGAAACAGCTCGCGATACGCCATGTTGCCGATCGTGAGCTGAAACGGATCGGTCGTTACGATGACGCTGCGCGCATCGAATGTGTCGTCCTCGCCGAGATCGGAGGGCCTGTTCTCCATGAAGATGACCACCTTCTGGCCACCGCTCCACACGCATGCCAGAATGCCGGCGTCGATCGAAAACGGCCAATTGGCTTCGTTGCCGGCGCGGCTGATCGGCTGCGTCCGCACCTCGTCCGGTGACGGAAAATGGAACAGGTCCTGCTCCCCCGCCAGCACCAGCGGCACCGCTACAGCCAGTTCCACCATCATCAGTGCGCCACCGCCGCCGCTGCTGCCTCGTCGATGAGGCGCCCGGTGCGGAAGCGCTCGATGGTGAAGGGCGCGTTGATCGGATGCGGATCGTCCTTGGCAATCGTGTGGGCAAAGACATGGCCTGAGCCGGGCGTTGCCTTGAAGCCGCCCGTGCCCCAGCCGCAATTGACATAGAGGCCTGATACCGGCGTCTTGGCCAGGATCGGCGAACGGTCGGGCGTCACGTCGACGATGCCGCCCCACGAGCGCAGCATCTTCATGCGGGTGAAGATCGGGAACATCTCGCAGATGGCGTCCAGCGTATGCTGCAAAATGTGCAGGCCGCCGGTCTGCGAATAGGAGACATACTGGTCGGTACCGGCGCCGATCACCAGTTCGCCCTTGTCGGACTGCGAGATGTAGGCGTGCACCGTGTTCGACATCACCACGCAAGGCACCACCGGCTTAACCGGCTCCGACACCAGCGCCTGCAGCGGATAGCTTTCCAGCGGCATGCGCACGCCGGCCATGTTCATGATCACCGAGGAATGGCCTGCAGCCACCACACCGACCTTCTTGGCGCCGATGAAGCCGCGCGTCGTGTCGACGCCCATGACCGCGCCATTGGCCGCCCGCTTGACGCCGGTGACCTCGCAATTCTGGATGATGTGCACGCCGCGCGCCGAAGCGCCGCGCGCATAGCCCCAGGCCACCGCATCGTGACGCGCCGTGCCGCCTCGCCGCTGCAAGGCGGCGCCGACAACGGGATAGCGCGCCTGCCTGGAAATGTTGAGCGGCGGGCAGAATTCCTTCGCCTGCTCAGGCGTCAGCCATTCATTGTCGATGCCGTTGAGACGGTTGGCATGGACATGGCGCTTCAGCACCTGGATGTCGTGCACATTGTGCGCCAGCATCATGACGCCGCGCGCCGAATACATGACGTTGTAGTTGAGTTCCTGGGAGAGCCCATCCCACAGCTTCAGCGCATGGTCGTAAATGCCGGCGCTCTCGTCATAGAGATAGTTGGAGCGGATGATGGTGGTGTTGCGCCCGGTGTTGCCGCCGCCTAGCCAGCCCTTTTCCAGCACCGCGACATTGGTGATGCCGTGCACGGTGGCGAGATAGTAGGCGGTGGCCAGGCCATGACCGCCGGCGCCGACGATGATGACGTCATATTCCTTCTTCGGTTCCGGCGAGGACCATTGTTCCTCCCAGCCCTTGTGGCCGCGCATGGCCTCGCGGGCGATGGCGAATACCGAATATTTTTTCAACGTTCCAGCCTCGCAAATGGCGGTGGGGTATTTTACGCAGCCCCGGCGCGCGAGGTGTATCACTAGCGAAACGGCGCTTCCACCCTTGCGCTGTTTGCGACGGCGCTTGCCGTTTTGCGCCGCGGTGGAAAAGACCTGCCCGGGCTGGCAGGCATGGCTGCGTTCGGACACACTGGCGATCGCGAGACTCTGGAGGACGGATATGGGCAACGCCTGGTGGAATCTGACGTTGCGTTTCCTGCTGGAACTTGCCGCCTTGCTTGGCCTCGGCTTTGCCGGCT
Source organism: Mesorhizobium sp. M0139 (assembly GCF_040322455.1). NCBI lineage: Bacteria > Pseudomonadati > Pseudomonadota > Alphaproteobacteria > Hyphomicrobiales > Phyllobacteriaceae > Mesorhizobium > Mesorhizobium sp. M0139. Next base: position 13,650 of record NZ_JAMYTN010000008.1, read on the forward strand.
GGAGCCTCTCCGGCGGATGGTGGCGCTGGGTCCTCGCCTTGGCCTTGCCGTTCATTGCAGCTGCGCTGTGGGGAACCTTCGCGGTGCGCGGCGACCCGAGCCGGTCCGGACGCGCGCCGGTTCCTGTACCAGGCGCAGTCAGGCTGGTGCTTGAACTGGCCATCCTGTTTGGCGGTGCAGCCGGATTCTATGCCGCCGGTCACACAACCACGGGCGTTGTCATCACGCTGCTCATCGCCATCAGCTACGCATTTTCGCTCGATCGCCTCGGCTGGCTGCTGAAGCAATAGTCCGGCGCGCGGCGCTTGTGCCGCTGCGAAGCCATTCAGCAAGTCGAGCACGTATCGGGTGGCTAGCACCGTCCCGAACTGCGATCAACATCCCGGTTGCCGGCACAGCCGGCGCGATGAAAGGATGTAAAAAATGTTCGCACTCACCAATAAAATAGCGATCGTCACCGGCGCCAGTTCCGGCATCGGCCGCGCCACCGCAAAACTCTTCGCCGAAGAAGGCGCCAGGGTCGTCATCGCCGCCCGCCGCCAGGCCGAACTCGATGCGCTGGTCGTCGAAATCGAGGACGCCGACGGCACGGCAGTCGCGCTTGCCGGCGATGTCCGCGACGAAGCCTATGCAAAAGCCCTCGTCGATCTCGCCGTCGAAAAATTCGGCGGGCTCGATATCGCCTTCAACAATGTCGGCTCCGTCGGAACGATGGGTCCGATTTCGGAACTGTCGCTGGACGGATGGCGCGAGACGCTCGACGCCAATCTGACCAGCGCCTTTCTCGGCGCGAAATACCAGGTGCCGGCGATGGTCGAACGCGGCGGCGGATCGCTGATCTTCACCTCGACCTTCGTCGGTCACACAGTCGGCATGCCGGGCATGACCAGCTATGCCGCGAGCAAGGCCGGACTGATCGGCCTGACGCAGGTACTGGCCGCCGAATACGGCCCCAGGGGCGTGCGGGTCAACGCGCTGATGCCGGGTGGCACCGACACCCCGTCGGCAACATTCAAGACGCCGGAATCACGCGCTTTAGTGGAAAACCTGCATGCCTTGAAACGTGTCGCTGTGCCTGAAGAGATCGCCCGCGCTGCGCTCTTCCTGGCATCGGATGCGTCGAGCTTCACCACAGGATCGGCGCTGTTTGCCGATGGCGGCGTCTCGATCACCCGGACGTGAAGCATTTCGCGGGCCATCGCCCGCGCCGATCAGCCATAGAACCCGAAACCGGACTTGCTTTTTCCACGCGATTTGGCGATTCGGTTTCGGGTGAGGAGGACGGACATGCTGCTGATCAGGACCTATGTCGCCCAGAGCGCAATCGAAGGCGTCGGCGTGTTCGCCGCCGAGCCGATCAGGAAGGGCGCCTCGATATGGCGGCTCGATCCGGATTTCGACCGGCTGATCCCGATGGACAAATACGAGGCGGCGCCGCCGCACCTCAAGGAATTGCTCGACCGCTATGCCTATCCGAGCCCCGACCGTCCCGGCTTCATGGTCTATGAAGTCGATAATGGCCGCTTCATGAACCACGCCGAGCGGCCGAACACGGATTTTTCGCAATATGGCGGCGCCACCGCCACTCGAGATATATCAGCCGGCGAGGAAATTACCTGCGATTACGGCGAATTCTTCGAGGATTTCGCACGGCTCCATCTGGCCAACGCCTAGTTGGCGCCCTATCTCGGGGCTGCCGTGGCAAATAGGCGGTTGTCCTTCATTTCCAGTGTGGACAGCGCGGCCTGATTCTGCTATCAGCCGCCACAATTCGTGGTGTAAAGCGCCGCGGAGGCATGTGGCTATGGTCACTTGCCTGTTGATATCAAACCCGAAAGACAGGATTGCCCGTGCAGGTACTCGTCCGCGACAATAACGTTGATCAGGCGCTTCGCGCTCTCAAGAAGAAGATGCAGCGCGAAGGCATTTTCCGCGAAATGAAGATGCGCGGCCATTACGAGAAGCCTTCCGAGAAGCGCGCCCGTGAAAAGGCCGAAGCCGTTCGCCGCGCCCGCAAGCTGGCCCGCAAGCGCGCCCAGCGCGAAGGCCTGCTGCCGATGACGCCGCGCCCGGTTGCTGCCGGCGCCGCCGGTGGTCCTGGTGGTGCTCCGCGTCCGCCGCGGTTCTGACGCCAATTTTTCGTCCTTTTCGAAGGATACTCTGAGGTGGCGCGATGCGGAATCGCCGCCACCTTTTTGTTTGGAGCGCCGCCATTCTGTTGGAGGCCGTTCCCTTGAACGCGCAAACGGCGTTCTAGATTTTGTTACGACAATCTGTGACCCGGCCCGGAGGGGGACCTGGACGGCGCGGCTGAAGTGAGGACAGGGCAGACATGAACGCAATCGGCGTAGAGCGCAAAACCACAATGCGCGGTTTGGCCCTGGCGGCAGCCCTGATGTCCGGCCTGGTGCTGGCCGGTTGCCAGAGCGTTCCGACCGGCGAATTCAACAACATCGACAAGGCGCAAGGCTCGAGCGAGAACATCTCCTCGCTGTCGGCGGTGATCCAGCGCAATCCGCAGGATCCGGAAGGCTACAATGTGCGCGGCTCGGCCTATGGCCGTGGCGGCCAGTACCAGGCGGCGCTGAAGGATTTCGACACCGCCATCCAGCTCAACCCGAATTTCTACCAGGCCTATTCGAACCGGGCGCTGATCCAGCGCTTCCTCGGCAACCAGGCGGCCGCCCTTGCCGACTACAACCGCTCGATCCAGATCAATGCAAATTATGACGCCGCCTATATCGGCCGCGGCAACCTCTATCGCAAGGCCGGCCAGACCCAGCAGGCCTTCAACGATTTCCAGAAGGCGATCCAGCTCGACACCACGGATGCCCGCGCCTACCACAATCGCGGCCTGATCTATCAGAGCCAGGGCCAGCACAAGTTTGCCATCGAGGATTTCTCGACCGCCATCTCGCTGGCGCCGGACGCCGCCGAACCCTATAATGGCCGCGGCCTCTCCTATCTCGCCATGAATGACGAGGACAACGCCTTCTCCGACTTCAACATGGCCATCAAGCTCGACGGCAAGAACGCCGAAGCCTGGTCCAACCAGGCGCTGATCTACGAGCGCCGCGGCGACAAGGTCAAGGCCTCGAAGGCCTACCGCGAAGCCGTCCATCTCGACCCGACCTACCAGCCGGCCAAGGACGGCCTGTCGCGCACATCGGGCGCCACCGCTGGCTGAGATGCGGCCGCGCGCCGCCATCGGCGGCCTTTTATAACAACGTTCCATTCCTGATGCAGTGCGCCGCGTGAGCGGTTTCTCCCCGGGAAAGCGCAGAGCCCGTCCCCTAGGGATTGCGTATCCAGAAAACCCCACTATCACCCAATCTTAACCACCGGGGGCAAAGCGTTAACCCTTGCCTTGATCGCGCCAAGTTTTCAGCGGAACGCTCCGGGCCATTCAACCGTTGTTGAAGGCATTTTTCGAAAGGACTGACCCATGATCAAGAAAATCATCTGTGCCGCGGCACTTGCCACGACGCTGCTTGCCGTTCCCGCCAGCGCCGGCAAGCTTCAGCTCGGCACGCTCGATTGCACCATCGACGGCGGCGTCGGTTACGTCATCACGTCGAACAAGGGCGTCGACTGCACGTTCCGTCCTTATCACCATGGGCCGTCCGAGAAATACACGGGGATGATCTCCAAGCTCGGCGTCGATCTCGGCCAGACGCATCAGGGCCAGCTGGTGTGGGCGGTTCTGGCCGCCACCCGCGGCCATGACGAGGGCGACCTTGCCGGCCATTATTACGGCGTCAACGCCGAGGCGAGCGTGGTGACCGGCGGCGGCGCCAATCTGCTGGTCGGCGGGCTGGACGGCGCCTTTGTGCTGGAGCCGCTCAGCGTCCAGGCGCAGACCGGCGTCAATGTAGCGGTCGCCGTGACCTCCCTGGAGCTGATCCACTCGTTCAAATAAGCATCGGCAAATAAGGATCGACTGATCCCTCTACGCGCGGCGCGGAACAGGTTACTGTTTCGCGCCGCATGCTTTTTGGGGGATCCGCCGTGCTGAAACCAGCCATCGCCGCCGCTATCACCATCATCTGTACCGCCCAGGCCCAAGCGCAAGGCCAGGGTATCGAACTCGGTGTGCTCGATTGCGCCATCGGCGGCGGCACCGGCTTCATCTTCGGCTCCAGCAAGGATCTGAGCTGCACCTTCACGCCGGCCGACAAGAGCTTTTCGCCGGAAGCCTATTTCGGCGCCGTCAACAAATACGGGCTCGACATCGGCACCACCAAGCAGACCGTCATGCAATGGCTGGTGCTGACGCCGCTGAGGAACATCTATGCGCCCGGCGCGTTGGCCGGCGACTATATCGGCGCCAGCGCCGAAGTGACCGCGGCGGTCGGCGCCGGCGCCAATCTCCTGGTCGGCGGCTCCTCGCAGGCCTTCACTCTGCAGCCGCTCAGCCTGCAGACGCAGACCGGTATCAACATTGCCATCGGCGTCAGCCAGTTTCAGCTGCGCAGCATTGAGAACTGACCGGCGCATCAAGCGGAGAGGTTTCCGGCCAATCTCGACCGTCTGCACTTCGATAAAAAGCCACTTGAGCTCAACTGCGCTTGAGGTTTTACAACTCGCCTGACTGAAACAGCGCGCATGGCCCCGCCGGAAAGCCCCCATTGGCTTCTGGCGCCATGCGCCGGCATCGAGATATGCAAAGGCAGGGTAAAAGAATGACTGAAATCACCAGCAACAAGGTCGACTGGCGGGCATTGTGGGCAAGCGGCGACCTCGCGCGCTTCTGCTTCATCAGCCTCGGCATCCTGCTGCACGCCACCAACGAGACGATGGTGGCGACGGTCATGCCGGCCATGGTCGGGGACCTCGCCGGTGTGCAGTTCGTCGGCTGGTCGCTGGCCGTCTACGAGCTCGGCGCCATTGTCGCCGGCGCAGCGGCCGGGCGGCTGGTCAGCTATGTCGCTCTACGCTCCAACGTCACGGTCGCCGCCCTGCTCTATGCCGTGGGCGCACTGATCTGCGCCACCGCGCCGTCCATGCCGGTGTTTCTTGGCGGCCGTCTGGTCGAGGGTCTCGGCGGCGGTGCGCTGGTGTCGCTGGCCTTCGTCTCGGTCGAGCGGCTGTTTAACCGCAGCATCTGGCCACAGCTGTTCGGCATCATGTCGGCGATCTGGGGCGTCGCCGCCTTCAGCGGCCCGATGCTCGGCGCGATCATGGTCGAGCTCCTGTCCTGGCGCTGGGCCTTCGGCGTCTTCGTGCTGGGTGGCATCGCCATGGCATCGGCAAGCTTCATCGTCCTGAACACGCCGGAAGCGACGAAGCCGCAAGCCGCCGCCGGCACCTCGCCGCCCTTCCCCTTTGCAGCACTTGGCTGCCTCGCCATCGCCGTCGTGCTGATCGCCACCGCAGGCGTCGACGTCGCCTTGCTTCGATCGTCGCTGCTGCTGGTCCTCGGCCTCGCCGGCCTGGCGCTGTTCGTTTTCGTCGACGCCATGAAGCCGCAATCGCGACTGTTCCCGTCGGGCCTGTTCTCATGGCGCTCGCCGGTCGGCAGCGGCATGAGCATGGTTGCCGCCTTCTCGGTGGCGACAGTCTCTTTTTCCATCTACGGGCCGCTTCTGCTTACCACGCTGCACGGCATCCCGATCCTGACCACAGGCTACATCATCGCCGCCGAATCGATCGCCTGGTCAATCCTGTCGATCGCCGTCGCCAATGCGCCGCTGCAGCGCGAACGGCAGATCCTCGTCATCGGCGCGCTGATGATTGCAGCCGGCCTCGCCGGTTTCGCCTATGCCATCCCCGCCGGCTCGATCCCGGTGATCCTGCTCTGCGCTTTGTTGCAAGGCGGTGGCTTCGGCGTGTCATGGCCCTTCCTGACCCGCATCATCGTTGCCTCGGCCCGCGACGGCGAGCAGACGATCGCCTCGGCCGCCGTGCCGACCATGCAGCGCATCGGCTACGCCGTGGGCGCCGCCATGGCCGGCATCATCGCCAATGCCAGCGGCTTTTCGGACGGGCTGAACCGCGAGGCAGCAGCGCACGTCGCCGGCTGGCTGTACCTGGCCTTCGTGCCACTTGGCATTGTCGGTTGCCTGGCGGCGTTGAAGATGGCTTTGGCGGCACGCCGGCCGCAATTGGCGACAGGCTGAGGGCACGGCGGATCGAGAATTTGGCGACAGCATTCCGCCGGCGCTGTCGGCGTCAAATGCCCTCGGCCACAAGGCTGCCTGCAAGACCATGGCCTGCCCGATTGCGGAACCGGCGGCCGCTCAGGCTTGCAAACGCTCGGCGATGAGCGCGGCGAGCCGCGCCGCCACCTCGTCCTTGCCCATCTCAGGCCATTCCTCGACGCCGTCCTTCGAGACGATGCGCACCTTGTTGCGGTCGCCGCCCATGACGCCGGTGGGGCCGACGCCGCTTTCATGCGAGACATCGTTGGCGACAATGAAATCGGCGCCCTTCTTCTTCAGCTTGGCCTCGGCATTGGCAATCAGGTCCTGCGTCTCGGCGGCGAAGCCGACAACCAGCCCCGGGCGTTGCCCGTGATGACCGACGCTGGCGAGAATGTCGGGGTTTTCGACCATTTGCAGCGCCGGTGGGCCTTGGCCCGCCACCTTCTTGATCTTCTCGCCGGCCGTGCCAGCGGTGCGCCAGTCGGCGACGGCAGCTACGAAGACCGCGGCGTCCGCCGGCAACAACTGTTCGACGGCCGCTTTCATCTCGGCCGCGGTCTCCACATGCGTCGTCACAACGCCGGCCGGATCGGCAATGCCAACCGGACCGGAGACCAGGCGTACATCCGCGCCCAGTCTTGCCAGCGCTGCCGCAATCGCATGGCCCTGCTTGCCCGAAGAGCGGTTGGCGATGTAGCGCACCGGGTCGATTGGCTCATGCGTCGGCCCCGAGGTGACGATGATCCTGCGGCCGGCCAGCGGCTTCGGCCTGCTGTCGAGCAGTGCCTCGATCACTGCCACGATCTCCAGCGGCTCGGCCATGCGGCCCTCGCCCGCCTCGTTGCTTTCCGCCATCTCGCCCTTGGCCGGGCCGACGAAGGCGATGCCATCCTTGGCGAGCGTCGCCCGGTTGCGGCTCGTCGCGGCATGCGACCACATTTTCGGGTTCATCGCCGGCGCCATCAGCACCTTCTTGTCGGTGGCGAGCAGCACCGTCGAGGCCAGATCGTTGGCATGGCCGTTGGCGAGCTTGGCCATCAGATCGGCAGTGGCCGGCGCCACTACCAGAAGGTCGGCCTCGCGCGACAGGCGGATATGGCCGACATCGTGCTCGTCATTGCGGTCGAACAATTCGCTGAAGACATGGTCGGCCGAAAGCGCGCCGACCGAAAGCGTGGTGACGAACTCCTGCGCCGCCGATGTCATCACGACGCGCACCGCCGCACCGCGCTCGCGCAGCCGGCGGATCAGGTCCAGCGCCTTGTAGGCGGCGATGCCGCCGCCGATGATCAGCAGGATGCGCTTGCCGTCGAGGGTTTTGTGCGTTTTTGTGGATTGACCTCGCTCGGGCAGATCGATGTCAAAACCTCCATGAGGCTCAACCAAGCGGCGGATTGTTGCATAGAGGGTTTCGCTCTCGGGCATGCCGGCTTCCGCCGACAGCACGCTTTTGGCAAGCGCATCACGCGCCTCTTCCTCCATCGACACCCCGCGCGCCGCAGCGCGCTCACGCAATTTCTGCTTCACGTCGTCAGCTAGATTGCGGACAGTAATGGTGCCCATGACTTGCTCCGCGACATCAATAGCGCGACTGCAACGCTAGCACCACCGTTGCTAGCGTTGCAAGCGATCAAAGCAGCTTCCACGCGATGTAAACCAGCGTCAGCGCGATCACCCACAGCGCCAGCCGGCCCGAGCGGGTGTAACGGGCTTCGGCCTTGCCGATGGCGCGCGATGTCGCCTCGTCGAAGCGGAGGCCGTGCTCCGCCATAAAATCGATCTCGCGCGACAGCCGCTCGGTGCGGGCGGCAAGATCGGGCGCCTGGCGGGCCAGCGCCAGCAGCGCCTTGGCGCCGTCGCGCGCGTCCATCAGCAGGCCGCTCGGCCCGAGATTGCCGGCGATCCACTGGCCGACCACCGGCTCGGCCGTCTTCCACATGTTGAAGGCCGGGTCGAGCGTACGCGCGACGCCCTCCACCACCACCATGGTCTTCTGCAACAGGATCAGTTCCGACCGCGTGGCCATATCGAACAATTCGGTGACCTCGAACAGCAGCGTCAAAAGCTTGGCCATCGAAATGGTCTCGGCCGGCTGGCCGTGGATCGGCTCGCCGATGGCGCGGATCGCCTGCGCGAAAGCCGCGACATTGTGCTGGCGCGGCACGTAGCCGGCCTCGAAATGCACCTCGGCGACGCGCAGATAGTCGCGCGTGATGAAGCCGTAGAGGATTTCGGCGAGGAACCGGCGCTCCTTCTTGCCGAGCCGTCCGGCAATGCCGAGATCGACGGCGACAATATTGCCATTGGCCTCGACGAACAGATTGCCTGGATGCATGTCGGCATGGAAGAAGCCGTCCCGCAGCGTGTGACGCAGGAACGACTGGATCAGGTTGGTGGCGATCGCCTTCAGATCGTGCCCCGCCGCCGCGAGGCCGGCGATGTCGTTCATCTTGACGCCGTCGACCCATTCCATGGTCAGCACATCGCGCCCGGTGCGCTCCCAGTCGACCGACGGCACGCGAAAGCCCGGATCGTCCTTGGTGTTTTCGCCAAGTTCCGAAAGCGCTGCCGCCTCGAGCCTCAGATCCATCTCGATCTTGGTGGTTTGCGCCAGCGTCTCGGTCACCTCGACCGGCCGCAGTCGGCGCGACGACGGGATGTATTTCTCCTGCAGCCGGGCGGCGAGGAAATAGCTTTCGAGATCCTGAAAGAAGCGGCGGCGCACGCCAGGCCGGATCACCTTCACCGCCACCTTGGTATCGACACCGTCATGCATGGCCTGCGCGGGATGGACCTGGGCGATGGAGGCCGCCGCGACCGGCCCGCCGAACTGCGTATAGAGTTCGCCGATCTTGCGCCCGAGCGAGCCCTCGATCGCCGCCACCGCTTCCGCCTGCGAAAAAGTGTGCATCTTGTCCTGCAGCATGGCGAGGTCGAGCGCCATGTCGTTGCCGACGACATCGGGCCGCGTCGCCAGGAACTGGCCGAGCTTGACGTAGGAGGGTCCGAGCCGGACCACCGCCTTGGCCAGCCGGTCGCTGCGCTCATAAGCGAGCGCGCGGCGGCGGGTGAACAGCCGGGCCATGCGCCAGCCGAATTTCGGCAGGCCGCTGAGTTCGTCCCCCGGCAGTGCTGCGATCACGCCCTCGCGGACCAGCACCCAGCCGGCCCGCGCGAGCCGAAAGGCGGCGCCGACGCTGCTCATCGTCTACCCTGCTGCTGCAAACTGTCCGGCCTCAAAGCTTCCAGCCCGAATGAAGCGCTGCGATGCCGCCGGAATAGTTGCGGAACGACACGCGCTCGAAGCCGGCGCGGGTGATCATGGCAGCAAAGTTCTGCTGATTGGGAAATTTGCGGATCGATTCGACCAGGTAGGAATATGGCTCGCCCTCGCCCGTCACCATCTTGCCGATCTGCGGAATGGCGTTGAACGACCAGGCTTCGTAGACTTTGTCCAGCAGCGGCATCTCGACCTCGGAAAACTCCAGGCACAGGAACCGTCCGCCAGGCTTCAGCACGCGAAAGGCTTCCGTCAGCGCGACATCGATGCGCGGCACGTTGCGGATGCCGAATGCGATGGTGTAGGCGTCAAAGGTGCTATCGGTGAAAGGCAGTTCCTCGGCATTGGCCTCGACGAAATCGGTGTTGCCGGACAGGCCCTTTTTCTCCGCGCGGTCACGGCCGACACTGAGCATCGAGCCGTTGATGTCGAGCACCGTGGCATGCGCGTTGCCATGGCTGGCGTCGACGATGCGGAAGGCGATGTCGCCGGTGCCGCCCGCCACGTCGAGCACTTTCCAGCCCGGACGTTTCGGCGGATTGAGCCATGTCACCATGGCATCCTTCCACAGCCGGTGCAGCCCGGCCGACATCAGGTCGTTCATCAGGTCGTAGCGGTTCGCCACCTTGTGGAAAACCTCATTGACCAGAGGCTGCTTGTCGCCTGGCCCTACCTTCTTGAAACCATAGGAGGTTTCCATGCCGCCCGCGGCCGTGGTTCTCTCAACTGACATTATTTTGATCCGTCATAAAACCGGCGGGACCATAGCCGATCGATGGTGCGGGCGCTATTGTTTAAGGCGCGGTGTTCGGCCGCGCTTCCAGGTGGTGGGCTTTACGGCCTGGACTGATGAGACGGGATAACTGCATGCCTTTGAAAGCAGAACTGCACTGCCACATCGAGGGGGCAGCGGCGCCCGAACTCGTCATCCGTCAGGCGCAGAAATACGGCAAGGACACCTCGCTTTATATCCAGAACGGCTCCTTCGTCTGGCATGATTTCACCTCGTTCCTGGCGGCTTATGATTTTTCCGCCGACCTGTTCCGCACCGAGGAGGATTATGCCCGCCTCGCCGACCATTATCTGACCAGCCTTGCCCGCGACGGCGCCATCTATTCCGAAGTCTTCACCTCGCCCGACCATGCCGTCAGGGCCGGCCTGTCGCCCAAGGCCTATACCGATGCGCTCGGCGAAGGCATGCTGCGCGCCAAAGCCAAGACCGGCATCGAGGGCCGCATGATCGTCACCGGCGTACGCCATGTCGGCGTCGAGTCGATCGAGCAGGCGGCGCGCTTTGCGGCGCGCTGCGGAAATCCGCTGGTCACCGGCTTCGGCGTCGCCGGCGACGAGCGCATGGGCGAGATGGAGGATTATGTCAGGGCCTTCGAGATCGCCCGCGAAGCCGGCCTCGGCATCACCATCCATGCCGGCGAGCTGACCGGATGGGAGACGGTGCAGGCCGCACTCGACCACATCCGCCCCTCGCGCATCGGCCATGGCGTGCGCGCCATCGAAAATCCCGACCTGGTGCGCCGCATCGCCGATGAGGGCATCGTGCTCGAATGCTGCCCCGGCTCCAACATCGCGCTCAAAGTCTACGACAGTTTCGCCGATCACCCTTTGCCTGCCCTGCAGGCGGCCGGCTGCAAGGTGACGCTGAACTCCGACGACCCACCCTATTTCTGGACCTCGCTGAAGCGCGAATACGACATCGCCGCCGAGCATTTCTCCATGAATGAAAAAGCTTTGACCGCCGTCACCAGGACGGCGATCGAAGCGGCTTTCGTCGACAGGAAGACGAAAAGCGCGCTGCTTGCCCGGCTCGATGCGAAGAGGTGACTGGTGACTGGTGACTGGTGATTGGTTTGCCGGCGGTTCGGCCTGTCAACCGCAATGATCGATCCATCGGGACTCGCAAACCTGCTCACTATTCACTATTCACTATTCACCATTCACTGGAGCAACCCATGCAGGGCGTCACCGTCGTCGACCACCCGCTTGTCCAGCACAAGCTCACCATCATGCGCAAGAAGGAGACGTCGACCGCCGGTTTCCGGCGGCTGCTGCGCGAGATCTCGCTCCTGCTCGGCTACGAGGTCACCCGCAACCTCGAACTGACGACGACGACCATCGAAACGCCGATGGAAACCATGGAAGCGCCGACGCTGGAGGGCAAGAAGCTGGTCTTCGCCTCGGTGCTGCGCGCCGGCAATGGCCTGCTCGAAGGCCTGCTCGACCTGGTCCCGGCGGCCCGCGTCGCGCATGTCGGCCTCTACCGCGATCACGAAACGCTGGAGGCGGTGGAATATTTCTTCAAGGCGCCGAGCGATCTCGCCGACCGGCTGGTGATCGTCGTCGATCCGATGCTGGCGACCGCGAACTCGGCCATCGCGGCCATCGACAAGCTGAAGGAGCGCGGCGCCACCAACATCCGTTTCCTTTGCCTGCTGGCGGCGCCAGAAGGCATCGAGCGCTTCACCAAGGCGCATCCGGATGTTCCCGTGTTCACCGCTTCCATCGACCGCCAGCTCAACGAGAAGGGCTACATCATGCCCGGCCTCGGCGATGCCGGCGACCGCATGTACGGAACCAAATGACGGCGGCTGGCAAGGCCAGCTGACATCCAGTCGTTTACCGCCCGTTTACGCAAAGCCGCGGTTTCGGGTTGGCGTTAAAGCGGCACACACCATACGTGGGCAAGAATGGGCCTTCACGAAGGTCCATTCATGCTGCGCAAGCTTGTCATTCTGGGCGTGTTCGCCGGAACGTCGGCATCGATCCCGATCGTCTATCAGTCGAATCCGCAGATTCTCGACAACCTGTTGAAGTCGACCGTCGCCGGCAAGCCGTCCGCGCAGCCTCAGCCCGAACTGAACATGGCCTCGGTTCCCGGCAAGCCGGCCGCACCGCTGCCCACTGGGCGCAAAGTATTGGTGGCGGCTGACGAGCGCGGCCATTTCACCTCCGCCTTCAAGCTCAACGGCCGCCAGGTCGACGGCATGATCGACACCGGCGCCACTTTGGTCGCCATCAACACCTCGACGGCGCGCCGCATCGGCATCTCGCTCAACCCGTCGGATTTCAGCCATCAGGTCAACACCGCCAATGGCGCGATCAGGGCCGCTGTGGTCAACATCGACCGCCTGCAGATCGGCAAGATCAGCGTCGACAACATCCAGGCCGTGGTCCTCGACGACAAGGCGCTGCGCACCAACCTGATCGGCATGAGCTTTTTGCAGCGGCTGGCAAAATACCAGGTCGAAAACGGCACACTGTTGCTGGTGCAGTAGCGCCTTCCGCTACCCGCGCGGCAGCACGCGCCGGATGACAGTCTTGTCGGCGGCTGGTTTCGACGCCCCGATCGTATAGGCCGAAAGCACGGCGGCTGCGGCCGCTTCGGCCTCCGCTTGCGTGCGGGCGTGGACGAGCGCCAGCGGCTCGCCGGTCCGCACCTCGGCGCCGAGCGGCAGCAGCCTGGTGATGCCGACCGCATGGTCGATCCTGTCGTCCGGCCGCGTACGCCCGCCACCGAGCCCGACCACGGCAAGGCCGATATCGCGGGTGGCAATGCCGGTGGCAAAGCCGTTGCCTGCCGCCTTGACCGCAAACTCCACCGCCGCTTTCGGCAGGTATTTTTCCGGCTTCTCGACGAAATCGGCGGGACCGCCAAGGGCTGCGACCATACGTGCGAAGGCGGCCGCGGCGCGGCCCCCGGCCAGCGTCTCGGCCGCGCGCCTGAGACCGTCCTGATTGGACGACGCCAGCCCTGCCGATTGCAGCATCTCGGCGGCCAGCGCCAGCGTCACATCCTCCAGTCGCTTGTCGCGGAGCCTCCCGGTGAGGAAATCGACGGCGTTGCGCACCTCGACCGCGTTGCCGGCCGCCGACGCCAGCGGCTCGTTCATGCCGGTGACCAGCGCCGAGGCCTTCAGGCCGGCGCCGTTGGCGATCTCGACCAGGCTGTTGGCAAGTGCTGTCGCGTCGCGCGACTTCTCCATGAAGGCGCCATTGCCGACCTTGACGTCGAGCACCAGCGACTGCAGGCCGGCCGCCAGTTTCTTCGACAGGATAGAGGCAGTGATCAGCGGCACCGATTCCACCGTTCCGGTCACATCGCGGATCGCATAGAGGCGACGGTCGGCGGGCGCGAGATCGGCGGTCTGGCCGATGATGGCACAGCCGGTCTCGAGCACGGTCTTGCGGAAGCGCGCGATATCCGGCTGGCTGATATAGCCTGGGATGGCATCCATTTTGTCCAGCGTGCCGCCGGTATGCCCAAGGCCCCTGCCGGAGATCATCGGCACATAGGCGCCGCAAGCGGCGACGATCGGCGCCAGCATCAGCGAGACATTGTCGCCGACGCCGCCGGTCGAATGTTTGTCGGTGACCGGACCCGGCAGGTCCGACCAGTCGAGCACATCGCCGGAATCGCGCATGGCGAGCGTCAGCGCCACCGCCTCGTCGCGGTTCATGCCGTTGAAGAACACGGCCATGGCGAAGGCGCCGACCTGGCCGTCCGAGACGCTGCCCGAAGTCACGCCCGCGACGAAGGCCGAAATCTCCTGCGGGGACAGTTTCTGGCCGTCGCGCTTGCGGCGGATGATTTCCTGCGGAAGCATCAGGCAGCGCCCTTCGGCTCCGGCAACCCATCCTGGAACACATGCGCAAGGATCGTCGCCAGCCGTGCGCCGCCGATCGGCGCCATGTCCTTGGTCTCCTGGTGCGACAGTTCCGCCCCGGTCATCCCGGCGGCGAGATTGGTGATCACCGAACAGGCGGCTACGCGAAGCCCAAGGAAGCGGGCGAGAATGACCTCCGGCACGGTCGACATCCCTACCGCATTGGCGCCCATGACGCGGGCCATGCGGATTTCAGCAGGGGTTTCGAAACACGGACCGGAAAACCACATATAGACGCCCTTGTGCAGCGCCGTCCCTGTCGCCTTCGCCGACCGTTCGATCGCCGCGCGCAAGCCGGCATCATAGGCTTCGGTCAGGCCGACGAAGCGGCGGTCGCTCGGCTCGCCGATCAGCGGGTTGGAGCCGGAGAAATTGATGTGATCGGTGATCAGCATCACCGATCCTGGCAGCATGTCGGGATCGACCGAGCCGGCGGCATTGGTAAGGATCAGCTTGGTGATGCCGATGCCGGCAAGCACCTCCAGCGCCGGCCGCATTGCAGCAGCAACGCCGTGCTCGTAATAATGGGCGCGGCCGGACAGCATCAGCACCGGCGTGCCGGCGAAAAGCCCCGCGACCACCTCGCCGGCATGGCCAGTCACCCCGCTGCGGGGGAAACCCGGCAGGTCGGCATAAGAGATGCGCACGGCATTTTCGACCTGGTCGACAAGCCCGCCAAGGCCCGACCCCAGCACCATCGCCGTTGTCGGCGCCAACCCGTCCAGCCTTTCAACGAGGTGGTCCAGAGCTTCCTTCATATCAGCCAACTCTCACTTCAAAATGTCGCCACGAAACCCGTAGGGCAGCATGTCGCCCATGGTCACGGTCTCGACCACGCCGGTGTTGTCGCAAAGATAGAGCTTTGTGTCCGGCCGGCAGAATTCCGCCAGCCTTTGCCGGCAGCCGCCACAGGGCGAGCATTTGGCCATGCGCGAGGCAATGACGGCGACCTCGACGATCTTGCCGCCGCCGCCCATGATGTAATGGCCGAGCGCCGTGGTCTCGGCGCACCAGCCTTCCGGATAGGACGCGACCTCGATGTTGGCGCCGGTGAAGACACGGCCGTCTTCGGTGCGCAACGCCGCACCCACCGGAAACTTCGAATAGGGCGCGTAGGCCTTGGCCATGGCCTCCTGCGCGGCTTCGAACAGATCATGCGACATCTAGACGTTCTCTCCGACGATCGTGGTCAAAACCCGGCGCTTTGCGTTTTCCTGGCGCCTTTCGAGCACCAGCCGCATGTTCGACACAGTGCTCCTGGGCGCGCCCGGATCAACGTTCCTTGACATAAGGCACGCCGCCGGCGCGCGGCGGGATCGCCTTGCCGATGAAGCCGGCAAGCAGGATCACGGTCAGCACATAGGGCAGCGCCTGCATGAACTGCACCGGCACCTTGCCGATCAACGGCAATGGCGAACCCTGCAGGCGGATCGCCGCCGCGTCGAGGAAGCCGAACAGAAGACAGGCGAACATGGCGTTCACCGGTCGCCATTTGGCAAAGATCAGCGCCGCCAGCGCAATGTAGCCCTTGCCGGCGGTCATGTCCTTCACGAAGCCGCCATTCTGCACCATCGAGAGGTAGGCGCCGGCAATGCCGGTCAGCACGCCGGTGCAGATCAGCGCCCGGTAGCGCAGCCAGGCGACCGAGATGCCGGCGGTGTCGACGGCGGCCGGGTTCTCGCCGACGGCGCGCAGGCGCAGGCCGAAGCGGGTGCGAAACAACACCCACCAGGTGAACGGCACCATGGCGAAAGCGAGATAGACCAGGATCGAATGGCCAGAGAGCAGCTCGGAGTAGATTGGCCCGATGATCGGCACGTCGTGGATCGCGGCAGCACCAGGCAGAGTGATGGCCTCGAAACGCTCGCCCGGCTGCAGCGCCGGCGTGCGCCCGCCCTGCTGGAACCAGGCCTGGCCCAGAATGATTGTCGAGCCGGCGGCGACGAAGTTGATGGCCACACCGGAGACGATCTGGTTGCCGCGATGGGTGATCGAGGCGAAGCCGTGCACCAAGGCAAAGGCGACCGACATCACGATCGCCATGCCGAGACCGAGGAAGGCCGAATGGAAGACCGAAGCGGCGGCCGCACCTGCAAAGGCGCCGACCAGCATCTTGCCTTCCAGCCCGATGTCGAAAACGCCTGCGCGTTCCGAATAGAGGCCGGCAAGGCAAGCGAGCAGCAACGGCACCGACAGGCGTATGGTCGAGTCCAGGATCTGCACGATGGCGATGAAGACGTCCATCTCAGGCGCCCTTCCCTTTGACCGCTTCGATGCCGACCGACCTTGGACTGAACGAGGCGAACAGCGCCTGGACGTAGGGCCGGAACATGTGCTCCAGCGCACCGGCAAACAGGATGACCAGGCCTTGGATGATGACGATCATGTCGCGGGAAATCGCCGGCATTTCGAAGGCGAGTTCGGCGCCACCCTGGTAGAGCATGCCGAACAGGATCGCCGCCAGCACGATGCCGACCGGATGCAGACGGCCCATCAGCGCCACGGCAATGCCGACGAAGCCGGCGCCGGAGACGAAATCGATCGCCACATTGTGCTGGTCGCCCATCACCGGGTTGAGTGTCATCATGCCGGCCAGCGCGCCCGAAATCATCATCGCGATGATGATGATGCGGGTCTCCGAAATGCCGGCATAGCGCGCCGCTTTCGGGCTGTGGCCATAGGTGCGCATCTCGTAGCCGAGCTTGGTGCGCCAGATCAGCAGCCAGACCAGGAATGCCATGAGCAGCGCCAGCAGGAAGCAGATGTTGAACGGCGCCGAGCGGATCTTGGCGCCGAACAGTTCGATGATCCAGTTGAGTTTGGGCAGTTCGGCGCCGGCGAGGAAGTTGCGCGTCTGCGGCGCCTGCGACGCCGCCGGCTTCAACGGCCCGACCAGGAGGTAGACCATGATCGAGGCCGCGATGAAGTTGAACATGATGGTGGTGATGACGATGTGCGACCCGCGCTTGGCCTGCAGATAGGCCGGGATCAGCGCCCACAGCGCACCGACGGCGGCTCCGGCGACGATCGCCAGCGGAAAGGTCAGCCACCACGGCAGCACAGTGTCGAAGGCGAGGCAGACCACGCCCACGCCAAGGCCGGCAATATAGGCCTGGCCCTCGGTCCCGATGTTGAACAGGCCGCAATGCGCGGCCACCGCCACCGACAGGCCGGTGAAGATGAAGGTGGTGGCATAGAACAGCGTGAAGGCAATGCCGGTTCCCTTGCCGAAAGCGCCCTCGACCAGGATGACGGCGGCACGAAACGGGTTTTCGCCGACCAGCATGACGACGAAACCGGCAACGATGAAAGCCACTGACAGATTGATCAGCGGGATCAGCCCATAATCGGCCCAGGCCGGCAGTTTGGCGTAAGGCGTGCTCACTCTGCCGCCTCCTGGCGGTCGACGCCTGCCATCAGCAGGCCAAGCTCGCCTTCGGTCGCCTCGGGGCCACGTTCGCCGACGATGCGCCCGGCAAACATTACCAGGATGCGGTCCGACAGCGAACGGATCTCGTCGAGCTCGACCGACACCACCAGCACCGCCTTGCCCTGGTCGCGCATGGCAATCAGCCGCTTGTGGATGAATTCTATGGCGCCGACATCGACGCCGCGCGTCGGCTGGCCGACGATCAGAACACCGGGATCCTGCTCCATTTCTCGCGCCAGCACGATCTTCTGCTGGTTGCCGCCGGAGAAATTCGCCGTCTTCAGACGCGGATTGCCGGGACGGATGTCGTATTTCTCGATCTTGTCCTTGGCATCGGTCATGATGGCGTCGATGTTGAGGAACGGCCCTTTGAGGTAGCGCGGGTCGTCATGGTAGCCGAGGATCGAATTCTCGTTCTCCTCGAAGGCCAGCACCAGGCCGACATGATGGCGGTCCTCCGGCACATGGGCGAGCCCACGGTCGCGCAACTCGCCGGGATCGGCGGCCCCGGTCAGGTCGATCGGCTTGCCATCGAGCATCACCGAGCCGGAAACCGCGCGCCTGATGCCGGAAATCGCCTCGAGCAGTTCGGACTGGCCGTTGCCGGCGACACCGGCAATGCCGACGATCTCGCCGGCGCGGATATCGAAGGAGATGTCGTCGACCATGGTGACGCCGCGCTGGTCTTTAACCGTCAGGTTCTTGACCGCGAGCTTGACCGCGCCGGCCTCCGTCTCGCCCTTTTCGACCCGCAGCAGCACGCGCCGCCCGACCATCAGTTCGGCCAGTTCGCCGACTGTCGTCTTGCTGGTCTCGCGCGTCGCCACCATCGTGCCCTGGCGCATGACCGAGACATTGTCGGTGATGGCCATGATCTCGCGCAGCTTGTGGGTGATCAGCACCACCGTTTTCCCCTGGTCCTTTAATTGCCTGAGGATGCGGAACAGATGGTCGGCCTCGGCCGGCGTCAACACGCCCGTCGGCTCGTCGAGAATCAGGATTTCGGCGCCGCGATAAAGCGCCTTCAGGATTTCGACACGCTGCTGCAGGCCGACCGGCAATTCCTCGATGATGGCATCGGGATCGACTTCCAGCCCGTATTCGCGCTCGAGCCGCTCCAGTTCGGAGCGCGCCTTGGCGATGCTCTTTTTCAACAGCGCATCGCTTTCGGCGCCGAGGATGATGTTTTCCAGCACGGTGAAATTGTCGACCAGCATGAAGTGCTGGTGCACCATGCCGATGCCGAGCGCGATGGCGTCGTTGGAAGTCTTGATAGACGCCGGCTTGCCGCCGACGCGGATCTCGCCGCTGTCGGCCTGGTAGAAGCCGTAGAGGATCGACATCAGCGTCGACTTGCCGGCGCCGTTCTCGCCGACGATGCCGTGGATGGTGCCGCGTGCGATCTCCAGATTGATGTCGCGATTGGCGCGAACGGCGCCAAAACTCTTGTTGATGCCGATCAGTTCGATTGCGGCTTGCGCCATGCAGCCTGTCCCACTCTTATTTTTTTATCGCTTGGTCAAAACGCCTAGCATGATGCCCCACCCGTGCCAATTGGCGGCGCAGTGGCCACTCTCGACAAATCCCGGTGCGCTTGTCAATTTCGAACGTGGCCGCAGACCTTCACATTCACTAATATGCAAGGGTCAACAGTCGCATCATCATGCTGCAACTGCGTGCACCAAGACCTAGGGAGTTTCGAATGATCATGCCTGTCGACCGGCTGACGACGCTGGAAATCCGCGCCGCCGAGCAGGAAAAGACCATCGAGGAACTGTCGGGCCAGATCGCCGAACAGTGGACGGCGATCGAACGCATGCAGCGCAAGCTCGATGCGCTGACCGGGCGCTTCATGGCGCTGGAGGAACAGTCGGCCCCCGACGTGCCGATAACCAAACCGCCGCACTGGTAACAAGGAGAAGCCGATGGCCGGTGAAAGCGATCGCGTTGCGCGGGCGGGCGACTATGTGCTTGGCCTGATGAACGATCGCGACCGCGAACGTGCCGAGCGCGACCTGGAGATCGATCCCGCCTTCCGCGACACGGTGATGCGGCTGGCCGAGTGCATGCATGTCTTCGACCGCACGGGGCGGCCCTCGGGCGACGGCGATCGCTGGCGGCTGATTTCGCAACGCATCGCCGAACTGCCGCAGATGCGTGTGGTCGGCCACGACGAAGCGAAGCCGGTGATCGGCAGACTGGAGCGGAAGCCCTATGGCGTCGGCGTGCATTCGCTCGGTGGCCGACGCGGCGCCGTCATCGCCATCGCGCTGATCATGGTATTCGCGCTGGGTTATCTCGTCGGACAGCTATAGGCCGAGTTCGCGCGACATCAGCAGCATCGGGGAGCCGTCCTGCTCAAACGACTCGACCACTGCCCAACCGAGCCCGGCATAGAAGTCTCGCGCCACCCACGTATAGAGGTAGGTCCTCTCCACACCGATCGCGGTTGCATGCGCTTCGATGGCTGCAACCAGCGCGCGGCCGATCCCTTTGCCGCGGTGGTCGCTATCGACGACCAATCCCGCCAGCCAAGGCGTCAGCTCATGCGCGGGTTCAATTTCGTGGCGAACCAGCAGGCAGGTCCCGACCGGGACCTCCCCTATCCGCGCCACAAGCGCCGCCTCGAAGCCATCTCCATTGAGCAACTCGCGAAGCCCGGCGACGTCCTCATTCAGCGTTCTTGCGCTGCCCTCGAAAAAGGCGGCGATGCGCAGTCGCGCCACTGCATCAACATCGCGTTCGGTCATCGGTCCGATGGTCGGCTTCACTCTCGCCTCTCAAGTTGCGGCCCCCGTCAAAACCCAAAAACAAAACCGCCGGACTCTCGCCCGGCGGTTTCAACTCTAATGGATACAGATCAATACGGGCAGGCGTTGTCGGCGGTATAGTCGTGCACCTGGATCGTGCCGGCGATGATGTCGGCCTTGGCCTTTTCGACGGCAGCCTTCATCTCGTCGGTGACCAGCGCCTTGTTGTTGTCGTCCATGGCGTAGTCGACACCGCCTTCCTTGAGGCCGAGATTTTGCAGGCCGCCTTTGAAGGTGCCGTTCTTGCCGTCCATGAAGGCGGTGTAGACGGCCACGTCGACGCGCTTCAGCATCGAGGTCAGCACCTTGCCGGGCTGCAGGCCGTTCTGGTTGGAATCGACGCCGATGCCGAGCTTGCCGGCATCCGCCGCCGCCTGCAGCACGCCGACACCGGTGCCGCCGGCCGCGGCATAGACCACGTCGGAGCCCTGGTCGATCTGCGTCTTGGCGATCTCGCCGCCCTTGGCCGGATCGTTCCACGCCGCGGGCGTGTCGCCGGTCATGTTCTGGATGACGTCGGTCGCACCGGCTGCCTTGGCGCCGCCGACATAGCCGCATTCGAACTTGCGGATCAGCGGAATGTCCATGCCGCCGATGAAGGAGACCTTCTTGGACTTCGAGGCCATCGCCGCCAGGATGCCGACAAGATAGGAGCCTTCGTTTTCCTTGAACACAAGCGAGCGGACATTGGGCATATCGACGGCATCGTCGATGATGGCGAAGTTGAGATCGGGATATTCCTTCGCGACCACCTTCAGCGCATCCTCCCAGGCAAAGCCGGCCATGACGATCGGGTTGCGGCCGTCCTCGGCGAAGCGGCGCAGCGCCTGCTCGCGTTGCGAGGCGTTCGACACTTCGAACTCGACATAGGCGGTGCCGGTCTCGGTCTTGAACTTTTCGGCGCCGTGATAGGCAGCCTCGTTGAAGGATTTGTCGAATTTGCCGCCGAGATCGTAGAGGATGGCCGGCTGGACATCCGCGGCGAAAGCCGGAAGAACCATTGCGGTTGCGGCCAGGAGGCCGAGAACGATACGTTTCATGTGATCCACACCCTGTCGGTTATTTTTTTCCGTTACGCGCCGTCCGCCTGCCCGGTTCTCCGGCAGGCATGCGGCATCAGCCAGGAGTGTACTCCCCCCCGCTCAAGGCAATCTGGCACGGCCCGAAACAAAATTCACGCGGAATTTTGACCTTTTGGAAAAGCATGCCCCCCGTTGGAAAAACATGCCCAAGACGGTGACAGCTGTGGGCGATTGCCACATTGTCGTCGCAAGTCCGCTGGGACAACCCATCAGCCCGGCGCGAATTCTCCGCCGCGCCGCCGGCGCCGGTAGCCGATCGCATAGAGGATGAAGGCAAGCACCGCGAACACGGCAAACCCGGGCTGGGCAAGCACCCAGGCGATGCCGCCATCCCATATCATCGGATTGACCTTGGCGCGCACGAAGGTCTCGAAGGCCGCGCGGGTGTCGGGCGAAACCGCCAGCCAGCTCGAATTCAGCGGCGTCATGACCAATGCGGAAGCCGCCACCGAGCGCGTCGCGTCGAGCACGGCCATGATGACGGCGACCGAGAGTGCGACCATGGCCGCGAGGCGAAACAAAAAACGCAGCATCGAAATCTTCCCCGGTCCTCAAGTTCCTCCCGAGGACCTTCCGGTCAAAGGCGAGGAATAGAATGCGCACGCCCGGCGTGCAATCGCCATACGCGAATTTGAAGCCTATCGCCCGCCTATATGGCCACCTTTCGGCTCCGCCGATGGACGAGCCAGACGCCGAGGACGCCGCCGCCAATGGCCCCGACCACCAGCCCGGCAAGGCCGATGAACACCGCGAAGTAGCCGCAGCCGCCTTCGAAACAGCTGATGTCGGTGGCTTCGGCGATCCCCGCGCCGAGCGCGAAGCCGGCGACGGCGCCGACGACGGCGCCGAGGGTGATGCCGGCCAGCGCGGCGACGATCGAACTAAAGGCTGACGGTGCCTGCGCTTCCGGCCTTGCATAAAAGGCCTTGGCCTCGTCGCGGCGGCGCAGCAAGTAAATGCAAAAAAGGCCGATGACGATTTCGGTGGCGGCGATCGCAAGCTCCCTGGCGGAGACGGTGAAATCGGGCACGGTCAGCGCATAGACCTGCTCGGCCAGCCGCCAGGCGATGGTGGTGATCTGCCAGATGGTGAAATGACGCGGAAAGCGCGCGGAACGGCTGAAGGCGAGGCCGAGCAGATAAAGCCCCCACACGATGGTGACGATGTCGAAGGCCAGTCCGCCAAGCACGAAATAGAAGATCCTGTCCGGCACGCTGGAACTCTCCAACAGCCACCGCGCCGAGACCAGCCAGTAGACCGACCATGCCATGACGAAGAGGAGCCAGACCACGGGCACGAAGGACAGCCCGCTGTCCGGAGGCCCTGCGGGCGTCAGCCCGCCTGGAATGCCTCCGGCCGGCGTTCCGCTGGCCGGCTGTTCATTGCTCGAGGTCATGTCTGGACGTTGCCCCCGCAAAGCCTCCGCCGCACTCGACAGGTGGCGAGGGGCGAAGTCAAGCGCGGCCGGCCCTGCCGCCTTGCCCGTGCACACCATTCAGAACCGAAGCGCCTTAGAAGCGGAGCCGTTCAACGCCCCGCGAAACGATGCGTGGCCGGCAAAGCGAATAGACTGCCGTTATGGCTTGGCATTCGGCGCCGGATCGACTAGATGAGCCCCGCGTCTGTTTGAATGACGGGCGCCGGGAAGGGCATCCGCTGGTTGGCGGTGTCCATCAAGCGGGTCTTCCCGCAAATCCCAAAGGGATGCATCTCCCCAACCCGCGTGGCAAAACCGGCCGGCGCGAATGCAAGGACGGAGAGGTGGCCGAGTGGTTGAAGGCGCACGCCTGGAAAGTGTGTTTACGGGAGACCGTAACGCGGGTTCGAATCCCGCTCTCTCCGCCATTTATCGAGGAAAATCCAACAAAATCAACAAGTTATAAGGGTCGCTGCCACGATCCCACATTCCTACCCACATAGGAATATTTTCCTATTTATACACCTGACGTACCGGGAATAATTCCTATTGAATGAGTCGCGACAGGCCGGCACGGATTATGGTTCAGGTGAAGATGCCCACTATCGCCTGAACATGGCGCGTGAAATCGCTTAGCACGGTCGAGACTGGGCGTCCGCGAATGAACTCTGGTTCGGACAAGCTAAGATCGATCCCTACGGACAAATCGATGTAGGAACCCTTTCCGACTCTCGCGAAGGGTTGTCGTTTCTCGGTGATGGTGCTCGCACCCAGAAGCGCGAGGGATGTAATTCGCGCCTCTCCGAGGGCGAATCGTTTGATTCCGCTGGACGAGGCGATCAGCCTTTGATGCTTTCGAACGAGGTCGCAGGCGTGGAGGGAGAAGAGCAGTTGATTGCCACCGTCATAGGGTTTGAACGTGGCAATGGTCTCTCTGTCTGCATCCGAAAGATTGCGGAGTTTGCGTTTGATCCCGTCGTCCTCGAAGATGGCGAGCGATCGGGATATGGGAAAGTAAGTGTTTTGAGCACTCTTGCCGTTCCTAATCGCCAGAACACACGCTAGATTGTCTAGCGTGGCGCGTAATTCATGCACGATACTGCCGGCCTCTATGCGAAAGTCTGAAGGTATTTTCTTCACTAGCTGGACGTAAAAGGTGCCGTCTCCGCTATCCGCGTCCACTTCGTGCGATATGTGATAGGCGCCGGAACTTATGAACTGATCGATCTGCGCGCTAAGCGTCAAGCTGCGATTGCCGCACCACGTTATGCGATCTTGGGTTTCATCTAGGTCTGAAGCCATGCCAGAAACCCCCAAGGACAAAGACCTGGAAAAGGGCGACGAGGTTTTGCGTCGCCTGTTGAAGACGCCACCGAAGCCGCACGGCGATAAAGCTGCGAAGGAAAAAGCCGGAAGCAAGACGGGCTAAACGTTCTCAGAACGCGAAGGCAAAGTAGCCATTAACTGGCCATCCAACCGCCGCCGCCGCGATTGCCCCGTTGGGGCGTAATGAAGGTTCCTGTCTTCTCATCAAAACCGCAGGAATGACACCTCCAATGAGTGAGGCCATTAGCTTGACCGCGATTATGCAGCAGCGATTTGATGCCTTTGTTATAGCAATTGGCACATATCTTATGAGGCGGTTCGCCGTTCTCCATACCAGCCTTCAGACGGTACATAAGAATGCCGGGTGGCAGCTCCTCAAGCTGGTAGCGCTGTTTCTCAGCCTCCCATGTTTCGAAGCGTCTCACCTGTGCTTCAAGCTCGCCTACGCTGCCGGCCAACGTCGCATAAGCTGCTTGAGCCGTCATGATCCTTTCTTGCAAATCCATGACGGCGTTATTCCGAATGTTCGCGGCGTCCATCTCCTTAAGAGCCTTCGCCAAATCGAACATGGTCTTAAATGCGCTTATTCCCGCGAAGACTTCACCAACCATCGCCATTCTCCAAGAATCGAGAGATGACGACTTTACTTCTTTTTTCGCAAATGTAGGAGTCGGCGCGCTTTCTGCTTAGGCGTGACTGGCTTCACCAATTCGCCGATAGGCAAGGCGCTTGCCTTCATCGTTGCAAGCAACCGGTCATGGCGCTCGGGGTAGACACCAACTATGCCGCGCTTGAACCAGATAACATCCCCCAACCGCGTTTGAGGCATAGCCTCGCCACCTTCGGAGCGAACGCCGGGCTAGCGGCGTATTGGAGAGCAAGCTGTACAGGTCTGGTATGGCTTTAGTGCGCGGCACAAAGCCCATACATCCGACTCCCCGCGCAAGTGCCCCAGGTGGGACTCCGCCTGCAATCTCTACTCACTAGGAGTCGCGGAGGAAAGCAGAAATCCAAGAACCCAAATAAAAATGTAGTTCAAAGTATGGCTCCACGTTGTGCGACGTTGTGTCGCAGGGAAAATCTAGGGGACAAAAAAGGACAAACCGCCATTTCCGGGATTTTCCACGCGGAATTGTCTGGTATTATTGCGTTGTGTAATTGGCAATACTGCCGACTAGGAGAAAGCCCAATGAGTAACGAAAGTAATACTTTCATCCGCCGCCCAGATGTCGAAAGACTCACTGGGCTAAAGACCAGCTCTCTTTACGAACAGATGAAGGAGGGGAATTTTCCCAAGCCGATCAAGATCGGGGCGAAGGCAGTCGCGTGGCGGCTCGCGGACGTGACCGAATGGCAAGAACGCAAGATCGCCCAGCGCGATGCCGCAGCGGCATAAGGAGGAACGCACATGGCCGACGAAACATCTTTCAGCGCCCTCAAGAAGGGCATCGCCCCGGACCCGAAAGGTCCCGCACCCTCGGCGCCGCGTCGTGGACAATATTACGAGTCCTTTGTCGACTTCATGGCCGACAAGGAATTTTACAAGGGTGCCCACAAGAACGAGGTGCCTTATGGCGCAGAGCCTTGGCGCGGCGAGATGCAGGAAGGCAATAGGCGCGATCTGGGACTCCAGCGCGAAACACAGGCCAAGCAACAGCGGATTAAAGCCGCCGGCGCACCGCACGTCATCGTGGCGATAGCGGGCGAAGACACTGAAACGAGGGATTGGCTTATCGGGCTGATCAAGGGGAACGGCCATGCCGAAGGCTAGGCGGAAAAGCACACAGGTCGAGGCTCGGCGTATTCTCGCCGGGCTTCGTCTCGCCGATGGCGACTTGGCGAGCCAAGTGATGGCTGCGTCCGACAATGTGCCGGCTGTGATGATGGCGCTGATGTGGCTGGCGGCTGCCTGGGTCGAAGTGGAAGGGGCGTTCCGGCGGCTCTTTGTTGAGCACCATAAAGAGTGGCTGGCCGAGATCGAGCCCGCGAAGCTCGACCCAATGGCGGCGTTGCTGGAAGCTTGTCGTGCGATCGACGCGACGATGCGGATCATGGGCGTCGAGCCCAGCGCTGAACAGCAGGCCCTCGAAGCGCGCGCGAGGGCGTTGGCGGAGGCGGAACTTAGGCGGCGCGGCTTCTTTGACGAAAGCGTCCCGCTTGAGCCGGTCTAATTGGGTGAGGCCGAGAGATCTTCCTGCGCTCGCGACCTGAAGGAGTCGAGGAAATGGGAACGGTAATCAACCTCAATGAAGTGCGGGCGGCGCGGCAGCCGCCGCCAGACCCGCCGATTGATGAGGCGTTTGTGGCAGCGTGGCAGCCCATCTTCGAGGCGCTGGAACTCGTGGAAACCATTCAGTTGCCACGGACGGCGCGAGCGCGGGAACTGCTCCTGCGCGGATTGGCCGTGATGCTTGAAAGGGAACAGAGGAGATTGGGCCAATGCGCGAAGCGATGAAAACGGAGGATTTCGATTGGGAAGTGGTGGGGCCGCTCACGGAGGAGGATCTGGCGGCGCTGACGGCGGAGACCGAGGCGGAATGGAGGGCGTTTGAACGCGGGCAAGAACAGCCGACGGGGCGCGGCAACGGACCTCTGGTAAAGATGTTCGCGGAGCAACTGACCCGAAAGCAGCAGGCGTCCGCAGTCTCTGCCCCAGCCAAGACGGCGGATGCCACATCGGGACTTAGTCGCGTCCGAAATCCCAGCGGCATTGTGGCTTCACTGGACAATGCGGTGATGGCCATTCGGAAACTTGGAGTAATTTTTCGGTTCGATGAGTTCCGACAGAAGGTCATATGCGAGGGCCTGGAAGGGCGGCTCGGGGTGACGATGGATGACATCGTGCTGCACGTGCGTCGCGCGGTGATAGAGACGCTTGGTTTCGATCCTGAGTCCTCGCACACGCGGGACGCGATCCGCCTTCTGGCGCAAGAGAATTCCTTCAATCCGGTGCTCGATAGGATCGAGGCGCTTCCGTGGGACGGGGTGTCGAGGATCGATACTTGGTTGAGCGCGTATTTGGGCGCAGATGATAACGAACTTAATCGGGCCTTCGCGCGAGCGGTCTTGATTGCTGCCGTTCGAAGGGCGCGCCGCCCCGGTTGCAAATTTGACTGCGTGCTGGTGCTGGAAGGCCCGCAGGGGCGCGGTAAGTCGAGTGTTCTGAAGATCATGGCCGGGGGCGAAGATTTCTTCTCCGACGAAATCGCTATTGGTGTGAGTTACAAGGAGCAACAGGAGCTCCTGCAGGGTAAATGGATTGTCGAACTCCCCGAACTGGCGGGTCTGCGGAATGCCGACATCAGGGGAGTGAAACAGTTCGTTTCGAAGACTCATGATCGGGGGCGGCCAGCGTTCGGGCGCTCTGTGGAGGAGATGCCCCGCCGGTGCATTTTCATCGGCACGACCAATGACTCTCAGTATCTCCACGACGCGACCGGAAACCGGAGGTTCTGGCCAGTGGCAGTAGGCAAGATTGATCTGCAAGGCCTGGCTGAAGATATGCCCCAGCTTTGGGCCGAGGCTGCGGTGGCGGAACGGGAGGCCCCCGACCCGATTTCCATCCCAGAAAGGCTTTGGGCAGCGGCGGCGGAACGGCAGGCTGAAAGGGTGTCGGGCGACCCGTGGGAGGACGTGCTGCTGAGCGCCCTTCCCTCCCATGCGAAGATTGCGGAGGGCGAACTGCGGATTTCAACCCAGGCGGTCTTCGAGAAAGTCATGGGCATCGAGATGCGCCACGCGCGGATGGCCGACTACCGGCGCCTCGGCGATTGCATGCGGAAGCTTGGCTGGAGTGGCCCAAAGGTCCTCCGGCTCGATGGCGCTAATGTGAAGGGCTACTGGAGAGCGCCCCTGACGTTGAGCGAATGATATGGCGCTACCGGTGTTACCGGTCGCTACCGGTAGCACCATGGAGCCTTTCCCCGGATCACCATTCCAATTCACAACGGAATTAGACCGGTAGAACCGGTAGAAGCGGTAGAAGCCATTCAAAAACAAACATTTACGCCGCTACCGCCCCGCTACCGCATCTACCGCTTTGCCTGACTACCCAAACGAGGACGAAATGAAAGACGACGCCGAAATCAGCCCAGCATTGCGAAAGTTGCTCGACATAATGACTTCACCAGAAGTGCTGATCCCGCGCTCCATCGACGCGGCCAAGGCGATCATTGAGTATGAGGCCCCGCCCGAGGTTTTCGACCTGACCTACCAATTCTTGATGGGCGTGGCCCACGACTCAAAGCAAGACGTTGGCTTGCAGTTGAAAGCGCTCGAGCTGCTCCGCAAGGTGGAGGCGCGGCGGGTGTCCCCCGGAACGACAAAGGGCGCGGACCCTATGGAGGGGCTCGGCCTGCGGCTGGAGGCGGCGCGGTTGCGGGTGGAGGCGAAGCGGAAGGCGGTGAATTAGACAGCACCGCGCTAAGCGCGGATTGCATTTTAGACGAGACCAAGAAATGGAGCCGCGACTTGGCTCGAAATGGAATTAGATGTGCGTAAGGTGTATTGAGCGGTCCGTCGTTCGCTGAACTCCTTTAAGAGTGCGAAATGGACCTGAGCCCGTGGCACTATTTTCTGTCGCTTGAGCGCGATTTCGAGCGATCGATAAACTATGTCGAGCTCACAACTGTGAACGGCCAGACGTTCTCGAACGAATTTGCCAAGTTGCTCTTGCTAATTGGCAGTGAGGTAGACGTAGTAGCGAAGGCACTTTGCCGATCGCTAGATCCTAGCTCCAGCGCGTACAACATCATCCACTATAGAACGGAGATAACCGGCGCTTTAATAGGAATGCATGAAATCGAAATCGACATCCCTCGCTACCAAATGTCTTTTCGACCTTGGGGCGCTTGGGGGCAGGCTGAACCAACTTCCCCGGACTGGTGGAAGGCCTACAACGCGGTGAAGCATGATAGGGTCGACAATTTCCATCAAGCTAACTTGAACAATACGGTTCAAGCACTTGCAGGGCTTTTGGCTCTTCATCTGTATGTTCATCGCGATAACACGCATCTGCAGCCCTATCCAGAGCTACTCGCCTTCAATTTTCCGGAATTTCTTGTTACTTCAGGAAACGACAAAAAATTGCCAGGCTTACATAACGTTTTACCTATTCATTCCGGCAAATAATTCGTTTGACGAACCTGATCTCGACCAGCCGCTCGAGAGCGGTGAAGAAATGGGCGACATCAGAGATAAGGACGGAAATCGGGTCGGATTTTTTGACAGGAGGAGCGACTAACTCGAAAGCGGCACCCGCATGACATCAAGGCCACTTGGGGCGGGTCTCGTCCCATCGATCAAGTGAGGCATCGACCTCGCCACTGCTTTTAGCTTCGATCATTTCCCGCAGAACGCGAACGTATCGGTCAACGTGGGCCTCGTTGAAATATCGAAATAAGAACCTGCTTCCTTTCTTGAGCGTTATACCGAAATTGTCCTCGATTGCCTCTGATTTGCCGGTCAGGGCCAACAGGGACTGCCGCATAGGCTTGCCAGTTAGCTGTCGGTCTACATGCTTCGCCCATTCCCAAGCGACCAAATCGGCGGAATGAAAAAGGCCCTCCATATCCGCCTTGGTTGAAGTTTTTAGCTCCGCAAGCGAGTATCTATCGATAAGAATCCGACCGGCGATAGACTCGCCCTGAACGAACTTTGCGTAGCGGACCAATCCCTTCTGACCCTCATCACCGCTTTCGAGGACGTATGAGATGAACGGCTTCCGACTGATCATGGCAGCGCGCTCACCAAGTGCCCACATACACAGGTGGCACATCGCACCGTAGGGGGAGCGAAATGCATTGCGCATCTCTTCACTTTCCCTGCCGCCATTGGAATTGGTTGGGAACTGCTCAGAGATGAGACTCGAGTTGCAGGAGACCGAAACGATGTAGGACGCGTGCTGCCTAACTATGGCCACAGCGCCCTTCATTATCTCAGCCACTTCTTCTTTAGATATCCCCTTGAAATCGCCCTCTCTGGCGTTCAGGTCGGTCATATGAAAGGCCCTACCCTTCATAAGCCGATCCCACTTTCTGGAGGCTTTGAACGCATTGCTGGAGTGGTAGGCGACGCCGGCAATTGCAAACACGCCGGAAGTGGCTCGACTAGCATCTATGCAGGCGTGCAACACGACTTACCGACGGCCTAGAATTTTGACTTGCGTCGAGGTTCTACGATGGGGGAGCGACGTACGCTCGTAGCGGTGAAGACTTCAGCCGGGTTAGACCGCTGAGCAATCGCTGCGAGTTCTTCTGAAACGGACTGGACAGTTGGAGTTGCAGCGCCAAAGCTGAAATGGGCATCGTCAACCTTGAGGGCCTTCACTAACATCGCTCGCAGATCGTTCTGCGCCCGTGCTTGCTGCGATTGGGCAACCATTATCTGTGCCAAAGCCGCCTGTATGTTGTCCTTGTCCTCGGAACGCGGTCGATCGGCCTTCGAGTCCGTCTGCTGATCAACAGGAATTCTCCGATATTCTGCGTCCAGATCGGGCCACCATTTGTCGAACGCCCCACTCAACCGCGCGTCATCGATAGGCACTGGCGATGCAACGTTAATGTCTTTAACCAATTTCAGGATGCCGCTTCGGTCGAATTTGTTGTGCTGAAATTGATTCAATGGGCTCTGGACAAGGGCTAGCTCAGGCATATCACAGAGTAAAGGTGCAACTCTTCCCGGCAGTGTGTTCGAAAGCGCACCAGCCTCGAACAAGACCCAGGGGGCCTTAAAGTTCGTCTCGGTCAAAACTACGATGCCAAATCCGCGCTCGCTGAGATTGGACTGTAGCGCGTTAAGGCCCCGATCGCCCGAGGCAATGTCGTGTGACGACATGAAAACATCTGCGGCTTGCAGAACGTTGGGCAGCCACGCCTTAAGCGCTTGCGCTACCAGCCGACTTTGGTTGCCGGACCAACTGGCAAATATCTTCATTCTTCACCCCTCCGGCTTGTTTTGTAGCGCACTAGCAGCGCGGGTGAAATAGCCTGCCTGTTATGGCGAGGGTTTACCCCCGTCTTGGTGCTTGATCCGCTGTACAGTGCCAACGCTCACGCGATGCTTAGCCGCGAGGGCGCGAACGCTTCCTTCATCATGGGCGATTGCCTCCTCCGTCGCCTTAGCCACGCGAGGACGGCCAAGCCTCTTGCCCTTCGCCCGAGCCGTATTCAGCCCTGATTTGACGCGCTCGCTTATCATCGCGCGCTCGAACTCAGCGAACACGCCCATCATCTGAAACATGGCCTTGCCCGCCGGGGTTGTCGTGTCGATGCCCTGTTGGTGGAGGAAGAGATCAACGCGGAGGGCGTGGAGGTCGGAGAGGAAAGCTACGAGGCCCTGAAGTGAGCGGCCCAACCGGTCAACGCTCCACGCCATCACGATGTCGAAGCGGCGGCGGGCAGCGTCCTTGCACAGCGCTTCGAAGGCGGGGCGCTTGGCGCTTGCTCCACTAACGCCGTGGTCGCGGTAGACTTGGACAATTTCCCATCCGGTGCGGCCCGCAACTTCGCGCAATTCGCGCTCTTGTCGGTCGGTGGTCTGCTGGTCGGTCGATACGCGAAGATAGAGTGCGGCGCGCATGGCGTTCGCCCTTTCCATGATGTGGCATAGCGTTCAACCGGACGGCCAGCTTTCACGAGCCGCCCAGCTGAACATTCGCGATGCGCCGGTTAGATGGTTAGCTCGAACTCGGTCGCAGCCTTGGCGGCAAGCGATGCCTGATGGGCAGTCCTAGCCTGAGCGTCGAGGCGGTCGCGTTTAGCGTTGGGAAGCCCCGTGAAAAGCCCCATGAGGAACTTGTTCCGGTCCTTCGCGTCGGTCTGCTCATACCGAGCCTTGCTCTCGGGGCTGAGCGCGTTGCGAACCATCTGGCGGATGAACCGAACGTGCGGCTCTTCCGCAGGACCAGCCGTCCTGCCGATCGCGCCCTCGATCAGCCGCTTGCGCTTGGCATCGAAAGCGGCGCTGGCCGCCTCCTGACTCTTCGCGCCCGCGTATGCGTCCTGCAGAGATTGGAGCGCGAAGCCCATCAGGTATTCAACCGAGGCGTCAGGAAGGGCTTGGCCGTCCAACGTCCATTTGCCCTTTTCGACGGCCAAAGTGGCCTCGCCTAAATGGCCGAACTCGCGATGTGAAAACGTGCGCACTACTTGCATAGGTGTATCTCCTTCAATGGTGCGGCTGCGCCGCGTTAAGTGGCTGAATTTACTCGAAAAATATCCCTCTACTATGCGCGGCAGTCAAGCGCAATGTGCGAAAAACAAATGGTTTTTGAACGCAAAAATGACGGGCTCAAAAGCCCGGATTTCCGCCCTTTTGGCGCGGGCATTTCGGAGGGGTTTTTTGAACACGCATGGCGCGGGATCGGGAGGCCTGGGATATGGCTCAACGTGGCGTGTTGTGATCACGGCGGATGGCGGGTCGGGTGGCCATGCCGGCGTGGCCGGGGGCGGGCCGTGGACGCGCGTTCAACGCATTGGCGCACCGATTGACCGGGCCAACGTCGCCGCGCGTTGTGGACCATGTGCGGGGCGTACATCGATATGGCCTTTTGAGCACCCCACCCCCCTCATTTTCATTTGTCGCAGAGGGGCTTTCGCTGATGCCACCCCTGCCCATCCCCCCACCAGGTCCTTCGCAAATTTTGTGCAGTTTACGCAGTCGAAGCAGTTTGCTGATCTTGCGACTCGTCCACTAGGGTTCTGACGTAGTCGACCAACTCTATGAGATCACCCGCTACCGTTTGGGACGCCATTCTAAATTTTAGCAATTCCAAAGAGTGGAGCTTTTTTGAAAACTCAAAGCGCTGTTCGCTTACGTCCAAGCAAACGCGCTTGATGAGTTTTGCTGCATCAACCTGAGTTAGCCACTTCGGGTCATACAAATCCTGTGCGAAAGATTTTTCAGCTTTGAACGCTGGATCGCCGCCTAGCGATAATAGGGAGTCCTCAATCCCTTTGCTTAGGTGGCTGCCAGGCAGGTCAGGTACGTGCATTAACAATAATGCGGCGATGGCGTCCGGATCGATCAAGTAGCACTCGAAGTGCCGACGTGGAAGCAGACGTACATTTGCGCCGGCGCGTCGAAGCAAATCTGCCTTTTGGCGCGGAGAGAGGTCCTCGGAATCAAAACTAAATGTGACCGATGTGACTAGGCGCTGCGCAGCACCGCTTAGACGATTGTAAATGTCCAGTACCAGATCGCGTCGAGTGCCAGTCTTGCTAAAATCACCTGTTGCGATCAAGGGCACAAACATCGTTGAACGGGGCATTGGGCCTACGGCGGTGGTGTAAACATAAGGGAAGCAAAGTTCCTCGGTCGGCCCTTCCACCCATATGATCCGATCGACTGCAAAAACATCTGTCATCGAAACGCCAAGTTGGCCGGTAACCATCCGGAGATCTTCTAATCTCGCAAGGTCCACAGGAGAAATCGCTGATTCAAAACCAGACTTGCGAACAAAGTGAACTGTTGACGGAGTACTGGCGCTAAGCACTTCGCCAGAATGGGTGGATATGATGTACTGGTGTTGAGGATAGTTGGTTTGCAGAATACGCAGCAGCGTTTTCGCGGCAGCAGGATGCAAAAAGCTGCTAATTTCGTCGATGATAATCACGGCTTCTTTGAGAGTCATCGCCACCGCCAATATCGCGATTGCTTGTGCAACGCCGGTGCCTGACTCGTTCAATCCTACGCTCAATTCAGGATAAATCTGCTCGCCGATGGGCCAAACAAGTACTTCAAACTCATTTTGACGGGTCGGCCTGACACTAAGATTCCCGACGGTCGAAAAAATCTCGCGGATATGAGAGACCAACTTGAAAAATATCGCTGTGTTTTCTCCTTGTATTTTGCTCAAGAAACCCGGCAAATTTTCAGCTTTGCTACTCATTCGCTCATGATAGCCAAACGCTGATCGACCCAATCCAAACCGCTGAGCGTCGAACATGAATAAATAGTCACTCCATGCGGCGTTAATTAGACTGCTAGTACTATCTGGACCACTGTTTCCTGCAACATAAACAATATTTCCATTTTCCTTTTTAAACAAAACGCTCGTCTCTGATGATGCGGGCTTATATCTAAAAGGGCGATTCATCGGAGAAATTTTGTTGGACACTTTATGTACTAATAGCCTGATCTCTTTAGCTTCTAAAAATTCATCCATAGTGGCCTGCGCAGACGACACCTCAGAGGAAGGTAAGCTCCAATAGATGGCATCAGCGTGCCTCAGCCACGAACTTTTAATTTCGTCGCCGCTCAGCGAAATATCCAGAACGATGCTCGAAGAGCCCAGACGCTCAGGCCGGAATTCGGTCGGGCTGCGATGCGGCAAATTTTCGATTCCATAGAGGGACCGTAGTATTGCGCTTTTGCCAGCGTTGTTCTCTCCCACAACGATATTGATACCGGGTCCTAGAGCAACCAAACCTGTTTTCGAAAAGCTGCTGTAATTTGCAAGCTGGAAACCGTTGATCTTCATGCGGCGCTTCCCCCAATCAGCAGCACCCAACCATTTTAGAACTAGCGACACAAGCCGCATCGACCTCAGCTTAGACTTTACGTCTTGCGGCGCTCAAAGGAGGACTCTCGAACTATCGCAAACTCATGCGCTGACTTGAGCCTTTGTTGATGCCGTGCTGCAGTATCCTGCCCACGCCGTCATCAGCCTCCGGCGCTTCTCCAGCATGTCGCCGCGCTGGTATGCCGCCTCCGTCTTGTCTGAGAGAACGTGCGCCAACGCCGCCTCCGCGAGTTCGCGCGGGAAGTTCGAACGCTCGGCTGCCCAGTCGCGGAACGTCGAGCGGAAGCCGTGGACAGTTAGGCCCTCCATTCCTTCCATGCCCCGGAGGAGTTCCAGCATCGCCATATTGCTGAGCGGCTTTCCGGTTCGGGCGCCGGGGAAAAGGTAGGGGCTATCCGCCTCGCGTGGAACGTTCTTCAATATCTCGATCGCGCGATCCGAGAGCGGGACGCGGTGCGGGCGGTCGGCCTTCATGCGTGCGGCCGGGATCGTCCAGAGCTTGTTGGAGAAATCGACCTCCCCCACCTTCACCCCGATAGCCTCGCCCGTGCGCACAGCTGTCAAGACAGTAAACTCAAGGGCACGGGCCGAGATGCTTCCCATTGACCGGAGCTGAGACATGAATGCGGGAAGCTCTGAGTACGGCATCGCCGCGTGGTGCTCGACCTTGGCGACTTTCGACCGCGCCGGAAGCAGCTTATCGAGGTGGCCGCGCCACCGGGCTGGGTTGTCGCCGCTGCGGAAGTGCCGGGCCTTCGCCCAATCCAGCACCAATTCGACGCGACCTCTGACGCGGGTGGCGGTCTCGGTTTTTGTGGTCCAAATCGGCTCTAGGATTTGCATGACGTGCGCGGTGTCTACCTTCGCCACCGGCAAGTCACCGATCACCGGCCACGCATACGTTGCGAGCGTATTCCGCCACTGCTCCGCATGTTTCGCATTCTTCCAACCCGCCTTCTGCGCGGCAATGTAGCGCTCGGAAGCCTGCTTGAACGTGATCCGCTTGGCGTCGTCGGCACGTAGAGTGGCGGTACGCTCGCGGCGCTCCTCGATGGGGTCTTTGCCGTCTGACACGAGTTGCCTTGCCGCTCGCGCCCTCTCCCGCGCTTCCTTAAGGTTGAAAGTTTGAACGTCGCCAAGCCCCATGTACCGGGCCTTGCCGGCAAGCATGAAGCGGAAGAGCCAGGACTTAGTGACGTCGCCCTCCTGTGCATCCTTCGCGGTACTCTTCGCCACTTGCAGATAAAGGCCGCCGCCGTCACCGTAGGTGCCGGGCTTGGATTTCTTCGCCACCTCGACGGCGCTTAATTTGTTGATCGACCTGGCCATACGCCCGCCCAACACTATTGTTTTGTGATGGGCAAAACATACCTACAATCCAACCCACAAACAAGCATTGGATTTGGCCGGAATTAGGCAGAACTCTTCGGGTCGATTTTGGCTATTTTTCCGTTGTATTTGTTGCGTTTTCGGAACTCGGCGGAACCTGTCGTGAGTGCGGCGGACGGACGCTCTCTCCGCCATCGCCATTGATCGGAACCTTGCCCAGCCGGATATCTTGAGTCTCGTGGCGGCGGAGCATTTGTTTATCCCTCACAGCGATGTCGGGTCTCGTAACCCTAATTCGCCGTCACGCCTCACACAAAGAAAAACCCCGCCGAAGCGGGGTTCTCATTTCGGTTAAAAATCTCAGTAGGGAGAATTGCACTCCCGACGAGGGCCGTAGTTCGGCTGGTAGGTGTTGTCCGAGGCGCGGTAGCTGCGGTAGTGATCGTAGCACCACTGCACATGCGAATCGCCACCCCGGTAGACGCGATGGTTGTTGTTGAGCGCGCCGGTAATCAGGGCGCCGGCAATGAATGCTCCGGCGGGGAACCAGAAATCGCCGTGGCGGCGATAGCCGTGTCGGTAATGGCGCGAGCCGCGATGGCCGTTCCAGTAGGGGCCGTCATTGTTGTAGCGCGAGAAATTGCGATCGCCGCGATGCTTCATCCACGGCTTGTAGTCCACCGCCTGCACATCGGACGACGCCGAAGGCGCCTGCGGCGTGAACATTTGCGCTGCACCTGCAGGCACAGCGGCGGTGGCCGCGAACGAAACTGACAGCGTGGCCGCCAGCATACCCGATACAATCTTATTCATGATCTTCTATCTTTCCGTTGCCGTCCCTTATGGGCTTTAAACGGTTTAAGAGCGTTCCGGTTCCGCCCGCCTGCCACAACAAAACCCCACACTTGGCGGGGTTCTGTCGTTTGCGATGCGGAGCGGTTAGGCGGAGAGCTTCGCAACCATCTCCGGAGTCAGAATGCAATGCGCCCATGCCTCGTCATCAATCGGCTTTAGGCTGTCCGCCAAGATCTATCCCGATTGGGATCCACGTTCATGAAGGATCGCACGCCGCAAATCCCGCGGACCTTGCTGGTCCTAACCCCTCCCATAACCATAGACGGCAAGATTTGGTCTTTGTGGGTTATCATTGCGCCGAGTTCGAATTTCCACGCTCGCTTAGTGGAGAGCTACGTAGCGCCGAAGCGGAAGACGCGACTTGTCGACAAGGCGTAGATCCCATGGTTGGCGGGGAGCGTTGGGCGTGTCCTTGTGCCGGCGCAGGGATGATGATTTGCTGCGATTCAACAAAGCGGGGGAACGCCATGGCGGACACGGTTATGAAGGCTCCGGTTCTGGATGTAGTTTTAGCATCTGGGATCGACGCCGCCTTAGGCACGGTGTCGGTCACATTTGGATCAATCGACACAAAGAGATTCCAACTCGATTTCTCCGCACAATGTGTTCCTTTGGCAATTGCTGCCCTCTCGGTCGAGATGGGAAAGCTCGTCGCCACTCTTCCTGCCGAAATGACACCAAAACTGCAGGGCATTTCTATAACGAGCACTCAACTGGCCATGAAAGAGGACGGCACTGTAGCCATCTTTCTCCGATTGGAGAGTGGAGCGGAACTGCCGCTTGATTTTCGGTTGGACGACCTCACCCGCCTGCGCCAACAAATAGACGAAGCGCTTACGCTGGCGGATCGAAAGACCCACCACTGATATAAGCTTCGTCCCGCTCTACATCCGCGCCTTGTCATCTCGCTGGTTGCTGCCGGCGTCTGGCGATTCCGGCAGCGCGATATAGTGGGCATGGCTTCCTGCCCCTGCTGGCCGGGCTCGGCACAACCGGGCTTAATGAAACAAACTGCGACATAGCGCGTTGAGGCTCATTCGCGGAGGGAGCTTCAAAAATGGATCCGGTAACGGCTGCTGTGCTAGTTTTGCTTTCTTGCAGCCCCGGCCAGGGAGTCTGCGAACCACTCGGTACATCACCGGCCGTTTTCGGATCCCTTGACACATGCCAGTTGACGCTAGCGAGGAGGCTCGCGGACGCGCCCAACGGAGAGATTGTCGGTCGATGCCGTTTAATCGATCCGATGGCTACAGGTTCCGTTCCCGCGGGATACAGGACCATTGTCGTCACGCGGGGCACAGGGGCGGATTCGGTGAGCCGTCGCTATATCGTCCCGCACAAGGACTGAAGCCCGCGACATCGCCCGCACCTCTTGCGTAGGGGAAAGAGGCGCGGGGCCGACCGGCTGTTTTGCCTTGCGCAAACGCTTTCGGCTGGCAAGTTCATCAACCGGCTACCCGCAGCAGCAGTTCGGGCCGGGGTTAATCTCTACGACGGCCGCGTCTATGGGCCTGGCGGCGAAGGCTTCATCCGCCTGAATGTCGGCTGCCCGCGTCCCCTGTTGCGCCAAGGGCTGGAGCGCATGTCCAGCGCGCTGGCATCCCTGTGATCGAGCGCCAGGGTGCTTCGGATGCGAGCCTGGTACTTGATGCCGGCAGCCGGTAAGGAAACGTCCGAGAGCGACGAGCCGGGTGGCCCGCAAGTCCGGATTCCATAGCCGTGCCGGACACGACGCTCAAGCCAAGGTCGACATGTCCATCTCGGTCGCGGCTACCATTTCACAGCGAACCCGAGCTTGGCGCCCAGGGCGTGGCTATCGCCAAAATCCTTGAGGCTTGTCCGCGCTGTCCCTTCTCCGAAGACGGCGTAGCGGCCGTCCGCCCAGCTCAGCGAGCCACCAAGGCCGACACCGCCCCATAGCGCCTGATTTTCGCTGACCAGCTTCGTGCCAGAGACATCGACATCATTTCCGTCGAGGAAGTCGTAGTAAAGGTTGCCGAGCCCGTAAATGTGGGTGCGGCTTACTTGCCCGGCATCGTCCACCCACTGGTCTTCATAGTCCGCGGAGAGGCCGAGGCGGCCAACGAGGCTGTTGCTGCTGCCGGGCGACACGACGGCGCCAAACGGGTCCGTGAACGTGTCGAAGTCGACCGACGAATAGGCAAGCTGGGCTTGGGGCGTCAGCGACCAGTTGCCGTTGAGGGCGATCTTCTGTCCGGTCTCGATGCTCAGCCCGTAGCCGAAACCGTTGTTGCCGTCCGCAAGCGTGGTGCCCAGCGTGGCCGAGCGGATGTCACTGTCATACCATGTCGCCTCGGCCTGCGCGTCGACGTAGAAGCCACCGCTGCCGAACCAGGTGAGCGTGCTGCCGACGCCGTAGCCGGTGGCAGCGATCGACCCTGCCCCGAAGATCGAGGACACGTCCGACGACGCGGTTCCGTAGTGGGCCGTAATCCCTCCGATCAGGGTACCGGCGTCGCTTTCGTGCAGCAGGCCATCGACGCCGGCCTGCAGCTTCCAGGTGGTCACGTCATAGTTCGTGCCGGAGGTCGACGTCTCCGGCTTGATCTCGGCATGGGCAGCTTCGATGCGCGCCCATATCGCCTTGCCGTCGACCGAGCCCTGGCCTGGCAGGTCCGCACCTTGCGGCGTAGCACCCTCGCCCCACGACCGATTGCCAATGCGTTGCTGCATGGTGCCCAGTTCATTGAACGCCTGCAGCACCCCTTCATAGGCCTCGTACAGCGGCACGCCGGGCGAATAGAGCGGCTGCGGATCGGGATCGCCGTTGACCAGGGCCGAGCGCAGATACCAATCGCCATCGGCCGGTGTGCTGACGCCGTTCTTGTAGAGCCTGTATGCGTAGGCGCCGCCGACGACCGCTGCATCGCCTTCGAAGGTATAATTGCCGTCGAGCGAGAAGCTGCCGTTCGAGACGCCGCCGACGTCGACGACCTTGATGCCTCCGACCGTTTGGGCGCCCGACCCGCCGAAATTGACGACCTGAAGGGTACCCGTCCCTGACGTGTTGCCGGCGATCACCAGCATGTCTGTCGGCGAACCGTCACCACCGAGCGCAGCGTTGAGAACGACGGCGCCGCTATTGCCGACATAGTCGCCGCTTACGGTAAGTGTGTCGCCTGGGACGCCACCCGCGATGCGCACCGTTCCGGCGTTGCTCAGCCCCGCAATCGTCTGGGACGTGCCGGCAAGATCGAGCGTGGCGCCCGAGGCGACGGAAAACTGCGAGGAGGAACTGAACGCGTTCGCAGCGCCCGCGGCAAGCGTGCCGCCGCTGACCGTAGTGGCGCCGGTAAAGCCTGAGTTGTCCAACGCAAGCAGCAGCGTGCCTTGGCCGTCCTTGATGAACGTACCGGCGCCCGAGAGCACGCCGGCATAGCTGGCGGAGGCGACTTGGTCGAATGTGAAGGAGGCGCCGGCGCCGATCGCGACATCGCCACCGAAGCGCTCGGCTGCCGAGACGAGGCCGCCTTGATTGACGGTCCAGTCCAGCAGCGACGTGCCTGACAGCGTCAGCACGCCGGCGCCATCCTTCATCATTGCGCCGGTGCCGGAGATATCGCCGGCGAAGCTGGCGTCCGCCGCCTGGTCGAACACGACAGTGCCGGAATTGCCGATGTCGCCACGAATCGAGGTTGCATCGCCGACCAGCGTGCCAGCGCTGACCAACGTGTTGCCGCCATAGCTGTTCGTTCCCGTAAGCGTCAGCGTGCCGGCGCCGGTCTTGGCAAGGCTGCCAGCGCCAGAGATCGCACCGGACAAGGTCAGGTCGGCCACAGTGTCGAAGGTGCCGCCGGCCGACGAAAGCGTGACGTCGCGCGCCGAGCTGAACGCCGCTGTGTTGCGCAGCGTCCCGCCGGAGAGCGTCAGGCCGCCAGCGGCAACGCCGAGATTGTTGTCGGCTGAAACAGATAGCACGCCGCCCAGGACGGTGGTGCCGCCCGTGTAGGTGTTGGCGCCGGACAGCACCAGCGTGCCCGCATCGGTCTTGGTCAGGCTGCTGGTCCCGGTTAGCACGGAGGCGATGGTGGCGGTGTAACCTGCTCCGGCCACCGTGCCGTCGCCGACCCGAATGATGCTCTCGCCGCCAGCGCCATCAAGCGTGATGGCTTCGCCTTCGATGCGGTAGCCATCGGCGGCGAATTGCATGCCCGTAATCGCAAGCGCGCCGGCGCTGCCGTCGGCGATGACGGTGCCGCCGAGCGTCTGGAAGATGGCGAAGCCGGGCTGCGGCTTCATCGCGCCAGTTACCAGGCCGGTGCTCGTCGTCCAGTTCAGGCTTGTCGCCGTCCACGTGCCGTTGCCGCCGTCGACCAGATCGTTGTTGGCATTCCCGGCCGCGTCACCGTCCCAGAACAACAGGTCGTTACCGACACTGCTGATAAGATTGACCTGGTTGGCGACAGAAGTCTGCACCGTCAAATCGGCCGCCGTGACGCCGGCCGGCAGATTGCCGAGTTCGAGACCATTGTCGGTGAGGGCGCCGCCATAATTGATGAGCCGGTAGACGCCAGGGCCAAAGCCGCCTACATCGGTGATGTTGAGGCTGCCGTCCAGCGTCAGCGCTCCGGTCACCTCGATCAGGTCGTTGACACCGCCGCCGACAATTCCTGCCTGGCCGAGCTCGTAGTCGAGCATAGAACCGGAGCTCAGGCTGAGCGATCCGACCGTAAGCGTACCCGGACTGGAGCCGGGGGCCAGCACGCCGCCATCGGCGACGATCACCGCGCCGCCTATCGAGCCGGAGCCGCCCAGCGTGCCGCCGCTGTTGACCGTCGTTTCGGTATTCCCAAGCGAACCTTCGACGACGAGCTTGCCCCCGTCGACCGTGGTGCGGCCGGAATAGGTGCTGTCGCCGTTGAGCACCAGGGTGCCGGCGCCCTCCTTGTAGACGCCGCCCACGCCGCTCAGCTCGCCATTAGCGGTCAGCGTCGTACCCGCCGCCGCGCGGAAGTAGCCATAGGCGGAAGTGAGCTTGACATCGCGGCTCATGGCGAAGCTTGCTGTCGTGCCGAGTTCGCCGCCGTCGAGTGTCAGCAGGCCCGTAGCGGCACCCAGATTCTGGTCCGACGCGACCGAGATGCTTTTGCCGGTCCCGACCTTGGTGCCGCCGCTGTGGGTGTTGGCACCGGTCAGCGTCAGCGTGCCGAAGCCTTCGATGTCGACGCTGCCCGAGCCGGAGATATTTCCGCCGAAGGTGTGGGGGCCGAGGTCGAGAAACGAGACAGCGCCGTTGTCCAGGATGTCGCCACGGATCGCCACGGTGTTGCCGGCAAGCGTTCCTGCATTGACGATGTTGCCACCCGTATAGCTGTTGGACAAATTGCTGACGTTGAGCGTGCCGGCGCCGCTCTTGACCAGTGTGCCGGTGCCGGTCACCTGGCCTGACACGTCCAACTGCGTGCCTGCCACCGTGTCGAACCCGCCGGTCGAATTGATCAGGACATTGCGATTGGTGGCGAAGCTGGTGGTCGTGCGCAACGTGCCGCCGTCGAAGGTCAAGCCGCCCGAGAGGGCGCCCAGATTGTTGTCACTCGAAATTTGCAGGGTCCCGCCGGACAAGGTCCAAGGCGTGACGGC
Organism: Mesorhizobium sp. M0139; assembly: GCF_040322455.1. Lineage (NCBI taxonomy): Bacteria > Pseudomonadati > Pseudomonadota > Alphaproteobacteria > Hyphomicrobiales > Phyllobacteriaceae > Mesorhizobium > Mesorhizobium sp. M0139. The sequence continues at coordinate 56,124 of NZ_JAMYTN010000008.1, forward strand.
AGTTGTCGTCCCCGTTAGGGTCCAGGTGCTGTTTCCGGTTTTCTCGTAGAACCCAAACCCGTCATATTTGGCGCCAGCGCCGATCTGCGACACACCGAAACTGGCGCTGATATCGCCACCCAGCTTGAATGTATCCGCGGCGCTGAAAGCGACCACATTGCCTGTGATGGTGGAGCCGGCCTGAATCTCCAGCGAATTGACGCCGCCGGTGAACTGGATGGCTTTGCCGGCCGCCGGCGTTCCGCCACCGGTGCCGACGGCACCGCCGCTGATCGTACCCGCATTGATGACCGCGATGTTGGCGCCCTTGATCCCTGCGGCGCCATCGCCGCCTGCCAAGGAGCCCTGACCGCCACTGCCGCCAACGATCGTCGCACCTAGCTTGTTGATGACGGTTCCACCTGAAAGCAGCAGAACAGCGGCGCCACCGTCCCCACCGCCGCCGAGAACTGTTCTTCCACCGGCACCCCCGAGCAGATTCCCGCTGTTCTGGATTGTCCCGCCGCCCATCAGGACGATGGCAGCTGCGCCGCCGCCACCACCTGCTTGGACCCCAATTGTGGAAAGACTCGTGCCGCCGGTAACGCTGCCGCCCGCCTCTACAAACACGTTTGCGGACGAGAATATGCCGACGCCGCCACCACCGCTGCCGCTGTTGCCATTGGTCCCACCTCGGCCGCCAGTGCCACCACTCACCGATCCTGTGCCAGTGACTGTAACGTCGGCCGTGGCACTGACGCCCACACCGCCACCGCCACCGCCGCCGCTCCTGACGACGCCATTCGTGCCAGGGGAGCCCAAAGCGCCGGCCCCGCCGCTGATGCTGGTTGCAATGGTCCCGTCTGTCGAGATGACCAGACCCGTAGCACCAGTGGCACCGGCAACGCCATTTGGGTTGTTGGCTGTCCCACTTACCGCTCCCGATCCTCCTGGCGCCCCGTCACCCGTCGTGAGGTCAATGCCGCCACCACCGCCACCAGCGGTCGCGCCATTGGCGGCATTCTGACCCGTGGCACTCGCGAGCGCGCCGTCAACGCCACCTTGTCCAGCGCCTGCGCTGCTACCATTGCCGCCATCGGCCCGAGCCGGCGCGGCGCTCAGCGCAAGGGCAACAGTTAGGATCGTCAAGGCGGAAGTGCCGGAGCGAAGCGACACGACTTGCGGCAAGCGCGCGAGATGCAAAACCCAAAACCCATCACGCGCAATCCGCTCCGCCATGCCTAAGCTCCCTGATTCCTGAGTGCGCGAAGGCAGCATGAAAGCTATTCGCCCGCAAGAAGTTTATAGTCGTGAGAGCTACCAAGAAGCTAACGGTGATCAGTAAAATGAAGTCTGCGACTTTTGAGCGACAGAAAATAGTCAATATTAGATATAGCTTATTAAACAGAGACCTTACGGAATCGCGAGAACAATCTCGCTGCATGAATTTATGCGGAAACGTTCGGACCTCCTGGGCCCAGCCGATCCCATCGGGCGGAGGTGAGTTTCGCCTCTACGGGGCGATGAGGCGCTAGGCTGCCCCTTGGGCGACCCTCACTATCCTGCAAGAAGTGATTCTGTAATCGACTCCCACTCTGCGTCTAGCTTGCCAGTTGCCACAGGCTGCCCGGCGCGGCGGTACCAGTAGGCTGCATTAGAAAGGTCGCCTTCTTTGCGGTGCAGATAGGCATGAACCCATACAGAGGCCGGATCAGATTCGTTGGCCTGCACACACTCATGCGCCCGCTCCCAATCGCCCTGTCTATCCCACCATAGAGCGTGGAGCGCCATCCCAAGATTCGCCGGGGGCTCTACACCCTGAAGGGTCGCACGGAACTCGTCGATGTCCATAGTTACCTCGCCTCTGGCTACGCCGGTCCTGTCCCGTTCCGTGCAACGAAATGCGCCCTCTGCCGGTGATTTGCTCTGCCGACTTTAGCAATGGCTCTGGCGATCTTTAGCGGAAACGGGGTTTTCGCTCGGCAAAGGCCGCATCAAGGGCTTCCAATTGACGAATGCTCGTTGCAGGGCTGCTTCCTGCTTCTAAGCTTCATGGTCGGCAGAAGCTGCCACGGAAACCAAAGGCGCTTCCAGGCTCCATGTTATGCCATGCGGACCGTGTTCGAGAATTCCTTGCCCACTGACCGCTGCGGGCGCAACCCGCTTCAGCACAACGGTTCCAAAGCCACCTTGTCCGACAGTCTGAACCTGCGGACCATCGGATTCGGCCCAGGTGAGGTGAAAGAGCCTCGAAGCACCGGAACCGGTGATGCCCCATGTGACCGAAATCCGGCCCTTGTCCCCTGAGAGCACGCCGTATTTGGCCGAGTTGGTCGCCAGTTCGTGGAAGGCAATCCCGAGATACTGAACTGCGTTGGGACTGAGCACCAATGATGGGCCCGACATTTCGATCACATCCCCCCGCGGGAAAGGCTCGACCTGGGCCGCCAAGAGGTCGCTGATCGTGGCACCCTTCCAATCCGCCGAAACAAGCAGGTCGTGAGATCGCGACAACGCCATGATGCGCTCGCGCACCTGGGTTTCAAAGTGTTTTGGCGTCTCCGATCGCTTGTTGGTCTCCCGGATCATCGACAGGATGACCGAATACTGGTTTTTCACCCGGTGGTTGACCTCGCGCATCAGCATGCGGATGCGGTATTCATTCTCCTTCGCCGACGTGATGTCTCGCGCTATCTTCGATGCGCCGGTGATCTGCCCAGTTGCGTTACGCACGGGCGATATCGTCAGCGAAACCGGAACCAGGCTGCCATCCTTGCGCAGGCGGGTCGTTTCGAATGGTTCGACGCGCTCGCCGCGGCGAATGCGTTGGAGGATGCGGGGTTCCTCGTCCTGATGGTCTTCGGGGATCAGCATGGTCACCGACCGGCCAATCGCTTCGTCGGCGGTATAGCCGAAAAGCCGTTCGGCGCCGTGGTTCCAGCTTTTTATGATGGTGTTGAGATCCTTGCTGACGATAGCGTCAAATGAGGATTCCACGATCGCTGACAGGTGCTGCCTGGTTTCTTCGGCACGCTGGCGGTCCGTCAGGTCCAGCAGCATGTTGACGGCGCCAATCAGAGCGCCGTGCTCGTCCCGCAGCGGTGTCGGGTAGGGCAGGAACGGAAAAAACGATCCATCGGGACGCTGCGCAACAGCTTGCTGATTGCGGACCGGCCTGTTCTCCTTGAGCGCGATGGCCATCGGGCATTCATCGTGCGGCAATTCCTTGCCGTCGGCACTGAACAGCTTGAACGTCACACACCATTTATCCTTGCCGACCTCAGGCTCCCTGCCTGCCAGATCGGCCGCGGCGCGGTTGTAGTAGGTGATCGTCCCATCCTGATCGGTCGTGTAGATGGCGACGGGTAGGCCGTCGAGTATCTGGTGATAGGTACTGTCATGCTGCCTGAGCTCCGAGCGGGTGTGCACCAAGTCGGTTACATCGACCGTGAAGCACCGGGTGTTGATCAGCTTGCCGTCCCGGAAATGTCCGCTTGAGGTGACTTCGACGTGCTTGATCGATCCATCGCTGGCCCTCAATCGCGCCGGATATCTTACGATCTTCTCGCCATTGGCAAGGCGACCCAAAATGTCCTCTATGACGTCCCGGTCGGGATAGAACTCGGCGATGTGGCAACCGAGGTAGTCCTCTGCGGGATAGCCGAGAAGGTCGAGCTCAGCCTGGTTGGCATGCACGATTACGCCGTCTGCGTTCACCAGATGGAGGGCAACGGCGCCGTTTTCGAAGAAATCCTTGTAATCGAAATCCAGACCGTCATTGCTGGACACCCCCGGGTTTTCGAAGGCGACAACATTCGCCTGTGTTGCTTCATGCATCCCAAACACCTTGTCCAGTCCAACCAAATATAATGCGGCTTGGATCAGTTGGTTCCCATTGCTCGCGGTCTCGACCCGCTGCGTACGGGAACCGGACCCTAAAAGGGTCGTAGCCTCGACTCGTCTTCCATCTACAAACGTGCGATCATCCGCGCATGGGCAAACCCTTGGTCCTTGTCGTCGACGACGAAGCCTTGATAGCACTGGATATGGAGTCCACTCTTTCGGAGGCGGGCTTTGCCGTGGCATTGGCGGCGACATGTTCCCAGGCGAAACGTTTTCTTGCGGACCATACCCCCGCCGCAGCGATCCTGGACGTCAGGCTGTCGGACGGCGAGGCTGTTGACGCGGCAAAAACCTTGGCAGGGCGGGCGGTTCCTTTCATCGTCTATTCCGGCCTGGGGCTCGAGGAAACCCCCGAAGCGTTCTCGTCCGGCGTAAGAGTGATGAAACCCGCCGGACCTGCAGAGGTGGTCCGGGCTCTCAAAGCGATGACCGCCGGGCAGCAGAAGGCGACGGGATAGCCGTGCTCTGAGCACCTTCGGTCTAAACTAGCCAGGCGCTGCCGGAGCAGCTGCCGTGCCTCACGGAGCAGCGAATTGCGGCCGGTGCCGATCAGGCGAACAAGGTCGCGCGCTTGATCCTCGGTGATGCCGGTCTCTTTGGCAGTTGACAGCACCAGTGCTTCATTCCCTTCCACTTTCTTAGGGTTGTGCTCGTCCTTGCCCGTGCTGATCATGCCTTCTCCATCGGCTCAACGCCAGGATCTGAGACTCATTCTTCGACGCACGGTCAACCTCGCTGTGCCGCGTTTGAGCGACAGAGATAGCGGCTCAATTATTGCGTTGCCAGAAACGATCCTGGCAACAGCCAAGTGGCCGGGTCCGTTCGTACGATAAAGCGCCCCGCGCAGGGACGGCGCCAGCATGGGCCAGATCGACCAGACAGATTGACCGGTCCTATGCCTCTCCGAAATCGGTTTCGTTTCTTGACGTCGGTTGCCGCTCGTAGTCAACGGGCGGCGGCAGGAGCATGATTTCGGTCTCCTTGCGGCCGAACTCTCGGCCGATCTGGAACGCCGCGTAGATCGCGCCGAGGCGGATAAGGAATCTAAGCATGGGGGTTCTCCTTCGATGTTAGGAACCGCAAGGCCGCGAGATTGTTCCATGGTTTGCGAGTGGGGACGATCTTGCCGTCGCACCAGGCATTCCAGCGCCGGCGCGGCAATCTGAGACATGGCGGTGCGGCTAGGCTGTTGCGGCCGTTGCCTGGGCCGGGATCCGTTTTCGAGGGGCCGGACGGCGTCGATCGCGGCGTTTCGAAACGACTTTGAGGGGAACGGCCGGCGCTGGAGAAAGTGCGCCAAGCACAGCGTTGACCATGCCGTGCGCTACGAAATCGGCGCTGATGTCGGCGGCCAAAGCTTGCCTTTCTTGCCCGACATCGCCCTGCTCCGCGTCTGACCAGAACACAATCCCAATTCTCAAACCTGCCTTGGCGCGCTTCAGTCTCCGGACCAGAAAGCGGGCATGCTTGAGCGAATCCCGGTTCAGGAAACCGACCACGACGGTGTCGATCGCCTCTAGTTCGAGACGACGAATACCTGCCGGCTCCATATCGACAAAACTGGCCTTCGCCACCGTAGCACCTTGCACCTCCAGCACCTGAGCGAGCATGGCGGCAGCGGCATCGTCGAGTTCGCCGCGACCGCCGGCACAAAGCACCGACATGTCCTTGCCGTCGGGCAACTCGATCTCTTCCTCTTCGACGCCATCTGTTTCCCTGCTCGCGCTCCCTTCCGCGGTGGTTGCCGGCGCATCTTCCTCGCTTGCCTCTTCCTGTGCATCGTCGGCAAGATTTGCCACAAGAATTTGGGCGCTCGCCGCCACCTGCCTTCGCTGTTGATCGCCCATCACGCCACGCATGCGGTCCTGCTCGCCCAACAGGAGAGCAGGAATGGCGACAGTGTCGTAGAAATCGATCAGGTACTTCTCCTCGAGGATCTCCTCGGCATGGTCAGTGGCCTCGTCGGGATCGCCGGCCAGGAGCCGTTGATAGAGCCGGGCGTGAGATTCAAGGACGGGCTCGTTGCCAAACAGGACGTCGAGAAATTCGAACTGCGGAACATGTCGCCCGAGGACGACGAGGCAAACTGTCAGCGGCGTCGAAAGGACCAGGCCGAGCGGCCCCCACAACCATGTCCAGAAAATTGCCGCAACGATGATTGCCAAAGGAGAAAGTCCCGTGCGCGAGCCATAGAGCCACGGTTCGATGACGTTGCCGGTTACCAATTCCATGACGACAAACAGTGCGGCGGTCCACAGCACCAGCGACCAGCCGGGCGCAACCGCCAAGGCCAGAAACAAGGGCAGCAGCATGCCGATAACAGGGCCGATATAGGGAACGAAGCGCAGCGCCAGTGCCAGCAACCCCCACAGCAGCGCGTTGGGAATGCCGAGCACCCAAAGGCCAATTGCGATTGGTATCGCGTAGACGATATTGACCACCAATTGCATGATCAGATAGCGGCCAACCCGTTTGCCGGCATCCTGCAATGCCTGCGTTGTGCGATGGAGGTCGCCATAGCCGACAAGGCGGATAAACCGGTCGCGCAGATCCTCGCGCTCAAGCAACATGAAGATGACGACGATGATGATCAGGCCAGCTGATGCCAGCGGGCTGATCAACGGTCCGATGATGTTCTGCAATACCTCCAGAGGTCTCTCGCGGGCGACGATCTCGACGGGAACAGGCTCGCGCCGGGGCTTGTCGGCCGCAGGCGGCGCCACATCCTGCTTGTCGATCTCCTGACCGACACGCTCGATCACCCCGCTCAGCCTGGCAATTATGCCGCCACCAACGCCCGTCTCCTTGAGGGAACGTACCTTGGTCAGAATGTTTGTCTGGTAGACGGAAATGTTCTGAGCAAGCTCGCTTACCTGGGTCGCAACAATGAAGCTGAACAGGCCCAGGGCCGCGAATGCGCCAATCACGCTCAGAAGCACTGCGGGCAGCCGAGGCAAGCCGACACGCTTCAGTGCGGAGACCATCGGCACCAGCGCAAAGGTCAAAAGCAGCGCGATGGCAATGGGAAGGAACACCTCACGACCGAAATACAGCGCAGCTACTGTCGTGACGATGGTTGCCACGGTAGGCAGAGCTGTGCGCGGATGGGCATTGCCTGCCGCAAGAATCCGTCCTAGCCCCCGCTCGGACGATGAGATGTCGTTTCGACGATTGGCAGCCACGTGATTCCCCCCGTTTCCTAGCGATAGTTAGACCCATTCGCCTGCCGGGCAATGTTTAGCAGGGCCGAATACATACGTTTTGCGGTTTTGCGCCCTGGGCGCTGTGCTCCGACGGTTCAGTCGATATCGTCGGAGCCGCAAATCTGTGGTAAAGCCGCCGCCCAACCAACCAAAGGACGACATCTGTGAGCGAACCGACTGTGGCCGAAGCGACCGAAAGTATCTATGCCTCGCTGCGGGCGGACAATGCCGACATCGACGCCCATATCGCGACGCTCAAGGCAGCGCTGACACGAGAGGGCGCAAAACAGGCGGTGTTCGATCCGGCAAAATTGGCGCAGAACAACCGCTCGGGCCGTAAGTTGATGCAGGCTTATTTTCGCCAGCGCGGCGTGAGCGTGAGATTTTCGGACCAGTAGCGCGCGGCAGCTTGGGGGAACCGCGCCTCGACGGACGGTCCGTATCTCGCTCGCTCCGCCCTGCGGCGGACTTTCGTCAATCGTAGGCGAATGGCCGCATCGCCCTGCCCAGGTCGGTGTCGCCCCCTACCCCAGCAGCTCTTGACGGAAACCGGTGCCTCCTGTTTGAGGGTGACCAGGACGTTTGCTGCATGGGGAGATGGGCAAGGGTGGGCAAACAGTGAAGCGCGTTCTTCGGATGCTTGCCGCGGTCGTCATGGCGTCCGGGGCGACCGGCTGCACGAGCATTTCCTACTACGCGCAGTCGTTGCAGGGTCACGCGCAGATCATGGCCGCCCGCAAAAATATTGCAAAACTCATCCGTGATCCTTCGACGCCTGAAGCATTGCGCGCCAAATTGACGTCGGCCAGCGCCATAAGACGGTTTGCGACAGATGAGCTGGCACTGCCCGAAAACAACAGCTACCGCAGCTATGTCGACATCCATGGCGACGCCGTGACCTGGGCCGTTTTTGCCGCGCCGCAATTCTCGCTCGCGCCACGAACATGGTGCTTTCCGGTCTTCGGCTGCGTTCCATACCGGGGTTACTTCTCCCTGAAATCCGCCACTGAGAACGCTGTCGAACTTCAAAGACAGGGGCTGGACGTCTATGTCTCGGGCGTCACCGCCTATTCCACGCTTGGCTGGTCCAGTGATCCGCTGCTGAGCACCATGCTGCGTCAGGACGACACCTATCTCGCCAGCCTTGTTTTTCATGAGCTGGCGCATCAGCGCCTCTATGTGGATGGCGATTCCGCATTCAACGAGGCGTTCGCCGTTGCCGTCGAAACCAGCGGCGTCAGGAAATGGCTCCGCGCCGCCGGCGACCGGGCCGGATTGCGCCGCTACGAAGCCGATCGCAAGCGCAGCGCCGATTTTCTTGGACTGGTGGCGAAGACGCGCGACGAGTTAAGGCAGGTCTATGGTAGTCCCCGCACCCCGGAAAAGATGGCGGCCGCCAAGGCAGCAACCATCGACCGGTTGCGGATGCGCTATCGGCGGATGCGCGACAGGCACTGGGCGGGATACCGGGGATACGACGCCTGGTTCGCTGCCCCGATCAACAACGCCAAGCTCGCCGCAACTTCTGTCTACGGTGAACAGGTTCCGGCCTTTCTTCGCTTGTTCGACCTGTGTTCGGGCGACTATCCAAGGTTTTACGCTTCTGTCCGGCGGATCGCGGATTTGCCCAAATCGTCCCGCGCCGAAGCGCTCAAGGCTGCCGACACGTGCAATTGACTTGAACAAGCACAGGCAGGTCCTGATGATCACCCCAGCGACAGTTCCTTCGTCTGGTGTCTCAAAACGAGGCCGACCGCGCCCAGCAAGGCATCGTTCTCGGTGTGCCTGCCAACGATGATGCGCGTGCGCAGCGCGGGAGCGACATCCCGGGACTTGATCAGCGTGTGGCGTTCATAGGACGCGATCAGCGGCGTCAACAGAATGTCCCCTGCCAAAGCCATGTGGCCGCCGATGATGATAAGCGGCGGATTGAGCACCGAGCCGATCAGGCCGAGACCCCGGCCGGCGATCTCGGCGGTATCCTCGATCATCCGCAACGCCCTGACGTCGCCCTGCTCGGCCATGGCGATGACATCGTCCATGGTGACTTGCCGCCCAACGACACGCGAAATCTGTTCCAGCGGCCGGGTAAAACTCGCGTAGAGCTCCAGGCATCCGCGATTGCCGCAGCGGCAAAGGTCGCCGCCGGGATCGATGCTGATGTGCCCGAATTCGCCGGCGCCGCCTGCGACGCCCGTCACCAGCCGGCCATGCTGGACAATGGCGCCGCCGACACCCAGATCGATCTTGAACAGCACGAAATCGTCCTGGCCGACGGCCGCACCCCACATCAGCTCGGCAATGGCCGCGCAGTTGCTCTCGTTGTCGGCGAAGATCGGCTGTTCCAGGACGGGTCCGAACACATCTCGTATGTTGACGCTGGCCCATGTTGGAACCATGCTGGCGCGCAGCACCACTCCATCGCGGCTGACAGGGCCGGAGACGGAGACACCAACCCCCAGGAGCCCCGCTACCGGCAGACCGTTTTCCCTGTAGGATTGGGCAATCGCCGATTTGACCGCCTGGGCCGCCTGTTGCGGCTGGTAGTCCAGCGCCATTGGAATATTTTGTTCGGCAATGACGGAATGCGAGACATCGGCGACGATGAGCCGTATCTGCTGAAGAGCCAGGTGAATGCCGACGCAGGTGCCCGCTGTCGGATTGAGCGTCACCGCCGCGGCTGGCCTGCCGATGCCTCTGATGCCGTCGCGGCTGGTCGGGGCTTCGATCACCATTCCAGACTTTTTCAAGCCGTTAAGCGCGGTTGACACCGTCGAGCGCGCCAGACCGGTGGCGCGTGCGATCTGCAACGCGGAGAGTGCGCCGCGCTCGCTCAGGCAGCGCACGATCATGCTCTCCGGCGACGCGGAGGGTCTGTCGATCAGCCAGGTTCTAAGCGAAGGTTTTGTCATGGCTCAACATAAACATCGTTGACTGATAGCTCCAATATGTCATCTTGGAAAGAACTCGAGATTGACGCATCTCGCCGGCGGCGGCTTCAAACCGCGGCCATAAGCGGTCGAGACGAACCGTGCAACACGATATGGGAGTGAAACGATGAAGTCCGTCATGACCGCGCTTGCGGCCGCTGCTGCGTGCACATTTTTCGCCGGAACAGCCTTCGCCGAGCCCAAGACCAACCTTTTGCACCAATGGGCGACCGGATCGGACGCCCAGGCGATCGCCAAGCTCGGCGAGATGTTCACGGCCAAGGGCGGCAAATGGGAACAGACCTCGATTGCCGGCCACACCGCCAATACGCTGGCCAAGCTGCGCGCCGACGTGATCGCCGGCAATGCCCCGCCTGCCGTGCAGCTCAAGGGCCCTGAGATCGCCGAATGGAACGAGACCGGCATGACCGCCGATCTCGACGAGTTGGCGGCCTCGGAAGGGTGGGAGAAAGTGGTGGCGCCGGAATTGCTTCCGGTGATGAAGCCGACCGGCAAATGGGTCGCCGCGCCCATGAACATCCACCGCATCAACTGGCTCTGGGCCTCGCCCAAGGTCATGCAGGCGGCCGGCGTGGCGGAAATGCCGAAGACCTGGGCCGAGTTCAATGCCGCCTGCGACAAGATCGTCGCCACAGGCAAGATCTGCATCTCGCATTCGACCGCCGACTGGACGGATTCGACGGTGTTCGAGGTCGTGCTCTACGGCCAGGACATCGATCTCTACCGCAAGGCCTTCGTCGAAGGCGATGTCGAGTCCATGCGCAGCCCGGGGATGGTCAAGGCCTTCACGCAGATGCGCCTGATGACGAGCAGGTACATGGATCCGGGCATGGTCGGCCGCGACTGGGATTCGATGTCGGCGCTCGTCGGCAAGGGCGACGCGGCGTTCCACATCATGGGCGACTGGACGATCGGCCTTTTGACCGCCGCCGGCTTCAAGGAAGGCACCGACTATGTCTGCGCCCAGGCGCCGACCGATTGGGGCAAACCCGGCTTCATCCTCAACTCGGACTCGGTCGTGTTCTTCAAGCAGAAGGACCAGGATTACATCGACGGCCAGAAGCTGCTGGCCAGCCTGATCCTGTCGCCCGACTTCCAGACGGTCTTCAACCAGGCCAAGGGCTCGATCCCCGCACGCCTGGATATCGATCTGTCGAAGGGCTTCAATCCGTGCCAGCAGCTCTCGCAGAAGGATCTCCAGGCTTCGATCAAGGACGGCACACTGGTCCGCTCGATGGCCCACAACATGACCATCCCGCAGAAGATGCGCGGCGCGATCATGGACTCCATTACCGAGTTCGTGGCGACGCCGGACATGTCGCCGGAGGATGGCGCCAACGCGATGGCCGACGCGGCGGAAGCACAGAAATAGATGGCAATGGCCGGGCGCCATCCGCACCCGGGCATCCGCCATCCCGGTCCCGCGCTCCGCCAGTCCTGTGCTCTGCCAATCTCCGTGCTCTGAATGTCAAATCACGACCTGATCCTGTCGGTACCGGCGCCCGCCCGCCCCTGGCGCGAGCGGCTGGGCTCCGCGATGCCCTTGCTGGTGCTCGGCCCCTCTCTCGTGGCGAGCTTCGTCTACATCTTCGTGTTCACCGGCTGGACGCTCTATATCTCGCTGTCCAACTCCTCGCTGCTGCCGACCTACGGCTTCGTCGGCCTGGACAACTACGCGTCGCTGTGGGCGAACCGGCGCTGGAACATCGCCTACAACAACCTGTTTTTCTTCAGCGCTTTCTACATCGTCGGCTCGATGGCGGTGGGACTGCTGCTGGCGATCCTGATCGACCAGCGCGTGCGCGGCGAAGCGGCCTGGCGCACGATCTTCCTCTATCCGCTGGCCGTCTCCTTCATCGTCACCGGCACGGTCTGGAGCTGGCTCTACAATCCGACCGACGGCATCCAGGCCATGGTGCGCGGTTTCGGCTGGGCGAGCTTCAGTTTCGCACTCGCCAGCGACCGGCACTATGCGATCTACGCGGTGATCATCACCGGTGTCTGGCAGGCCTCGGGCTTTGCCATGGCGCTGTTCCTGGCCGGCCTGCGCTCGGTGGATCAGGACCTCGTCAAGGCCGCGCAGATCGACGGCGCATCGACGTTCCGCCTCTATCGCAAGGTGCTTCTGCCAACCATTGCGCCGATCTTCCTGGCGGTCGCCGTCATCCAGATCCAGTTCGCCATCAAGACCTTCGACCTCGTGGCGGCCCTGACCAAAGGCGGCCCGGGGATCTCGACCACCTTCCCCGCCATCTACGTCTATGACCTGATGTTCCAACGCGGCCAGATCGGCGAAGGTGCGGCCGCCGCCATCATGATGCTTGCCGCTGTTGCCGTGGTGCTGGTGCCCTATTCATTCTGGGTGGTCTGGCGCCGGCGCAAGGAAGCCGGCCATGGCTGACGTCTCCCTGGACCAGTCGCTCGACCGTCGCGCTGCCGCAGTCGCGTCGCGCCGGCATTTTCTCACCCGCTTCGCCATCTATGGGCTGCTGGTCGTCTTCGCGGCGATCTACCTGGTCCCGTTGCTGGTGGTGGTGCTGAATTCATTCCGCGACCAGCAGGAGATCGCGCGCAACGGGTTGATCTCGCTGCCGCGCAGCTTCCGCCTCGATGCCTGGGGCCAGGCCTGGAGCACCTATTGCATCGGCGGCACCTGCGAGGGCATGCAGCGCAACTTCTACAACTCCCTGAAGATGACGATCCCGGCCACGATCATCTCGACGGCGGTCGGCGCGATGAACGGTTACATCCTGTCGAAATGGCGCTTCAGAGGTTCGGAAGCTTTGTTCACCTGCATGCTGCTCGGCGTCTTCATTCCGGGCCAGATTTCGTTGATGCCGTGGGCGTTCATCCTCGGCAATCTCGGCCTCAGCAATTCGGTCTACGGGCTCGTCCTCATCCACGTCATCCAGGGCATTTCGTTCACCACTTTGTTTTGCCGCAACTACTACGTCAGCATCCCCGACGACCTGATCAAGGCGGCGCGCATCGACGGCGCCGGCTTCTGGCGCATCTTCCGCAAGATCATTCTGCCGCTCTCCTCACCGATCCTGATCGTCACGGTGATCTGGCAGTTCACCGGCATCTGGAACGAATATCTGTTCGGCGTCGTCTTCACCTCCGGGCAGCAACAGCCGATCACGGCAGCGCTCGTCGCGCTGACGGCAAGCGGCACCAATGTGCGCGCCTACGATGTCATGAGCGCCGCCGTGCTGATCGGCGCGCTGCCGCCGCTGCTGATCTATCTCTTCGGCGGCAAGTATTTTGTGCGCGGCCTGACGCAAGGTGCCATCAAATGAGGCGCGATCAAGTGAAGGGCATCGCATGTCGACATTGACCATCCGATCGCTGCGCAAGAACTACGGTGCGGTCGAGGTGCTGAAGGGCGTCGATCTCGAGGCGCAGGACGGCGAGTTCATCGCGCTGGTCGGACCCTCCGGCTGCGGCAAGTCCACTCTGCTGGCGATGATCGCCGGGCTCGAATCTGTTACCTCCGGCGAGATCCGCATCGACGGAAGGCTGGTCAATTCGGTGCCGCCGAAGGACCGCGACATCGCCATGGTGTTCCAGTCCTACGCGCTCTACCCGACGATGACGGTGCGCGAGAACATCACCTTCGGCATGGAAAGCCGCCGCGTCCCGAAGCCGCAGCAGGACGAGGCCGTCAGTCGAGTTGCTGCCTTCCTGCAGATCGAACCGCTGCTTGGCCGCAAGCCCGGACAGCTCTCGGGCGGCCAGCGCCAGCGCGTCGCCATGGGCCGGGCGCTCGTGCGTGATCCCAAACTGTTCCTGTTCGACGAGCCGCTTTCCAATCTCGATGCCAAGCTGCGGGTCGACATGCGCACCGAAATCAAGAAGCTGCATCACCGCGTCGGCAAGACCACGGTTTACGTCACCCACGACCAGGTCGAGGCGATGACGCTGGCGTCGCGCATCGCCGTGATGCATCAGGGCGAGGTCCAGCAATTCGACGATCCGGCCACGATCTACAACCGTCCGGCCAACATGTTCGTCGCCGGCTTCATGGGCTCGCCGGCGATGAATTTTTTGGCCGCGGAACTGAGCCAGGAAGGCGGTCGCGCCACTGTTGTGTTGCAGGCCGCCGATGGCAAGACGGCCAGCCTGCCGATCGTCCAGGCGCTCCCATCCGATACGCCGCGACAAATCATTCTCGGCATCCGGCCGGAGCACATCTACCGCTTCGATCCGGATCTTGCGCGCCGCAAGCCGGGCATCGCGCAGATCGATGCAGTGGTCGAACTGGTCGAGCCGACAGGCGCGGAGACCATGGCCGTCCTGCGCCTGGGCGGCAAGGAGATCACCGGCCGTTTCGACCCCGACGGCACGCCGCTTATGGGCGAGACGGTGACGCTCGGCATCGACATGGCGCGGGCGTGCCTGTTCGACCCGACGACCCAACGCCTGATCTGACCCGATCTGACCGAAGCTTGATCTGAAAAGAGTTCCGCCTTGTCCTTCGCCACCTATCCGAGCCTGTCCGAGCGTGTCGTGCTGATCACCGGCGGTGCGTCGGGCATCGGCGCCGACACGGTCCGCGCCTTCGCCGCCAATGGCGCGCGCGTCGCGTTTCTCGATCTGCAGCAGGAGGCCGGCGAGCAGCTTGCCCGCGACCTCGCCGCCGCGGCAGCGCACGCGCCCCTGTTCCTGCGCTGCGACGTGACCGATATCCCCGCCCTCCAAGCCGCGATCGGCACGGTGCGCGACCGCGTCGGGCCTGTCGCGGTGCTGGTCAACAACGCTGCCGACGACAATCGCCTCTCGGTCGCCGACGTGACGCAGGAATACTGGGACCACGCCCAGGATGTGAACCTCAGGCACCACTTCTTTGCCGCCCAGGCCGTGCATCCGCACATGCAGGAATTGGGCTTTGGTTCGATCGTCAATTTTTCCTCGATCGCCTGGCGTTTCGGCGCATCAGAGATGGCCCCCTATGCGGCGGCCAAGGCTGCGGTGGTCGGGCTGACCTTCGCGCTGGCGCGGGCGTTTGGCCCCGACAACATCCGCGTCAACGCCATCGAGCCGGGCGCCGTCATCACCGACCGGCAGCGGGAGCTTTGGTACAAGACCCAAGGTTCGGTCGACCAGGTCGTGCAGCGCCAGGTGATCCGCAAGGTTCTGCTCGGCGAGGAGATCGCGCGCACGGTGCTGTTCCTCGCCGCCGACGACAGCCGCATGATCACCAAGCAGTCGATCACCGTGGATGCCGGCCTGCGATGACCACACCTGACTCAAAGGATCGCTTCATGCTCGAGGTCGGCCTGAACCCCTACGGCCTGACCTATCATCTCGGCCTCCAGGGCCGCGGCACGCCACGCGCCAATCCGCAGCCTGCGGGGCTCGAAGGTTTCATCGCACTGGCGACCGAACTCGGCGCGCGCGTGCTGGAGATCTGGGTGCCATGGCTGAGCGAGCTTTCCGACGACGCGGTGATCGCGCTGCGCGAACGGCTCGCCGGCCTTGGCATCACGCCGGTCGTCAGCGGCGGCCTGCTGGTGGGCGAACCGCTCGACGATGCGTTTCGGGCCGCGCGCCTGCTCAAGGCCAAAATCATCCGGACGGCGCTGACGCCGGTTCTCTGCGGCGACCGCAACGCCGCCGGCGCAAAATGGAGCGAGTACGCCGGCATCATTCGGGGGCGATTGGTGGAATGGGGTCCCCGCGCGAATACCGAAGGGTATGTCCTTGCGATCGAAAACCACCAGGACTTTACCAGCCGGGAACTCGTCGATTTCTGCGCCCTCGGTGGTGACAGTGTGGGCGTCACCTTCGACACCGGCAACACGTTCCCGGTCGGCGAAGCGCCGCTCGATTTTACGAAGGTGATCGCCCCCTATGTCCGCCATGTCCACCTCAAGGATTACCGCGTGCAGTTCACGACCGAAGGTTACCGGCTGATCCGCTGCGCCATCGGCGACGGTGCGGTGCCGTTTGCCAAGCTGTTCGCCATTCTTGGCCAGCACCACGATCGCATGACCGCCGTTCTCGAACCGGGCGCCTTAGAGGCCCGGCATGTCCGCTATCTCAGCGACGACTGGTGGCGCGGCTATCCGCAGAAGACGGCACGCGAATTTGCCGCCTGCCTGGCGGCCGCGCAGCGCAACCGGCTGCCCGACGATGCCGACTACCGCACGCCTTGGGAGCGCGAAGCCGACGTCTCACTGGTTTCCTATGAGCTCGACATGATCCGGCGCAGCGCCGCCAACATGCGCAAACTGATGGAGAATATCCGATGACGGCACGTGAACTCGATGGATTGACCGCCTTCGTAACCGGCTCCGGCCGTGGCCTCGGCCGCGTGATGGCCGAGCGCCTGGCCGAACTCGGCGCCAATGTCGCGATCCACGACATGGACGAGGAAGCGCCGGCGAAGTACGGCGAGTTCGCCAATCTCGGCGAAGTGGTCGAGCGCCTGAAGCGGCACGGCACGAAGGTCACGTCGGTGACCGGCAACATTGGCGACCAGAAGGCGGTGGCCGAGATGAAGCGCAGGATCGAGGCCGATCTCGGCGACGTCCATGTGCTGGTCAATTGCGCTGGCGGCGACATCGGCGCCAAGGGCGGCAAGCCGAACCCGAACAACGCCCTCGACATCGAACTGGACGACATCCGCGTGCTCACCGAGAACAATCTGGTCGGCACGATGCTGGTCTGCCAGGCCTTCGTGCCGCCGATGAAGCAGCGCGGCGGCGGCTCCGTCATCAACATCGCCTCCGCGGCGGCACATCTCGGCTGCTCGCCCGAGGTCGTTTACTCCACCTTGAAGGCCGCGGTCGTGCATTACACGCGCTGTCTCGCCAAGGAACTGATCGACGACGGCGTGCGCATCAACGCGGTCAGCCCAGGCGCCACGAAGACGGCACGCTTCCAGGCGACCCGCACGGTCGATCCGGAGCGCATGGATTCGAGCAAGAAGTCGCTGAACCGCTATGCCGAGCCGGAGGAGATTGCCGAGGCGGTGGCCTTTCTAGCCGGCCCCCGCGCACGATTTATCAATGGGCAGGTGCTCCGCGTCGATGGCGGGTTTACGATCTTTCCGGGGTGATGGCGGGGTGCCTCGGATTTCAATTTCGGGGCCGAAAGCGGAAGGTCCGTTTTCGGGATTCCTGGGTTAAATTGCCCCCTCACGCCTCGAGCTTTTCGCAGCGTCAAAACGGCTGTGGAGGGATTGGCAGGCTATACCGCTGACGAAGCGCACATGTGACGCACCAGAGGTCCACTAAGCAATGGTGAACGTCATTTCTGAAGTCGCAAGCAACTCGGCCGCCCTACTCCATTGAGGTCAGCCATGCCTTCGCGGAGCCGACGCAATCTCTGCTGGAGCCTGCATGCTTCTTCAGGCGCGAGCGCTGTGTCTCAGTGCGGCATGAATCCTTTTCTCAGCCAAGCCAATATCTTGCTCCCATTGAGGACCCTGCGGACACGCCCGGCGGCCCAGCCAGCCTGCATGGTGGCGCCGGTGTGGCAACTGCAGACGATCTCATGCAACTGCCAATCGGAGAGTTCGAAGAAGCGTCTGGCTTCCCCGTAGGTATCCGATTGCATGCCCGATGCACGCAGCAGTGGATCGTCAAAGGCGACACTGATTGCCGATCCGACCGCGCGCGCTTCTCCGCGGACAGAGGGATGCAGATGCTCAGTCCCGGTGAGAGCCACAAGGGAGCGCGTCGGATTTCGATAGAGCAGTTCCGCCCACCGCTCTATCCGTAGCGTCCTTGTAGCCAGCAGAGCCGGCGATAGTGGACTGATGTCCGCGACTGACTGGAGTTGATCGAGTGTCTGGTGCTTCATGACTGCCTCCTGTTGGTCGTTCCAATCCCAAGGCCTTTGCTGCAGGATTGGCTCACACGCTAAGCCGCCTCGTAAAGGAGCGGCGGCCGATCAGGTGTTGCCACCAATCGCCCACAGGCACCACGCGGCGGCATCTGCAGCGACCCCAACTGCATTCCTTCGCCAATGTTCCAGCGGGATGAAAAAACTGTGCGGCCGGCCGACCCGACGGACCCGGCTGGCGCACGCAGGATCCTGAACTGCTGGACGATGATGACGCAGGCCTGGAAAGGCGGCTAGGTTGGACCTTGCTTTTCAGGCTTGACCATGATGTTTCACTACCCGCTCGGTCATCGCGGGAAGGCCAGGAGCAGAGCCGCTGGCAACGGTGAGTTGCGGACGAGGGCGGGCGGTGGAGGACGACGCCCTTGGGCCGCCAGGTCACTGAAGGACCAACCGAAGCGGCGCTTCGGGCGTAAAAGCGATGTCCTTGTAGGTCTGCAATGTCTGCTTATGGAGTAACGGCGGCAAGGCCTCTTTGACCGGCATGGGGCGCATTGCTGACCGGCAGATTTTCGGCCGACAGCAGACCCTCTGCTGCTTGGGTACCCAGCACGCAAGCTGACATGTGAGACCTCGGTGCGAAGGCCGGGACCAGGCCCACTGCGAACGTACGTGTTGGTTCGCATGTTGGCGCTGAAGCGCCTTATCGTTCAGCCTCGCGGCACATAGATCATATGAACCGTATCGTCATCGATCAATGTGCTCGACACCAGTTGCAGCGCAGGCCTTGCCTCGTGGAAGAAAGGCTTGCCCTTGCCGAGCACGAACGGCCTCACGTGCAGGTGATATTCCTCGATCAGGCCCAGCCCGGTCATAAGACCGGCCAGTTCCGGACCGGAAACGCTCAGGATACCCTCCGTGCGGGCCGCGATCTCGCGAATCTGCGTTTCAATATCGCCGGAGATGAGGGTGGCGTTGGGGCCGACCCGTGAAAGTGTGCGCGAAACGACCCATTTGGGCAGCTTGCGCCAGAGTGTCGCGAACTGGCGAAGCGAAGCATCCCATTCCGCGCGATCATCGTCCCAATAGCGCATGACCTCGTACATCCGGCGGCCATACACAGCGCCGGCATGGTTGCGAATCGTCTCGATCCAGTACTCGAAGTGCTTCTGGCTTGGTGCGCCCATGACCAGATTTCCGGCAAGGTCATCGACATAGCCATCGATGGAAACGTTCATTCCCAAGATAAGTTTGGCCATAAGCAGCGCCTTCACATAGTCGGTTCACGGATTAACCGCTTGTAATTTGCAAGCAGTGAGACGCTATAGCAACTGATTGCAAATCGCAAGCAGCATGGAAAGAAGCGTTCGTGCCGCAAACGCGCCCTGCCTTGTCCCATCAACCCTGGACTTGAACAGCAGGGTGATCCGTCCGGCTACCGCCATCTACGCCTGCCTTCCCGAATCAAGCTGCACCCCAAGTCGCTCGTTCCGTCTCCACCGCACCACGGCGCGATAGCTGGTATGATCGACTGGCACGTGAAGCACGAAACGGTCGGGGATTGCGATATCGGCCTTGACCCGTAGCTCCGCGCCGTGGGCGTGCTGGTTGCAAACCAGACAATTGATACTGGCGTCGCCAACGCGGATTGTCGCTTCCTTCAGAACAAGATCACGGATATGCGACCGTCGCTCTATCGGTGGGTCAGCCGGCATTGCCTTATCCCTCTGATTTGACGACCTGAAACTCTTCTGAACCCGGGATGGAAAGCGCACTACCGGCCCAGCGGTTGCCTCGAAAGACTGACGAGCTCGGCTTCGTCGACCACGCCGGCCATATAGTTCGCGATAATCCGGGATGCGATGGCGTCGCGTGCTTCGGGCGACTGACCGTCGCGCTTAAGCTGCTCGAATACACGGCCCAACAGCTCGAGTTCGGATGGCTGCAAAACGCCGGCCTCGGTGGCTTTGCGTCGAATGGGCATTTGTGATCCTCCACTACGGTCAACAACATACGACCGCGGCAGGGAAACTCAACTCACCTGTCGAGGGCGCCGCGCGGGCGGCGCCGACCACAAATCCCGTTTACCCGAGCGGGGAGTTTTTCACTCAAAGCCACAGTGATCTGGCGTCCATACAAAGCCCGCCAGCAAAGCCGGCGGGCGCAATATTCATAAGATACGCCGCTAGAACCAGCTTCGGTCGCGTTCCTGGCTTTGCCCGAGCAGCATGCCGATCAACAACCCGGCAATGCCGCCAAGCACGAAAGCGCTGCTGATGGTGCCGGGATTTTGCTGGACGGCTTCGGACACCGTCTGCGCCTGCGATCTCAGCTGCTGCGTTGCCCGTGCCGCGCGCTCGGTCGCGCTGCCATACCAGCCGCCGGCTTCGCCGACGGCATCTTCTGCACGGTCGGCAAGCGTCCGGTTGATCTTGCTGATCTCGCGCTTCAGCGATGCAACCTGCTTCTCCAGGGCCTCCTGGGCCTCTCGGGCGGACATCTTCGGGGTGTCCTTCGGGGTGTCCTTCGGGGTTTCCTTCGCGGTATCCTTCGGGGTGTCGTTGTCGGCCATGGCTGTTCCTCTCGTTGAGGCAGGGGGAACGGCCAACGGACAAGGATGGTTCCGCCGCCTGCGCTCACAGTCATTCACCCGGCCGGCCGCCAACTTTGGGAACACTCTCCCGATCCAACGGTTGTGGCTGATGGAGGGCACGCATTTGTCGAATCGATCGAGCCATGCTGAAACGCTGCGGACGGTCTCCGACCTGCTCCACCGCGCCCGCCGTGTCATTCGCGACGGCGGCCATGCGGCGGCGATGTTCGAAATAGACACGCTGCTGCAGGTCGCACAAACAGAGGTTGCGCGCCGCCTCGAACGCAACGATCGCTGAACCTCGATAGGCCACCGCGGGCGGTGTTCACTTGCGGGCGGCGAAGGCCTCGTTTCCCTTTGCGATGGACTTGCAAGGCGCCCATCGAGCGGGTCGCCGTCCGCGCCACGCGTCGACATCGCAAAGGCGCAAAAGCCGAGGATGAGGGGCCATCATCGCGGCATCGACCCTCCCGGTTATAACGCTTGGGCGGCGGAACAAAGCTTGGCCGCACTGGTTAGGCTCACAGCACGATGTGTGCCCCAACGAGGATCTCTGTCCATGAAAACACGTGTTCTTCTAGCTTCGCTGGCCACCGCCACAGCCATGGTCTTCGCCCTGCCCGCCTTCGCCGCCGACAGTGCTCAGGACTTTGTCGACAAGGCCGCCATCGGCGGCATGTTCGAGGTGGATTCGAGCAAGATCGCCGAGGGCAAGGCGCAGGATCAAGGCGTCAAGGATTTCGCCAAGAAGATGATCGACGATCACGGCGCCGCCAACGCCAAGCTTGCGACCATCGCCGGCGAACAGAAGCTGAAAGTGCCGACGGAGCTGGACGCCAAGCACAAGGCCGATCTGGAGGCTCTGCAGAATGCCAACGATGCCGTCGACAAGCCCTATGTCCAGATGCAGCGCGATGCGCATTCGGAGGCGGTCACGCTGTTCGAGAGCTATGCCAAGGACGGCGACAACGCGCAGTTGAAGACCTTCGCCTCCGAGACCTTGCCGACGCTCAAAATGCATCAGGAAATGGTCGAGAAGATCGCTTCCGCCGACAATGCATCGTCGACCACCAGCTCCACCACCCCGGCCGTGAGCACGACCGACACCACCAATCCGGCCGCCCCGGTCCCGGGTGCCAACAGCTTCACCGAGGATCAGGCGAAGAGCCGCATTCAGGATGCCGGCTTCTCCGGCGTGTCCAAGCTGACCAAAGACGACCAGGGCATCTGGCGCGGTCAGGCCACCAAGGATGGCAAGACCACGACCGTGGCGCTCGATTATCAGGGCAACGTCGTTGCCGGCGCGAACTGAACCCTCTGAACCAGAACGAGGAGATCAAGACCATGAAAACCGTAACCGGACTTTTCGACAACTACGATGATGCCTCCGACGCCGTCGGCGAACTGGAGGCAATCGGCGTGCCGCAGGCCGACATCAGCATCGTCGCCAACAATTCGGATGACTGGTACGACGACGGCGACACTTCCAACGCCGCCGAGGATGCAGCCGGCGGCGCCGGTCTCGGAGCCGTCATTGGCGGCGCCGGCGGGCTTCTGACAGGGCTCGGCATCATGGCCATTCCGGGCGTCGGTCCTGTCGTGGCCGCAGGATGGCTGGCCGCCACCGCGGTCGGCGCCGTTGGCGGCGCGGTCGTCGGTGGCGCTGCCGGCGGCATCGTCGGGGCGCTGACCGAGTCAGGCGTCCCCGAAAGGGATGCGCATGTCTATGCCGAGGGCGTTCGCCGCGGTGGCACGATGGTGACCGCCAGGGTCAGTGACGAACTCGCCGACGAGGCCGAGCGTATTCTTGGCGAGTCCAACTCGGTCGATCTGCAAGACCGCCGACGCGCCTACGAAGCCGATGGCTGGACCGGCTTCGATGCCAATGCCGACCCCTACACCGACATCGAGGCCGAGCGCGACAAAACGCGCAACGCCAGCCCACTTTGATCATCGAGCCCCGCCCCCGGAATGCGGCGGGGCCAAGGGGGCTGTCGGCGCGCTGCAAGCGACGTTCAGATTCGGCCATAAGGGGCGGGTTCTCATCGGACCTGCCCCTTTTCGCTGTTGCCTTGGCTTGACCGGCTCTTGCCGTGTTAACGTCGAACCAACGAAACCAGCCCCAGGAAAGCATGAGCCCGTCCCCGCAACTGATTGCCGAATGGCCGCTGTCGCCTTCAGCGACACTCGGGTCCGCCGTGCGCTCCAAGGGGATCGAACGTGAAGTCAGAGCCCGGCTGCCATGGGCAGTCAGGAAGCACGTCAAGGCCGAGACGGGCCGCATCGCATTGCGAATGTCGAAATCCGAAGCGAAAGCGTTCAAGGCCGCCTCTGCCAGCATCTCCAAAACACTGGAGGGAGTGGAGGCGCTGCCTGTGCTTCCACGCGAGGTCGAGGATATCCTTACGATCTCTTCGCGCGAGCGCCACAAATGGCTCAAGGACGGTCGGCTGCAAAGCACCGGCACACGCACGGTCAAGATGCGTGGGCGATCAAAGTCTGTCACCTTCCACGTTTTCGACGCGCACCACATCGAAGACGTCCTGGACCGCGATCTGGCAACCGTGTGGAGAGAGCAGGATGTCCAGGCGGTCGCCGAGAACAGGCGGCGCGGCGCGGGCAAGGCCGCGCTGACGCGCGCGGGAAAGGGCACCGGGCAGGCTCGCACTGCGAGGAACGCCCGGGACACGGATGGCCCGCCGCCCGGACTGAAGGGCTGGGATGCGTTCGAGGACGAAGGCCTGCTGCGATAATGATGCTGGCGCTTGCCCTTGTCCTTTGTGCGGGGGGAGCCTCAGCCTCAGCGCATCAATCCCGCTGCCCTGAGCGCGTCCTCGATGACCTTGGTAATCCCGCCCGCCGGACCGCCTGGCGGATTGACAGGCTCCGGGGCCGGATCGACACGGACAGCTCGCGGTTTTTCCTTCGGCGAGAAAGGCTGCAATGCAGTGCCTGAAGCGGCCTCGGCTTTCGCCGCGCGTCGTACGTCTGGCTTCGTCAGCCCCCAGAAACGGGCGATGTGGCGCGTCGAGGAAATCCCGACATCCAGCATGAACGGCCCTGCTTTGCCGAGAGCATTGGCGCCGCTCGCCTGCAATGGCGTGCCATGGCCCATGCCGGCAATGCTGTATGCCTCGACCACGTCGCGGCCTTTGCCATCGCACCAGACTTTTCGGCTCTGACCGTCGACCTTTTCCGTGCGTGTCGGCGCTTGAGCGAGGCCGTGCACGCCCTGCCATTGCGCCAGCACCGCGTCGGCATTGGAAGGCACCACGGTCGTATCGGCCGAGCCCTGCCAGACCGAAATCCTCGGCCACGGCCCCTTGTGCGGCGAAGCTTCCCGCAACAGACGCTGCAGGTCGCTTCTGGACGGTCCGCCATGGCCACGCATGCGGTCGAAGGCTTCGGGGATGGTCGAGGCGCTGCCATAGGCAAGCCCGGCAATGATCGCGCCACCGGCAAACACGTCCGGGTAGGTCGCCAGCATCACCGCCGCCATGGCGCCGCCAGCGGAAAGGCCGGTGACGAATATCCGCTTGCGGTCGAGACCGTGAGTGACCACCGCCGCCTCGATCATCTGGCGGATGGACAGCGCCTCGCCGCTGTCGCGGCTTATATCGCCTGGCACGAACCAGTTGAAGCAAAGATTGGCGTTGTTGGCGCGCTGCTGCTCGGGGAAAAGCACGGCAAAACCCTGATCGGCAGCAAGTTCGGTCCAGCCGGAACCATGGTCGTAGCCGGCGGCAGTCTGGGTACAGCCATGCAGCACCACGACCAGCGCCGCCTGCTTCGGCAGGTTTTCAGGAAGATAAAGCCGCGCACGCAAGGCGCCCGGATTGGACCCGAACCCTGTCATCTCGGACAGGTGATCGTCCTTGCTCTGTCCTGCACCGGCTGGCCGGCGGCGCATCGCGCTCAGCCGGGCGATCGTATCGGATATGTCTCGCAAATTGGTATCCTTGCGCGCCGGAATGGGCAGACTCGTGCACACAACGCACACGCAGCAATATCGTTGCTGCACTGCACAATAACAAGCGGCGCGACCGATTAAATGACCCGGTGGATCACAGGATCCGCTGCACAGCTTGTAACGACGAGCGCAATTTGCGCCCGGCCGACCTCTTGTCAGTCAGCCGGTCGAGGCCGGCAGGCGCTGGCTCACCAGCGCTGATGCACGTAGGGCTTGATGTGCTCATCGTAGACCGCCTTCACCTTGGCCATCAACTCGGAGGATAACGGCGCAAGCTCAGCCGCTTCCGCATTGGAAACCGCCTGCGCCGGATTGCGGGCGCCGGGGATGACAACCGTCACCGCGTTGAACATCAGGATCCAGCGCAGCGCGAATTTCGCCATGGTGGTGTCGCCTGACACCAGCGGCCGCACCTTCTCGACCGCCGCCAGCCCGACGTCAAAGGGCACGCCCGAAAACGTCTCGCCGACATCGAAGGCTTCGCCATTGCGGTTGAACAGGCGATGGTCGGTGGTCTCGAACTTGGTGTCCGCCCTGAACTTGCCGGACAACAGGCCGCTGGCCAGCGGCACGCGGGCGATGACGGCGACATCGTTCTTTTTCGCCTGGTCGAAGAACAGCTCGGCCGGGCGCTGGCGGAAGGCGTTGAAGATGATCTGCACGCTGACGACGCCGGGATATTGCATCGCCTTCAGCGCCTCTTCGACACGCTCGACGCTGACGCCGTAATTGCGGATCTTGCCCTGCTCCACCAAACGGTCGAGACGCTCGAACACCTCCGGGTGGTAGTAAAGATCGGTCGGCGGGCAATGCAGCTGCACCAGGTCGAGCGTGTCGGTCTCGAGGTATTTCAGGCTGCGGTCGATCCAGCCGTTGAGGTTCTCGACGCTGTAGCCTTCGACGGTCTGCTTCGGCAGCCGCCGTCCGGCCTTTGTGGCGATGAACGGGCGCGCGCCACCGCGTTCCTTAATCACCCGTGCGATCAGCTTTTCCGAACGGCCGTCGCCATAGACGTCGGCGGTGTCGAGGAAGCTGACGCCGGCATCGAGCGCGGCATGCAGGGCTGCGACCGCATCGTCATCATTGACCTCGCCCCAGGCGGCGCCGATCGCCCACGCGCCGAAGCCGATCTCGCTGACTGATCTGCCGGTACGGCCAAATTTCCGTGAATGCATCTCGCTGTTCCTGATTTGCGGCTTCGCCGGCAATGCCGGCTCCATGATTGCGATTTTTCCGGGAGCCTCATACCGCATGGCAACGCGATTGACATCCCTCTTCCCTGGATTTACCAGATTACAGGGTTGTATGACAACGGGGTAAGACTGCAACAGTGGGAGCCGGGAGGAACATTTCGCTGATGCACGAACTCTATCTCGGCGGGGTCGCCGGATGAGCAGTCCGTCAACCGTGGTTGGCCCCCTAATCGTGAACAGCCTTGTTGCGCAGATCCTCGAAGCGGGCATAGCTTTTGGTCAGATGGCTGCGCATGGCGCGCCGCGCGGCATTGACGTCCCTGGCTTCGATTGCCCCGAGAATGGCGCGATGCTCGCGCTGCATGCGGTCGAGATATTTTTCCCGCTCAGCCTCCGTCATCCGGTCGAGCCGCGTCCAATGGCGCGGGACCATGGCGCTGCCGAACGTGTCGAACAACCGGGTGAAATTCGGGTTCTGCGTCGCAGCGAGAATGGCGCGGTGGAAGCCGAAATCCTCTTCCGAGCCGGAGCCGCCGGCACGCACCGCCGCTTCCAGCGCAGCGAGCCGCGCGCTCATCTGCTGGAGCGCCGCCGCGGTGCGCCGCTCGGCGGCAAGGCCGGTCGCTTCGACCTCGATGCCCATGCGCAGTTCGAGCACGCGCAGCACCTCGTCGATCGATTCGAGATCGTCGGGCAGCACGGAAAACGTCTTCGGCGGCGGATCCTTGGCGACGAAGGCGCCGAGCCCCTGGCGCGTGGTAATCAGCCCGCGCGCACGCAGCGCCGCCAGCGCCTCGCGCACCACGGTGCGGCTGACGCCTGTGGCAGCAACAATCTCCTGCTCGGTCGGCAGCCGCTGCCCCGGCGCAAGGTCACCGGATTCGATCTGCGCAATCAGCGTGTTGACCAGACCCGTCCGCAGGTTGGGCGCCTGCGGTATGGCGTCGAAAGTCATGGGCTCCGCCATCGGTGGCACTCCGGTTCGATTCTTGTTCAAAGAATTGCATCGACGGGTGCCCGCCGCAAGGTGACGAAAGTTCGGCCCGCTGGCACGAGCCATGGGAGGATTGCATGAAAGAACGCATCGGCTTCATCGGCCTGGGCAGCATGGGCGCCGGCATGGCCGACAATCTGCTGCGCAAAGGCTGGCCGCTGACGGTGCATGTCCACCGCAGCCGCACCGCAGCCGACCGGCTGATTGCGGCCGGTGCCACTGAAGCGGCCAGCCCGCGCGACCTCGCCGCTGCCTGCGACATCGTCATCCTGTGCGTCACCGGCTCGCGCGAGGTCGAGGCACTGGTCAAGGGCCCGGACGGACTGGCCTCGGCCAAGACGCCGCTGCTGATCATCGACTGCTCGACCTCCAACCCGTCATCGACGACAGCGCTTGCCGCCGACCTCGCGGAGCAGGGCATGACGCTGATCGACGCGCCGCTGGCGCGCACGCCCAAGGAAGCCGCCGAAGGCAAACTCGACGTCATGGTCGGCGGTGCGGCCGAAGTGGTCGCCCGCGCACGCCCGGTGCTCGAAGCCTTTGCCGCGCGCGTCGTTCCCACCGGCCCGACCGGCAGCGGCCACACCATGAAGCTGCTCAACAATTTCGTCTCGATGGGCTATTCCGCCATCTATTCCGAAGCGCTGACGCTGGGCGCCAAAGCCGGCCTGACGCCGCAGGTCTTCAACAGCGTCATCTCCGGCAGCCGCATGGATTGCGGCTTCTACCAGGCCTTCTTCGATTTCATCCTCAACCGCAACGAAAACGCCCAACGCTTCGCAATCGTCAACGCGCTGAAAGACATGACCTACCTCGCCTCCTTCGCGCAATCAGCCGGCGTGGCCAACCCGATCGGCGCTGCGGTGCGCAATGGCTTTGCCACGGCGGTCACCACCGGCCACGGCGAGAAATTCGTGCCGGCGCTGTCGGATATTGTTGCGGGGTTGAACGGGGTGTCGCTGGTGGAGGCGACATCACCGGGCCAATAGAAAACGGGTGGATTCGGGCGCAAGCCAACGGTCCCTACATCCTGTAGCCCTTGGCGTGAAATCCGAGCGGCTCAACGGAGCCGCCCGGAAGCTTAAAGCATATGAAGGCGAAAGGGGTTTGAAACCGCGATTGACAAATTGCAAGGCGTCGAACGCGGAACTAGCGATGGAGGACGTAATTCTGGCGAATGTCCCTAACCAACGGCTCGATCTCATTTAGGGTATAGAATCGGACATGGTGGCGGTCCATTTGCTCCGCAATCATGTTTACGAATTCCGCATCCTGTGCCTGCGCATCGTCCCCGACCACCACTAAGCGAGCAGGTCGATCAAGGGCGGTTTCTTGGTAAAGAAGTTCGCCTTCTATCATATGCGGGCTGACGCGGTTGAGCGCCTTATCCGGGTCACCCGCAAGCGACACGGCGTCAATCAGATTGAAGGCTCCATTCTGATAGGCAAAGGGAACCTCGATCTTTACGCCTCCGGAAAGATGGACGGGGTCAGGCTTCACGAGGAAGTCTTCGACGCCATTAGAACGAAAAGCTTGCGCCAGTTTTGTCGACAGCCTTTGGCCGCGCGGCGAGCTGGGTACCTCACCAACCAGCTTTTCGAACAGTTCGCTGACAAGCTTCTCGGGGTCTTTAACCAACACAGATCGAACCGGGGACAGGCGAACCTTCCCAGACCTGAGCCCTATAAATTTCTCGATCTTTTCCCTGTCCCAGCCGTTACCAAATTCATACCGCAATCGACCTTCCATCGATTCTTTCAGGTGCTGAAAATGGTTACCGAGATGGATTTTGAACGCCTGCTCGGCGCGGCGCGGGCTATGGCTAAACTTCACAAAAACCGAAGCATGAGCGAACACAATGACGCCAATGTTCACAAACTCAGCCCGCTCCGGGAACTCTGAGTATTGAACGAGCGAAAAATAGCCTTGTGACTCTCGGATCATTTTACCAACCCCGGGATTTCCGGTTCATCCACCAATCGCCCTGAGATCGTGTTCACCACATATTGGCCGCGCTCACAAATCAAATCGACCAGCGAGAGCGCGGCGTTGGGGCCAAAGCCCCATTGTGCAGGAATAGAATTAACGACTTCAACCACGAAATCGCGCTTTAATTGAGACAGCTTCTCGACGGCGCGCTTGACTGACTTCGCGTCGATATATGGATCGAAGGCCGGAAACTTACCATATACATTTGGGTCTAGGACCCATGCCTCAGGGGCCGGCCCCATAGGAAAATCAACGTCATTCCCAATAAAACAGCTTGAATGATCGATGGGCACAAGATCGTATTTACGACGCCCCTCAGCCTTCACATAAAGTAGGTTGTCGGCGTTGTCTTGTCCATCAAAAAACCGGTCCCAATTGCGGACCCACGTATCGAAAACAACCAGCAACGCCACGTCACCAGGCTCTCGGAGACGAGACAAAAAAGTGTCTCCTCCGTCGTGTGGGGTTCCATCAACGGCGCGTGAAAAGAACATGGGCGGCACCATGCGCGCCCCATTCCTTTCCATAGTCAGGTCTATTTGACAGTCGTGGACTATGGCAAACGGCGGCACCTTGAGGCCAAGCCAAGAAGCCAATTCTCCAGACACCAATTCCGACACAAGTATCGCAGAACCCATCGGATTTCCCATCGATTTGAGAAATCCCTCGCCTGAATCTGTGTCCACCCGGATCGGGCTGGTGCTTGAACCAAACGACTCTATTTCCCGACGCACCTCCGCCGGCTGACATACCGCCCCACATGCAAGAGCCATGATGCTCCACCCATCCCAATTCGGATTGCATACATCGCATCCCGAACGGAATCGAGTCTTGGGTACACGAAGTATAACATACTGCTTTGTTTTGGTTAGTTTGTTGATAGGTCAGGCATTGGCCAGTCGCGTCTATGATAGCTGCTTCGGCGCGTTGCGTATGGCGAGTAGCTTCTTATCCTCAGTCTCACCTGTCGCCAGTGCGGGTGCTTAT
Organism: Mesorhizobium sp. M0139; assembly: GCF_040322455.1. Lineage (NCBI taxonomy): Bacteria > Pseudomonadati > Pseudomonadota > Alphaproteobacteria > Hyphomicrobiales > Phyllobacteriaceae > Mesorhizobium > Mesorhizobium sp. M0139. The sequence goes on from NZ_JAMYTN010000008.1 coordinate 85,677, forward strand.
CGGTCATGATAATGCGTGAGGATGCATGGACCGTTTGCCTGAGAAGGTTCGCGGTTTCAGTGAGCATCCATCATGGCCGTCGATGTGTTCGAAATGAGCGCGCATCCCATTGTTGCTTTCGCGGTGTGCACGGACAGCGCCATGGCACTCTGGGCAACGCTTCGGAATTTTGGGATTTAGACCAAGCGCTTGGTCGATCGTGAGGTACGACCAACCATCGACTACCTTCATTTCGCAGGCATCCATTTCCATCCGACGAATATGGCATTCAACGCCGGACATTCAAAGGCGGAAATTCGACCGTCAGCCCGCCCGCGCACAGCCTTCCGCAATCTCGAATGCGCAGCGGAGACGCTGCCCCTCGCGCCCGTGATGCCGACTCCGCAGCCGCATCGCTCTCGAGCAGACCTGGCGCACCTCCAAGCACCCGCCTAGCGAACAGCCATCCATCCGTGTCAAACCGCAATATCGGTCGAGCGCGAAATGCCCTGACGCGCCTATCTGGTGTCGCCACGCAGGACGAGACGTTTGATGACGCCACTTGAAAACTACCATGCCCGGATGCGGCGGGTGCTGGATCATATCGACCAGCATCTCGACGACGATCTGGGCCTGGAAGCGTTGAGCGGCGTTGCGGCGTTCTCGAAATTCCATTTTCACCGGCAGTTCACGTCCACCTTCGGGGTGTCCGTGCATCGCTATGTCCAGCTCGCCCGCCTGAAACGCGCTTCGTACCGGTTGGCCGAGAGCGACGCCCACAGCGTCACCGACATAGCGATGGATGCCGGCTACGACGCACCGGATGCCTTCGCCCGCGCTTTTCGGCAGCGGTTCGGACAATCGCCTTCGTCGTTCCGGAAGTCTCCCGACTGGGGGGCGTGGCTCATGGCCTTCGGGCCGCTCGACAAAGCAAGGACCACGCTCATGCAGATAATTCTTGAACCCGGCGACGTGATGATCCGGGATGTGCCGCCCACGCCGGTGGCGATCCTGGAGCATCGCGGCGATCGGGCGACGCTTCCTGACACCATCCAGCGCTTCATCGCCTGGCGAAAGGCGGCCGGCCTCTCGCCCGAGACAAGCTCGACCTTCAACATCTTCCGTTCCGAAAGGGAGCCGGCGAACCCGGCCGACTACAGCATGGACATCTGCGCCGGAACCGAGCTGCCGGTAGAGGATGGGCCGATCGAGGGCGCGCAGATGAAGGCCGGCGTGATCCCCGGCGGACGCTGCGCGGTGCTGCGCTACCCCGGCAACACCAACAATCTCGAGCCGGCAGCGCTCTACCTCTACCGCGAATGGCTTCCGGCCAGCGGCGAGGAGGCGCGCGACTTTCCGATCTATTGCCAGCGACACTTTTCGTCGAATGGACCGGTGCGCGAGGTGGTGCTTGAGCTGTTTCTGCCGCTGAAATAGCGCGGTGGGGTGGCGGCCTATCTCCGGCCCTGAGCTGGTTGAGCCGACGACCGAGTGAAATCTGATATGGCGCTCCCCACTCCGTCTCGGCTTCGCCGAGCCACCTCTACCCCCACATTCGTGGGGGAGAGGAAACCCAAGCTTTTGAAGGGCTGCGATCTCGGAGATTGGCATTTCCTCATCCCCCATGAAATGGGGGGTCCGAAGGACGGGCGAGACCCGTGGCTCGCCCCGGCAAGGTGGCTCGGCGAAGCCGAGACGGAGTGGGGGTCAGCGCCGCCATAGGCGATTGGCCCAGCGCGCGGACAAGGCGAGGCTATCCCTAAGCCTGCCCGCGCACAGCCTTCCGCAACCGCGAATGCCGTACCGGAGACGCTGCCTCGGGCCCCGGCGCTTTCTCCGCAGCTTCCCCCTCATGCAACCCCACCCGCAGCGCCGCGCCCGCCAGATGGTCGCGCATCGCGGCTTGCGCCCCTTCGGCGTCGCCGGCACGGATCGCTCTCAGGATGCGCTCATGTTCGCCGAGCGTGATGCGGGCCATGTCGTCCGACTTTTGCTGGTTGCCGGCGGCGAGAATGCTTTCGCGCACCCGCTCGGACACGAAGACCAGGAACTGGCCCATGTAGGAATTCCGCGTCGCCTCGGCGACGGTGCGGTGGAATTCGAGGTCGCTGCGCAGCCAGGCGACGCTGCCATAGGGGGCGGCGCGCATGCCGGACAGCGCATCGCCCATGGCTTTGAGATCGGCGTCGCTGCGCCGTTTTGCGGCAAGGGCCGCCGCCTGCACTTCGAGGATGCCACGCAGTTCGAACAGATTGCGAAACGAGTCGGCGCGCTGCAGCGTCTCATGGTCGATGGTCAGCACCGTCGGGTTGTTGCTCTCGACCACGAAGGCGCCGCGCCCCTGCTGCGACCAGATTCGGCCTTCCGAGCGCAGCCGCGCGATCGCCTCGCGCACCACGTTGCGGCTGACCCCGAAAGTGGTTGCCAGCGCCGCCTCGGTCGGCAGCTGGTCACCCGGCTTCAGCCGGCCTTGCGCGATCTCGCGCGAGATGGAACTGGCCACCAGAGTGGAGAGGTGTGGGCCGCGATTGACCTTGTCGAGTTTCAGCGTCATCGCTCACCTATAGTCGACGGCGGGTGCGGACGCCAGAATGCGGCCGTTGCTGAGAATGTGGCGCGGGTCGAATGCGTCCTTGATGCCGGCGGCGAGGTTGAGCGTCACCGGATCGATGCGTTCGAGGAACGCCTTCTGCTTGACCCGGCCGATGCCGTGCTCGGCGCTGATAGAGCCGCCATAGCGATCGACGACGGTGAAGATCTCGGCTTCCGCCTGCTCGAACAGATGTTCCATCGCCTCGGTGCCCATGCCTTCCGGCGGCACGACGTTGAGGTGGATGTTGCCGTCGCCGACATGGCCGTAGGTGACGGCCAGCGCGTCGGGCCGGGCTTTCTCCAAGGCGGCCAGCGCATCGGTGACGAAATCGGCAAGCCTGGAGATCGGCACCGACACATCGGTGCGCAGGTAGCGGCCTCCCCTGCCCTGCCGCTCGACCATGATCTCGCGATAAAGCCACAGCCGCTCGGCTTGCGCCCGCGTCGAAGCGATGACGCCGTCCTCGACGATGTCCTCGACGCTGCCGAGAAACCCCAGCAGCATGTTGGAGAGGTCGATCAGCCCGCCGGAGGACACCTCGATCAGCACATAGACGGGATAGGGCTGGCTGAGCGGATCGGGAAAATCCTGGCCTTCGCGCATGGTGATCTCGATGCCGCCGCGCAGGATCAGTTCGAAGGCGGTGAGCAAATCGCTGCAATCGCGCCGCGCCCTTGCATAGAGTGCCATCGCGTCCTCGACGGAGCGCAGGCCAAGCAGCGCGGTTTCGATCTGCGTCGGCTTGGGGAATAGTTTCAGCGCCGCCGCGGTGACGATGCCCAGCGTGCCCTCCGAGCCGATGAAGATCTGCTTCAGATCATAGCCGCGATTGTCCTTGCGCAGCACTTTCAGCCCGTTCCAGATGCGGCCGTCGGCCAGCACCACTTCGAGGCCAAGCACCAGATCCCGCGTCATCCCGTAGCGCAGGACGTTGAAGCCGCCGGCATTGGTGGCGACATTGCCGCCGATGCGGCAGCTGCCCTGCGCGCCGAAGGTGATCGGCAGCAGGCAGTCGCTCGCTTCAGCCTCGCGCTTGGCATCCTCGAGGATGCAGCCAGCCTCGACCACCATGGCAAAGTCGATCGGGCTGATCGAACGGATACGGTTCATGCGCTCCAGCGAGATGACGATCTCGCCGCCATCCGCCGCCACTGCGGCGCCCACGAGCCCGGTCAGGCCGCCTTGCGGCACCACCGGAATGCGCTCGGCATGGCAGAACCGCATCAGCGCCGACATCTCCTCCACCGAAGAGGGCCGCGCCACGGCCAGCGGCCGGCCGAAATGATCGCCCGACCAATCGCGGCTGTAGCGCGCCAGATCCACTTCCTCGGTCAGCAGCCCGCCATTCGGCAGCAGGCCGGCCAGGGCTGCGATCTGCGATGCGGAGGTTGGCAGGACGGCATTCATGGATTGGCTCTAGGCCCCTCGGCAAAACGACTGGACAAATACCGACGTTGTCGTGTTATCATACAACCCTGATTGAGAACATCAAGCGAGGCTTGCCGCCAAGCGTGCGATGTGGATGATCAGACCCGCAAATCACAGAATTCGGAGGACTTCCCCAATGAGCGACGCCCCGGGCTTTCGCTATATGCACACCATGATCAGGGTGCTCGACCTTGACAAGTCGATCGCCTTCTACACCGAGGTGCTCGGCATGACCCTGCTGCGCCGCGACGACTACCCCGGCGGCAAGTTCACCAACGCCTTTGTCGGCTACGGCCCCGAGGACAAGGAAGCCGTCGTCGAGCTGACGCTGAACTGGGGCCGCGAGGAGCCCTACGAGATCGGCACCGGCTTCGGCCATCTGGCGCTCGGCGTCAACGACATCTACGCCGTCTGCGCCGAACTGGAAAAGCGCGGCGCCAAGATCCCGCGCAAGCCCGGCCCGATGCAGCACGGCACCACCCACATCGCTTTCGTCGAAGACCCCGACGGCTACAAGATCGAGCTGATCGGCCTCGACACAATGTGATCCGATCGGGCCGGACCGCATCGGCCTCGCGCCGATGCGGTCCCGTCCTGTCCGCGCTTGCCTGGGAGGCGGGATCACTTGATGACCGCGATCTTGCTGCGGTCGATGGTAATGGCGACGGCAGCGATCAGCACCGCGCCGAACACCATATTTTCCAGGAAAATGTTGACGCCGACAAAGGTCATGCCGATGCGCACGATCGAGATGATCAGCGCGCCGACCGCCGTGCGGGCAACGCCGCCGAGCCCGCCGGTGATCGCCGTGCCGCCGACTATGACGGCGGCGATGGCCGGCAGCAGCAGCTGGTTGGCCAGCACCGGCGAACCGCTCGACAGCCTGGCTGCCAGCACGATGCCGGCGATGGCCGCGAGCATACCCGACGCGGCAAAGGCGATGATCTTGGTGCGGTCGACATTGATGCCCGCGGCCCACGCCGCCGGCTCGCCGGCGCCGACCGCGATCGCCTGGCGGCCGAAGCGCGTGTAGCGCAGCGCCAGAAAGGCGGCGATGCCGATCACCGCCGAAATCAGCACCACCACGGGAATGCCAGCGACAGTGGCGTTGATCCAGGCGGTGTTTTCGCGACCAGCCTCCTCGATGGTGATGGCGCGGCCATTGGAGACCCAGAGCGCCAAGCCGGTGACGACGCCGCCGGTGGCGAGCGTCGCGACGAAGGACGGCACGCGCAGCTTGACGTGGACGACGCCGCTCAACACGCCGAAGGCGAGCCCCGACAGGATCGCCACCGGGAAGGCGGCAAGGCCGAGCGAAGGCAGCAATTGCGCCAGGATGACGCTGGCCAGCGATGCCACCGCCTGGATCGACAAATCAATGCCGCCAAGCAGGATGGCGAAGGTGACGCCGGTCGCCAGGATGAACAGCACGGCGGTGTTGGCAAACAAAAGCGCCACGGTTTCGCCGGTGAGGAAGCCGGGCGCGGCGATCTCGATGATCAGCAGCAGGCCGACCAGCAGGATCAGCGGAATGGCGCCTTGCGTCCACTTGCCTTCGAAAACCTGCCTGATGGAGAACGCCTCATTCATCGGTTCACACCATTGCCCTGAGAAGATCGACCTGGTTCGGCTTGTTGCCCGGACTGGCATCGAAGCGCGCGGTGATTGCACCGTCGCGCATCACCAGCACCTGGTGCGACAGGCCGATCGTTTCCTCCAGCGTGTCGGAAATCAAAAGAATCGCCACGCCTTGCGCGGAGAGGTCGCGCACCAGCTCGTAGACCTCTTCCTTGGCGCCGACATCAAGCCCGCGCGTCGGATGGTCGAGCACCAGGATGCGCGAGCCCGCCGTCATCCAGCGCGCCAGCACCACCTTCTGCTGGTTGCCGCCGCTGAGTTTGCGGCAGGCGGCATCGGGACCGGGCGCCTTGATGCGCAGCCGCTTGATCCAGTCGGCGGCAAGCCGGCGCTCCTTGCCATAATCGATGGCGCCATGGCGCATGACGCTGGAGAGATCGGCCAGCGAAATGTTCTCCGCGATCGACAGGAACATCACCAGCCCTTCGAGCCGGCGCTCGCGCGGGACATAGCCGATGCCCTTGCGCACAGCCGGCTCCGGCGAGGAGAAGCGCACGGCATCGCCGGCGATTTTCATCTCGCCGGCATCATGCTGGACGAAGCCGCCAACGGTGCGCGTCACCTCCTCGCGGCCGGAGCCGACGACGCCGGCAATGCCGACAATCTCGCCGGCCCGGATCGAGAGATCGACGCCGTGATAGTAACCGTTGGCGCCAAGCCCCTTGGCCTCGACCATCACGATATCGCGCGGCGCGAGCTGGCGGGCCTCGCGGTAATATTCGGCCTGCAAGCCGCGCCCGACCATGATCTCGTGCAGCTCCGGCGCGGTGACTTCAGCTGCGCGGTGCTCGGCGACGACCGCGCCGTCCTTCATCGTGTAGACACGGTCGGAGATGTTGAGCACCTCGTCGAGGCGGTGCGAGACGAACACAAAACTGGCGCGGGATTTAAGCGAGCGCACCCGCGCGAACAGCACCTCGATATCAGCGGCGTTGAGCACCGAGGTCGGCTCGTCGAGCAGGATGAGCAACTGCCGCTCGACCACTTCCTCCAAGGTCAGCGCCTTGGCGAGCTCGACCATCTGGCGTGCGGCGAAGGTGAGTTCGGAGGTGCGCGCGGTGACGTCGATGTCGATGCCGATCTTGGCCAGTTGCCGCCGCGCCGCCGCGTTCATGGCGCGCCAATTGACGAGGCCGAAGCGGGTGAAGCGGTCCTCTTCGCCGAGATAGATGTTTTCGGCAACCGTCAGGTTCAGCACCAGCGACTGCTCCTGGAACACCATGCCGATGCCATGCCTGGCCGCATCACGGGCGTTGCGCATGCGCAGCTGTTCGCCATCCAGCGTGAGCGAGCCGCCATCCGGCCGGTAGCCGCCGGCCAGCACCCGCATCAGCGTCGACTTGCCGGCGCCGTTCTCGCCGATCAGCCCGACCACCTCGTTGGGCTGCACTTCGATGGAGACGTCGCGCAGCGCCTGGACGCCGGGGAAATTCTTGATGATGTTGGACGCCTGCAGCATGGCGCTCACTTGACGATTTTCAGGCGGACGCGGTCGAGCGACAGCGCCACCGCGGCGATGATCATCAGCCCCTGCACCGTCTGCTGGATGTAGGGCGAGATGCCGAGCAGGATCATGCCATTGGCAAGCACGGTGACGATCAGCACACCGATCAGCGTGTTGACGACGCCGCCCTCGCCGCCGGTCAAAGCGGTGCCGCCGACGACCACTGCGGTGACCGCTGCAAACAGCCTGCCGTCGCCGATGACGGCGTGCGACTGGCCGAGCTGTGCCGCGGCCAGCACGCCGGCAATGCCGAAGAAGAACCCTGCCAGCGCAAAAGCGGTGATGCGCACGCGCACGACATTGACGCCGGAGAGCTTGGCGACATCCTCATCACCGCCGATCGCCAATATGTGGCGGCCGAGCTTGGTGTGATACTGGATGACAGTGGCGAGCAGGAAGGCGCCGAACGCGACCCAGACCGCCACCGGCAGGCCGAGGAAACGGTGCAAGGCCAGGTCGCGGATCGAGGCGTCGTTCAGCTTGATGGCCGTGCCGCCCAGCATATAGACCGACAGGCCGAGGCCGATGAACCACATGCCGAGCGTGCCCATGAAGGACGGGATGCGCAGCATGGTCTGGACGAGACCGCTGACGAAGCCCATGGCGGTGCCGGCGGCGATGGCAGCGAGCACCGCCCACCACCCATAGTCGTTGCCGTTGCCGTCATTGGCGGCGAGCAGCACAAGCACCATTGCCGCCACCGAAAGCGTGCCTTCGACTGCAAGGTCGATGCTGCCCATCAGGATGATGAAGGTCAGCCCCATCGCCAGCGTCAGCGGCACGGCGGCGGAATTCGCAAGCCGCACCAGATTGCGCAGCTCGATGAAATTGGGGTTGGCAATGGCGATGAGTACGCAGAGTACAATCAGCACCGCCAGCGGCGCCAGGCTGCGCCAGCGCCTGCCGCCCAGGAATGTCGCGATACGGCCGGGGAACGATGTCATAGGCGTCGTCCGCTCGATGTCCGAAACGGACTTCAGGGGTTCTGTATGGATTGTCAAGAAACCGCTTCCCGTCTGCTGGTGACAGCCGTCGCGACAAGGGGATCGCGACGGCTGCGGGAGGAAGCGGGCCGCCAGGGAGTTGCAGCCCACTCCGATGGATCAGGTGCGGATTGCTCCGGTGACCCGGCCCCACAGATCGTTCCAGTCGATCTCGGGCTTCGCATCGACATTGGTCTTGTAATATTCCTCGACATTGTCGTGCGAGATCAGCACCGCCTTGCCGTAGAACTCACGGTGCTCCGCGGGCTCCTTGGTCGGGTCGAACTTGCCGATCTTGGCGTTGTAGCCGATGGCCAGACCCATGCCGCCCTGCCAGAACGGATCCGAAGTGACGGTGCAGGCGAACTCGCCGGTGCGCACCGCATCGACCGCCGTCTTGATGCCGTCGACGCCAACGATCGGCACCTTGCCGGCGAGATTTTCGGCACGCAGCGCTTCCAGAGCGCCCGAGCCCATATCGTCATTGGCCGCCCAGATGCCCTTGATGTCGTCGCCGAAGCGGGTGAGCAGATTGCCCATCAGGTCGAAGGCTTCGGTCGACTTCCAGTTGGCGACCTGGAAGTCGAGCAGCTTGATGTCCGGGTTGGCGGCGAGCGCCGCATCGAGGCCCTTCTTGCGTTCGATCGCCGCCGTGGTCGAGATCAGGCCGCCGAGTGCGACGATGCCGCCCTTGCCGCCAATGGTCTTGAACAGGATCTCGGCGATGGTCTTGCCGCTGTCGATGCCGTCGAACTCGATATGCGAGACATAGTTCGGGTTGAAATCCTTCGGGTGCAGATCCCCAGGCTTGTTCCACTGGGTCACCACATAGGCGCCGGCCTTGGCGCAGGCCTCGACGATCGGGCGCGCATCGGGCGTGTCGTTGGGATCGGAATTCAGCACCATGTTGCCGCCGGTCTTGGCCAGCATCGCCTTGATGTCGGCAATGCCCTTCTCGCTGTTGCCTTCCGAAACCAGCGTGACGTGTTCCAGCCCGGCCCATTTGGCATACGCTTCCGCGCCGGTCTTCCACACCGCGTGATAGGGGTTGGACAGCGAGCGGATCGACGTCACCAGCGTCGGCTTTTCCTGCGCGCGCAGCACGCTCGGCATCGCGAGTGCCGCCACGCCGGCGGTGGCGCCCATCATCAGCGTGCGCCGGTTGACCGCAAAATTCTTCGTGTCGTTCATACCTCGAAACCTCCCGATTGAATTCTGTTCCGCCCGGCATCTTGCGCAGGGAGCGCGGCCGGGACCTCGTGGTGAGGATCGTCAAGCTCCTCCACTTGTACGACAACCCTTCAACACGATAACCATACCCTTTCTCTTGACGTGGCACAAGCGACTTGAGATCGTCGCGCGCAAGAGGAAGGGGCGGTGATTTTCATCGCCCGCCGGAGCATGATCCCTAGAAGTGGGAACCGGTTTTCTCGGACAAATCGGGAAACCGTTTTGTCCGGAGATCATGCTCCAACAAAGAGAACCCGGGAGTGGAAATGACGGATTACATCATTGTCGGCGGCGGTTCGGCTGGCTGCATTCTGGCCGCCCGGCTGAGCGAGGACCCGGACGTGTCCGTCGTGCTGCTCGAGGCCGGTCCGCCCGACACCGACCGCTACATCCATTTGCCGGTCGGCTTCTTCAAGATGACGTCGGGGCCGCTGATCTGGGGTTATCACACCGCGCCCGGCAAGGAGATCGACGGCCGCACCATGGTCTATCCGCAGGCCCGCGTGCTGGGCGGCGGCTCCTCGATCAACGCCCAGGTGTTCACCCGCGGTTGCCCTGAGGATTATGACGGCTGGGCGACTGAGAATGGCTGTGCCGGCTGGAGCTATGCCGACGTGCTGCCCTACTTCGTCCGCTCCGAGGGCAACGACACTTTTGCCGATGCGCAGCACGGCACTGACGGCCCGCTCGGCGTCTCCAGCGGCGCGCCGCATCCGCTGACCCGCATCTTCGTCAAGGCGGCGCAGCAGGCGGGCCTTCCTTTCCGCGCCGACTTCAACGCCGGTAAGCAGGCGGGCGCCGGCTTCTACCAGACGACGACGCGCCGGGGGAAACGCTCGAGCACGGCGGTCGCCTATCTGAAGCCGGCGCTCGGCCGCAAGAATCTGACGCTACGCACCGACGCCTCCGTCAGCCGCATCGTGGTCGAGAACGGCCGCGCCATCGGTGTCGAGATCATCGTCAATGGCCGCACCGAACTGCTCCGCGCCGAGCGCGAAGTCATCGTCGCCGCCGGCGCCATCGGCTCGCCGAAATTGCTGATGCTGTCCGGCATCGGCCCGGCCGTGCATCTCGGCGAGCACGGCATCAAGGTGGTCCACGATTCCAAAAACGTCGGCCAGAATCTGCACGATCACATGGACGTCGATGTCGTCGCCGAGCTCAACGGACCGCACGGCATCGACCGTTACAAGAAGAAGCGCTGGCAAGCGGTCGCCGGTCTTGAATATGCGCTGTTCGGCAAGGGGCCGGTGGCCTCCAACATCGTCGAGGCCGGCGGCTTCTGGTGGGGCGACCGCGCGGAGAAGACGCCGGACATCCAGTTCCATTTCCTGCCCGGCGCCGGCGTTGAGGAAGGCATCGGCTCGGTTCCCGGCGGCAATGGCTGCACGCTGAACTCCTACCATGTGCGCCCGCGTTCGCGCGGCAGCGTCACGCTCAAGTCCGCGGACCTGCGCGATGCGCCCATCATCGACCCCAACCCGTTCGCCGAGCGCTATGATCTCGAACGCGCCATCGACGGCATCGAGATCAGCCGCGAAATCCTGTCGCAGCCAGCCTTCGCCAGATACATCAGCCGCGAGCATCTGCCCGGCAAGGCGATGCAGGGGCGCTCAGCACTCGAAGCCTTCGCCCGAGAACATGGCCGCAGCGCCTATCACCCAGTCGGCACCTGCCGGATGGGCGGCGATGCCGACAGCGTCGTCGATCCCGAGTTGCGCGTGCGCGGTCTGCAAGGCCTGCGTGTCTGCGACAGCTCGGTCATGCCAAGCATCGTGTCCTCCAACACCAACGCGGCCGTGGTCATGATTGCGGAGAAGGCTGCGGATCTGATTGCGGGGCGAACGCTGCCGGTGGCGTAAGCAGGACAATCGCATGTGGTGGCGCCACGCGATTGCCCTGCCTTGAGCACCTGTCGCTGAGCGCATAGCACTCGAACCGCACTAAAAACGACAGCCTCCCGCAGCGCCTTCAACCGACGCTTGCGCAACCCACCAAACGACCGGAAACCCCCGGTTGCGGGCTCGTTGCCGACGCCTGCGCGGGGATGTGAAAGCGCTTTTGCGCCAGTTCCGCGATCACACCATATGAACCGATCCAAGCTCTGCTAGCTTGTGGGCGTGGGACTTGTCCCGCTTTGGCCGGTGCTTCAGGCAACCCCATCCCAACCCCCCGCCCCCTGCGGTACCGGCCATCCCCCTCCCCCTTTTGGCAGGCTTCTCGACCTGCCATCCTCAGCCGTCCCTGCCAACTTCGAGGTCGACGACGAGGCCTGATGCGTGGCATGCAAATCAAGACCATCGGCAGCGTATCGAGGGATTTCACATCGGCTGTCTGGACGACGTCCTGGAGAGCGACAGATCGGGGTCGAGCCGCCTCAGCTCCCGGTTGATGGCCGCCAGGCGCTCCGGTTCGCCTTCCGTGTTGCAGACATTGAGAGTAACGACGCGTAAGCGCATCAGCGAACCACCGCCGCGATGCGTTCCAACGTGGTGCGCGAAACGGCTCGGCCATCGGCGCGGTTCGGCTTGCCAAATGCCGCCATGCCGCCCATACACGGCTTGAACAACCGCCCCGAGGGTCCGCGCCCATTTTGCCAAAGGATACTCTCCGATGTCTGTGACGCCGTCGCCGTGGTCAAAACCGTGACGGCTTCCCTCGCAAGCCTGGGCTGGACGGATTTCTTCGGCGACCAGCTTGAAGCCGATGAGGCAGACCTCGTGCCGACGCGCATCGCCTCGGTGCACCGCGACCGCCTGGCCGGCCTGTCCCGGGCAGGGCCAGTGGATCTGACGCTGCCGGCCAATGCCAACACCGGCGACTACGCCGTCGGCGACTGGGTGCTGGTCGAGCAGCATACACATCTGCTGCGCCGCCGGCTGACCCGCAAGACGGTGCTGGAGCGCCGTACCCAGGGCGGCAGGATCCCGCAGCTGGCCGCGGCCAATGTCGACACGCTGTTCATCGTGACGTCCTGCAATGCCGATTTCAACATCGCCCGGCTCGAGCGCTATCTGGCGCTGGCCAACCAGGCCGGAACGACGCCGGTGATCCTGCTGACCAAGGCCGACACCGCTGACGATGCCGAGAGATACCAAAGCCAGGCTGCCGCCCTTCAGCGTGGTTTGCCCGTAGTGACGCTGAACCCGCGCGTCGCCGATGCCGCAGCGGCGCTTGCTCCCTGGTGTGGCGCAGGGCAGACGGTGGCGCTGGTCGGCTCCTCCGGCGTCGGCAAATCGACGCTGGTCAACACGCTGGCCGGAGCGGCGCAGCAATCGCCGCAACAGACTGCGGGCATTCGCGAGCACGATGCCAAGGGTCGCCACACCACCACGGCGCGGTCGCTGCACCCCATTGCCGGTGGCGGCTGGGTAATCGACACGCCGGGCATGCGCACGCTGCATGTCAGCGACGTCGCATCCGGCATCGACACGCTGTTTGCCGAAATCACCGAGCTCGCACCGCTGTGCAAGTTCCGCGACTGCACCCATGTCCACGAACCGGGCTGCGCGGTGCAGGCTGCGTTGAAGGCGGGTACGCTCGACCCTGAGCGCCTTGCCCGCTGGCGCAAGCTGTCGGAGGAAAACCAGGGCAACACGCCGGTTCAGAGCGGCCCGCGCGGCAACAAATCTCCTACCGCGCGCCCGAAGCGGCGTTGAACATCCGGAAAATTCCAGCGAGAGAAATTGGAGGCCTGGCCATGTGCCGGGCCTCCGTGCTTTCACTCTCCCCGCATCGTCGCCTGGAATGTCGGCAGGTGCTTCTGCTGCGCCTCCAGCATGCGCTCGCGGTAGACGCCGTAGATGACGTCGGTGTCGTGCAGCGTCACGCCGGCAATGGTCGGCGAGGCGAAGACCGGCAGTTCGATGCCGCGCTTGGCGAGCTGCTCGGCCGTGCGCGCGATCAGCTCATGCGCCAGGATCATGGCAAGCACCGTCGATGAGCCCGACACCGGCCGGCTCCAGCCCTCGACCGGCACGATGGCGTCCTCGATCGGCGAACAGGTGTCGATGACGAGGTCGGCGGCATCCGCCAGCCGCTTGCCGGACGAGTGCGTCGCCGGTTTGTCCAGATTGTTCTTGCTGGTGACGGCGACGACGAACATGCCGCGCTTCCTGGCGTAGAGCGCGGTGTCGATGCCCGACGAGTTGCGGCCGCTATGGCCGAAGATTATGATGGAATCACCCTTGTTGAGCGGCTGGTGGTCGAGGAATTTCTCGGCGTATTTTTCCGTCCGCTCCAGCCACAACAGCTCGCGCACGCCGCCGGCGCCGAGCACATTGTGCCACATCACGCGCGGGTCGGTCAGCGGGTTGAAACCGACATAGCTGCCATAGCGCGGAAACACTTCCTGCACCGGCAGCACCGAATGGCCGGAGCCATAGAGATGCACCAGCCCGCCGCCCTCGAGGGAGTCGGCAAAGCGGCTGGCGGCCTGGCCAAAGGCCTCTTCATTGGCTTTCGCAGCCTGGTCGATGAGGGCGGCGAGACGGTGGATGTAGAGATCGGACACGTGGGTACTCCTGTTTGCTGTGTCGGTCTGGAATGGATCAGCTTCTCGGGTTCAGCGGCACGCGTCCGGCGCGCAGCGTCGAGCGGATTTCGTAGCGGTCGCCGCGCATGATCGAGACGGTGAATTCGAACGGGCCGCGCTCGTCGGTGGTGATGCGTTCGACGACGAAGGCCGGGCTGCCGACAGCGAGGTCGAGCAGTTCGGCGTCCGCCGCGCCGACCGCGCCGACCCGGTAGTTCTCCCGCGCGGCCACCGGCACGATGCCGTAATGGCGCTCCAGCGCCTCGTAGAGCGAGCCCTGCAGCAGGCCGGCATCGAGGAAGCCCGGCACGCGCACCGCCGACAGCTGCGCCGTCTGGATGCCGATCGGCTCGTTGTTGCCGAGCCGCAGCCTGCGAATGCGCACCACCGGATCGCCCTCCTCGATCTCCAGCGCGCCGGCAGCCGCCGCATTGGCGGTGGTCAGGCTGCAGTCGAGCAGGCGCGAGCCCGCGACCACGCCCATATTGCCCATCTCCTGGGTAAAGCTGGTCAGCTCGCGCGTGCCGGCGACCAGCGTGGTCGAGCGCACGAACGTGCCGCGGCCATGTTCGCGCCTGAGCAGTCCTGCCTCCTCGAGATTGCGCAAGGCGTGGCGCAGCGTGATGCGGCTGACGCCGAACAGGGCGCACAGCCTGTCCTCCGCCGGGATCTGGTCGCCCGTTGCCCATTCGCCGCTCTTGACGATGGCTCGGATCGCCTCTTCGACCTGGTACCAGAGCGGCTCCGGCCGTCTGCGGTCCGGTTGCTGAAAGCTTGCTTCGCTCATCGCACCTGCCTCCACCCTTGCCCAACGGCGCCGGCCAGCGCCGCGCCGACCAGACCGGCGCGGGGACCGAACTTTCCAGCCTTGACGTCGATGCCGCGCAGATGTGGCGGCAGTTGACGTCGCAGCGCCGCAAGCAGCGGCGGCCGGATCACATCCAGCGCCTCCGCCAAACCACCCGAAATCAGCACCGCTTGCGGATCGAGCAGCGCGACAGCGCCTGCCAGCGCGGTGCCGAGCTGTCGCGCCGGCAGTTCAAGCAAGGTGAGTGCAGCCAGCTCGCCGGCCTGGGCAGCGGCGATCAGTTGGCGGCCGTCGGCAAGGCCGATCTGGCCGGCAAGGGCATCGAGCGCCCGGCCCGACGCAACGCGCTCCAGCCAGCCGCTGCGCTCTTCACCATGATCCCTCACGTCGGCGCAGGCCCAGCCGAACGAGCAGGCGCCGCCATGCGCGCCGGCAACGATGCGGCCATTGGCCAGCACCGCCGAACCGATACCGGTGCCGATGGCGAGCAGGATCGCATCCGGCATGTTTTTCGCACTGCCTTCGACAGCCTCTCCCAGCAGCGCGATCTGTGCGTCATTGCCGAGCGCTACGCGCACTTTGGGAAACAGCGGCTGGATATCGACGCCGTCGAGGAACGGCAAGTTGGGGATCCAGCGGCAGATTGAGCCCTCGACCAGACCCGGCACCGCGATGCCAAGCGCTGAGACCGACCCGGCCTCAGTGCACAGCGCGTCGATGCGCGCAATGAAGGCATCAAGGGTTGCCGGCGCCGGCTCGCTGCCCAGCGCCTCCAACGCACCGACATCGCCCGTAGATACGGCAGCGCGCAGATTGGTGGCGCCGAGATCGATGGCGAGTACCCGCGTCATCGACCCGACCCTTTGCCGAAGGGGAGCGAGAACAGACCGCTGCCGGCATTCCACGAATGCGACGCCGCCGCGAAGGCCTGCGCATGGCGCGTGCCGCGCAGGCAGCCGCGCAGCCGGTATAGCGAACTGTAATAGTCGACATAGGGGAAGCTGCTCAGGCCGCGCGCCAGCTCATACTCCATGACCGCGTCGCGCCAGGCCTCGAACCCGTCGCTGACATCGACGAGATGCTCGGGCCGGAAGCCGTCATCGTCCTCCCAGTTCTCGCCGAACAGCAGCAGTTGCGGCGTGTGCGCCGGATGGTCGCTGGCAACGGTCGGCAGTCCGGCGAAGAAGATACCGGTCTTCGTCAAATGGGCGGCGGCGCGATGGTCCTTGTGCCAACTGCCATGCCAATGGGTGATGACGATCTCGGGTTTCAGCTCGCGAATGATGTCGCCCACTTCGAGCGCCGTCTGATCGTCTGTGGGCAGGAAGCCGTCGCGCAGGCCAAAGCCACGCATGGTGACGCCGAGCCGCTCCGCCGCGCTGCCCGCTTCCTCTTCCTTCTGCACGCAATAATGCGCGGGAACCAGGTACGGATGGCCCTGCTCACCCATGGTCAGATGCAGGAAGGTCACCGTGGCGCCGCGCTTGACGGCAGCGGCCGCCAGCGGCCCGGCCATCACCTCGGCATCGAAGGCGTGCGCGCCGACCACCAGGATGGATTTCGCCGCATAAATTCTGTCTTCGATCATTTCATGCCTCCTCCGGTGCCCACGCCTTCGCGAATCTGGCGCGCCAGCAGACAATACATGATCAGGATGGGCGCCATGGATATCGCCAGCGAGGCGAACACCAGGCCCCAGTCGGTGCGGAACTGGCCGACGAAGATGCTGATCGCCAGCGGCACCGTCTTGTAGCGGTCGTCGAAGATGAAGATCAGCGGGAAGAAGAAATCGTTCCACACCGCGATCGCGGTGAAGATGGCCACGATCGACACCGCCGGCTTGACCATCGGCAGGATGATCTGGAACAGGATGCGGACCTCGCCGGCGCCGTCCATGCGCGCGGCCTCGTCCAACTCGGAGGGCAAGACGCGCATGAAATTGGCGAAGATGAAGACGGCGAAGGGAATGCGGATCGCCGAATAGACCAGGATCAGCCCGGTCAGCGAATCCAGCAGGCCGAGATTGCGCATCAGCGTGAACAGTTCGACCGAGGCCAACCGGATGGGCAGCATGATGCCGGACAGGAACAGGCCGAGCATGATGGCATTCCAGCCAAGCTTGTAGCGGCTGAGCGGATAGGCGGCCATCGCCGAGACGACGATGGTGAGGATGACGGCGCCGCCCGTGACGATCAGGCTGTTGATGAAATTCTGGCCGAGATCGGCGCGCGTCCAGGCGTTGATGAAATTGTCGAAGGCAAAGCTTTGCGGCAGGCCGAGCCTGTTGTCGTAGATCTCGGCCGTGGTCTTGAAACAGGAGACGATGAGGATGTAGAGCGGCAACAGCACAGCCGCCGTCCATGCGATCAGCACCGTCCAGCCGGGCAGCCGCGCCAGCTGCCGTGAGATGTCTGGCCTCTGCGCAATCGCCAGCGCGCTCATAGCTGCACCGTGCGGCGGTCGAAGAAGCGCAGCATCATGAGCGTGCCGATGCTGAGGATCAAAAACAGCACGGTGCCGAGCGCCAGCGCCAGACCAATATCGGTGATGCCGACAGCGCCTTCCGCGCCGAAGGCCAGCCGGTAGAAGTAGGTCACCAGCGTGTCGGTCGAATAGCTCGGATTGCCCTGCACGCCCTGCATGACATAGACGATGTCGAACTGGTTGAAGGTGTTGATGAACGACAGCGTCGTCAGCGTGCCCAGCGCCGGCATCAGCAGCGGCAGCGCGATCGAGAACAGCATGCGCGCATTGCCGGCGCCGTCAAGTTTTGCCGCCTCGAAAATCTGGCCGGAAATCTGCCGCAGACCTGCCGTGTAGATCAGCACCGGCAGGCCCATCCAGTTCCAGGCATCGACGGCGATCAGCATGGCGAGCGCGGTGTGGCTGTTGCCGAGCACGGTCAGGCTGCCCTGGTGCAGGCCAAGCCCGTTCAGCGCCCATTCGACGACGCCGCCCGGTGCCAAAAGCAACCGCCACAGCGCGCCGACGATGACCGGGCTCAGCACCGCCGGAAAGAAGAACACCGACTGGAAGAACGCAGCACCCCTGTCGCGCAGGAACAGCAGCCAGGCGAACAAAAGCCCGATTCCGTTCTGGAATAGCATGATGCCGAAGAACCAGGCGGTGTTGTGCCACAGCGCGCCGTAGAGCCGCGCGCCGCTGGGGAAAACGAACAGCCTTGAGAAATTCGACAGGCCGGCGAACTCGACCACGCGCAGCCCCTTCCAGACGAAGAAGCTGCCCCAGAGCGACATCCCCAGGGGATAGAGGACGAACAGCGCATAGACCGCCAGCGCCGGCAGGATGAACAGCACGGCCATGCGCTGCTGCGTGCGGCGAAGGCTGCTGGTGCGGCGAAGGGTGCTCATGCGCTTTTCTGGTCCGTGAGTGACCGGCCGCTTTTGCGACCGGCCGCGCCTACTGCTTCGGCTTGAACCAGGTGGCGACCGCGGCCTGCATGTCGGCCGCCAGCTTCTCCGGCGCGATGTTGCCTTCGACCATGTCGATGATCTCCGACTGCAGCACCGAAGACGCCGTCGGCGACTGCCAGCGGAAGCCGACCAGCGTCAGATAGGGCGTCGAATTCTTCGCCATCTCCATCATCGAGGCCAGCACTGGATCCTTCACCGTCACATCCGTGCGGGCCGGCGGCCAGCCGAGCTCGTCGGCGAACATCTGCGCGAACTCTGCCGAAGCCATGAAGCCCAGCACCTTGGTCGCGGCTTCCTTGTTCTGGCTCTCGGAGACTAGGCCATAGGAGCCGTCGGAGAAGGCCGAGGTGTAGAGTTTTGCCCCGGCATCGTCCGCGGGGAACGGGAAGATCGAGAACTTCAGCTTCGGGTTCTGCGCCTTGAAGCTGCCGTTCTCGAACGAACCGCCGAGGAACATCGCCGCCTTGCCGCCGATGAACTGCTGCGTGGCGGTGGTGTAGTCGATGCCGGCGAAGCCGTCGGGGAAATACGGCTTCAGCTCGGCGAAGCGCTTCAGCCCCGCCACATAGAGCGGATCCTGGAAGGTCGCCTTGCCGCTCATCATCTCGTCGTAGAAATCAGGACCATAGATGGTCGGGCCGACCACGCCGACGGCGATCTCCAGCTCCCAGGCCGAGCCGTTGGCGCCGCCGGTGGCGATCGGCGTGATGCCGGCCGCCTTCAGCTTCTCGCAGACAGCGGTGAAATCCTTGTAGGTCTTGGGGATCTCGATGCCCTGGGCGGTGAAAATATCCTGGTTGTAGAAGACGCCCATCATCGGCACCGAATAGGGCACGCCATAGAGCTTGCCGTCGCTGCGGCCGCGCGCGCCGCCAAGCGCCGCGTCCTCCATATTCTTCAGCTCCGGCACGCTGTCGTCCAGCGCGTCGAGATAGCCGGCCTCGACGAAGGGCTGCAATTCGCCATAGGCCTTGAGCTGCGCGATGTCGGGCCCGCGCCCGCCGCGCAGCGCCGTGCTCAGCCGGTTCTGGTAGTCGGCATCCGGCGTGAACTGAATGGCGACCTTGATGCCGGGATTCTTCGCCTCGAAGGCATCGAAGATGCGGCGCATCGCCGCCTCGTCCTCGGTGCGCCAGCTCCACAGCGTCACCGTGCTGTCGGCGGCTCGCGCCGGCAATGAGGCAAAGACGCCGGCGCAGGCGGCGGCAAGGCCGCCGATCAGCCTAAGCGCTGCGCGCCGGTGAAGTGAAAGCATGCTCATTGCCAGTCTCCCATTGTTCTCTGTCCTTGGCGTCCCGCGGCATTTCCTGCCGTGAGAGAGTCATTGGCTCGGGAAAAGTCATTATAACGACATAGCGGTATTCGCAAGAGGTCTGCTGCGCCTCAGGAATGGCGGCGTTGGCCCCCTCACGACATTGCAGTACCTGCATCCGTTTGTTACCCAACGATAAATATCCACATTCCAGCGCCGCAAAGAAATCTGTGACCGTACCATGTGAGACTTTTTCGCCAGCAAGCCCTTGCGTCGCCGCGCTGACTTGTCATAACCTCATGTGAACCGATAGGGAGGATGAGGAATGTCGTTTGCCTGGACGTCGAAACTGGCACTGGCCGCAGGCCTCGCCATCCTGCCCGCCACGGCCTGGGCGCAATCGGTCAACATCTCCTATCTCACCCACTGGTCGCCGGAGACGGTCGCGCTGCTGGAAGCGGCGGCCAAGGATTATGCCAAGACCAATCCGGATGTCAGCGTCACCGTGCGCGCCGTCCCCTTCGGCGACCTCCTGACCACGCTGCGCTCGCAAGGCGGCGGCGCGGACGGTCCGACGATCGGCGGCATCTACGATCTCTGGTTGCCGGAACTGGCGCGCGACAAGCTGGTCGCGCCCGCTCCCGATGCGGTGGCCAGCGAGGTCAAGGCCGCCTGGCCGGCGGGCGTCACCAGCGCCGCCTCGGTCGGCGGCACGCTCTACGGCATCCCCAACGAAATCGACGTCTATGCGCTGAACTATAACAAGGCGCTGTTCAAGCAGGCCGGCATCGCGGCGCCACCCAAGACCTGGGACGAGTTCAAGGACGCGGCCAAGAAGCTGACCAACAAGGATGCGGGACGGCAAGGGTTCGGCATGATCAATTCCTGGGCCGCCGGCGTCGTCCACCCCTTCGCCTCGCTGCTGGTCTCCAATGGCGGCGACCTGGTCAAGGACGGCAAGCCGGTGCTGGACAGCCCGCAGGCCACCGAGACTTTCCAGCTCTATGAAGACCTGATCAAGTCGGGCGCCAGCGTGCCTTCGATGGCGACAGCCGACGCCAACACCACCGGCCCCTTCCTCGACAATTTCGTCTCCGGCAAGACCGGCATGATCATCATGGCCAATTGGTGGGAGAGCGCGCTGAAGGCCGGCATGGGCGACAAGTTCGCCGACATTGCAACGGCGCCGATTCCCGTCGGCCCGAGCGGCGACAAGCCGCATTCGATATCCTACTCCTGGATGACCGTGGTCAACGCCAATGCAGGTGCCGCCGAGCAGAAGGCGGCGTGGGACTTCCTCGCCTGGCTGAACAATCCAAAGTCCGGCAAGAACGGCGCTTCCGCGATGTCGGATATCCTGTTGTCGATGGGCATCCTGCCCTCACGCCTCTCCGACATCGAGGCGCACAAGGACAAGCTCGGCTCGGAATTCCTCTCCGGCTATGTCAGCGTGCTCACCGATGCCAAGCCGTTCCCTGTCGTGCCCGGCGGCCAGGAATTCTCGGAATCGCTGCAGCAGACGCTCGAGGCGTTGCAGTATGGCCAGGTCTCAGCCAAGGATGCGCAGGCGACGGCGCAGGCCGACGCCATTTCGATCCTGGAGCGCGCCGCCAAATAATGATTCAGAGGTACCGTGCCTCGGCGGGCATCATGCTGGCGCCCGCCGTGACGCTGATCGGCATCTTCGTCCTGTTGCCGATGCTGCTCACCGTCTGGCTGTCGTTCCAGGACTGGTCGACGCAGACACCGTTTTCCAGCGCCGGCTTCGTCGGCCTCGACAATTTCCGCGAGATTTTTGGGGTCTCCTCGGTCGGCCGCGATTTCAAGGCCGCGCTCGTCAACACAGCCGTCTACACCGCGCTCTCCGTCGTCCTCATCCTGCCTCTGTCGGTGGCCTTCGGCCTGATGGTTTACCAGCGCGACGTCGCCGGCGACACGGCGCTGCGCACGGTGCTGTTTGCCACCTACATGGTGCCGATGATCGCTGTCGCGCTGGTGTGGTCGAAACTCTATTCGCCGAGCGAAGGCCCTCTCAACCAGATGCTCGGCCTTATCGGCATCGGCCCGCAGCCTTTCCTGTCGTCGCCGCGCACGGCGCTGATCTCGATCGTCTTCCTCAATGTCTGGCAGCAGGTCGGCTATTTCACCGTGCTGGCGATCGCCGGACTGACGCAAATCCCCGGCAGCCTGTATGAAGCAGCAAAGCTCGACGGCGCCAACCGTTTCGAGCAGTTCCGCTTCATCACCCTGCCGCTGATACGGCGCACGCTGCTGTTCAGCGCCGTCATCGCCATCATCAACGCTGTGCAGGTGTTCGAGCCGGTTGCCCTGATCACGCAGGGCGGGCCGGTCGGCTCGACCAATGTGCTCACCTACCACATCCGCCGCGTCGGCATCGAGCGTGCGCAGGGTGGACTGGGTTCGGCCATGGCGGTCATGCTGATGCTGTCGCTGATTGTCGTCGTCTGCGCGCTGTTTGCCTTCGCCAACCGGAAGAACGACGAATGAGCGCGGGATCGTCGAGCCGGCTGTCGCGCCGGCGCCCGTCCGGCCACAAGGCGCTGCTGGCGACGCTGATGCTGCTGGTCGCCGTTGCCTCGGCCTTCCCGCTGGTGTGGATGGTGCTGTCGAGCCTCAAGACGCCGGCCGAGAGCATGCAGGTGCCGCCGGTATGGATCCCCCTTACGCCGAGCCTCGACGCCTATGAGAAGGTGTCGGGCGTGGTCAATGTCGGCCGCTCGATGTGGAATTCTCTGGTCATCGCCTCGATCACCACCGCCGGCATCCTGCTGACCAGCATGATGGCCGGCTACGCATTCGCCAAATACCACTTCCCCGCCAAGTCGCTGCTGTTTTCTGTGCTGATCGCCACCATGTTCCTGCCGCCGATCGTGACGTTGATCCCGCTCTATCGCCTGGTCGGCTCGATCGGCCTCAACGCCAGCCTCGCCGGCATCATCGTGCCCAATCTCGCCAACGCCTTCGGCATCTTCCTGATGCGCCAGTTCATCTCCGGCGTGCCCGACGACCTGATCGACGCCGCGCGCATGGACGGCGCCTCGGAGTTCTTGATCCTCTACAAGATCGTGGCGCCGAGCGTCGCTCCCGCAATCGCGGCTCTGGCCCTCTTCGCCTTCGTCTACCACTGGAACAGCTATCTCTGGCCGCTGACCGTGCTGCAGGGCAATGCCGACGCCTATCCGATCGTCATCAGCCTGAGCCGCCTGCTCAGCTACAACAGAGGTGCGGTCAACACCGGCCTGGTGATGGCCGGCGCGACGCTGGCCGTGCTGCCGCCGCTTATCCTGTTCGTCTTCCTGCAGCGCTTCTTCGTCGATTCCATCGTCGGCTCGGCCATCAAGGGATAGCTCGCCTCACCCGAACCGTGCCGCCGTCCAAGCCCCACCCGCAGCATTCGACTCCACCGCCGCCGCCACAAACTTCACCCCGCGCGCGCCATCGACGACATCGGGCACCTGTGCCGCGCGCGCCGGATCAACCGACCCGCCCGAACGGTGCGCGCGAATGATGTCGGCGGCGTCGCGGTAGAAATTGGCGAAGGCCTCGATATATCCCTCCGGATGCGCCGCCGGCATGCGCGACACGCGCTGGCTCTCAGTGGTCGAGCCATGGCCGCCGCGCACCAGCGTGCGGGTCTCCTCGCCGTAGATGGAGAAGCGCAGTTCTTCCGGCCGGCCGCCCGACCATTCGAGCCCGGCTTTGTCGCCATAGATGCGCACCGAGAGATCATTGTAGTGGCCGGGCGAGGTCTGGCTGGCGAGGATCGTGCCGCGCGCCCCGCCCGTCCAGTGCACCAGCACATGCGCATTGTCGTCGAGCCGGCGTCTGGGGACGGCGGTGAACAGATCGGCCGACACCGCCTCGGCCTCACAGCCGGAGATATAGCTTGCCAGGTTGAAGGCATGCACGCCGATATCGGCCAGCACCGCCGACTGCCCGGCGCGCGCCGGATCGGTGCGCCACTCCGCCTGCTTCTGGCCCTCGGCGTCGATCGGCTTGGTCAGCCAGTCCTGGATGTAGGCGCCATGCACGGACACGATGCGGCCAAGCGCGCCCGCCGCCACCATCTCGCGCGCCTGGCGGACCATGGCGTAGCCGGTGTTGTTGAGCGTGACGACGAAGCGTCGCTTTTTCTCCCGCGCCAGCGCCACCAATGCTTCTGCGTCGGCCAGCGTCGTCGACAGCGGCTTGTCGCAGATCACGTCGATGCCGGCCTCGAGAAAGGCCGTGGCGATCGGCGCGTGCAGATGGTTGGGCGTGACGATGACCACCGCCTCGATGCCGTCCGGCCGCGCCGCTTCGGCTCGTGCCATGGCGCGATAATCGGCATAGCTGCGCTCGGGCGCGATGCCGATCACGGCGGCCGATGCGGCGGCGTTTTCCGGGTCCGACGACAGCGCGCCGGCGACCAGCACGATCTGGTCGTCGAGGCGCATGGCGAGCCGATGCACCGCGCCGATGAAAGCGTTGCGGCCGCCGCCGACCATGCCGACCCGCAGCCGCTTGCCCGCCGATCCGTCCGATGTTGCGTAGACCATGTTTCCTCCTGGGAAGACAGTTTTGCCGTCGTCGAGTTCTGTCCCGCCCCCCTCTGTCCTACCGGACATCTCCCCCACGAGGGGGGAGATCAGGCACCACAGCGGCCTTCGCCAATCTCAGACGTCGCAAGAGGGCGCCGAAGGCGAAACTGCCAATCTCCCCACCCGTGGGGGAGATGTCCGGCAGGACAGAGGGGGGCGCCGTAGAGCGCTGCTTTTGACCGCTCGCATCAGTCACACTTTCGAACATGATTTCCAATTTTCATATTGTAAAACGATCGTATCGCGCTAGCCTGAAATCATGACTGGGGCAAGCAAGGCATCCGGACGGTCCAGCACCGACGAGGCGGCGACGCGCAAGCGCGGGCGCTCCCTGGCAGCACTCGGCTATATCCAGCCGCAGACCTACGAGGAGCTGCGCGCCGTGCTGTCGTCGGGCACGGTGCATTTCCCCAAGCGGCTGCGCCAGGTGGCAATCTTCCTGTGGCAGCATCCGAGCGACGTCGCGCTCGGCACCATCGCGCAGGTTGCGGCACAGGCCGGCGTGCAGCCCTCGACTCTGGTGCGCTTTGCCCAGATCTTCGGCTATTCCGGCTTTTCCGATTTCCAGGGCCTGTTCAAGGAGCACATCAAGGGCTCATGGCCGGAAGGGCGCGGCGAGCCGCGCACTGAGACCGAGCCGAATCTGCATTTCCTGCACGGCATGGTCGGCGCATCGCAGGCCTCGCTTGGCCGCATCGAGGCCGGCTTCGATGTCGAGAGTTTCGACAAGATGGTGGCGCTGCTGGCAGCGGCCGAGTTGATCTATGTCATCGGCTCCAAGCGCGCCTTTCCCGTCACCGCCTATCTCTCGCTGACGCTCTCGCAGCAGGGCGTGCGCAACGTGCTGGTCGACAATGTCGGCTCCTCCGCACTCGACCAGATCGGCTGCATCGGCGGCCGGGATGCCGTGCTCGCTGTCTCCTTCAGCCCCTACAATTCGATCACGCCCGATCTCGTCGCGGTGGCGCATGAGCGCAAGGCGCGTATCGTCACCGTCACCGACAGCACCTTCAGCCCGCTGACCCCGCTCTCGGACAGCTGGCTGGAAGTGGTGGAATCCGACTTTGCCGGCTTCCGCTCACTGGCGGCCTCGCTCGCCGTTGGGATGGCGCTGGTCCATGGCGTGGCGACGCTGCGCGGCGAATGAGGCGTCACTGGTCCAATTGACTATCGGGAATTGCCGTTCCATATTTCTCAAAATAGAAACTTTATTCCCGGGAGGAGGAATGGAGATCCGGCTTGACGGCAAGGTGGCTCTGGTCACCGGGTCGACGCAAGGCATTGGCCGCGCCATTGCCGAGACGCTGGCACGTTCCGGTGCCGCCGGGCTGTTGGTCACCGGGCGCGAGAGGGCGCGTGGCGAGGCCGTGGCGGCCGAGCTTTCGCAATTGGGCACGCCGACCATCTTCGTCGCCGCCGACCTTGCCGATCCTGACGCCCCCACCCTTCTGGCGCAGGCCTGCATCGAGCGCTTCGGCCGCATCGATGCGCTGGTCAACGCCGCCGGCCTGACCGATCGCGCCTCTTTCCTCGACGCCAGCCTCGACGATTGGGCGGCGCTGTTTGCCGTCAATGCGCGCGCGCCGTTCTTCCTGATGCAGGCGGCGATTGCCGACATGAAGCAGCGCGGCCAAGGTGGCGCCATTCTCAACATTCTGTCGATCAATGCCCATTGCGGCTCGCCGGAGCTTGCCGTCTATTCCGCCACCAAGGGCGCGCTGGCGACGCTGACCAGGAACGCCGCCAACGCCCACCGCTTCGACCGCATCCGCGTCAACGGCATCAATGTCGGCTGGACCGACACGCCGGCCGAACGCATCATGCAGGCGGAGACATTGGGCAACGGCCCCGGCTGGCTCGACAAGGCCAATGCCGCGCAGCCTTTCGGGCGGCTGCTGACCCCGAACGACATCGCCAGCCTCGCCGTCTTCCTGCTCTCCGACGCCGCCGGCCCGATGACCGGCGCGGTCATCGACCAGGAGCAGGCGGTGATCGGAGCGAACCGGTGAGCGCTTCCACCGAAACGCTTGGGCCGGCGCTGCTCGATCGCTTGCCGGCTTCGGTCCAGACACCGTCCTACGACCGCACGATGCTGGCGCCCGGCATGGCGCATCTCGGCGTCGGCGCCTTCCACCGCTGCCATCAGGCCGAATACACCGACGATCTCATCTCGCTGCGCTTCGACCGCTGGGGCATCGTCGGCATCAACATCCGTCCGCCCAGCCTTGCCGACACGCTGGGACGACAGAGCGGGCTCTACACAAGGCTGATCCGCGAAAACAGCCACATCGAGGCGCGCGTCATCGGCAGCATCGTCCGGGTGGTCGACAGCCAGGACAGTGCCGCACCGGCGCTCGGCGTGCTGATTTCACCTGATATCGAACTGGTGACGATGACGGTGACGGAAAAAGGCTATTGCCACGTCCCGTCCAGCGGCGAACTCGACCTCGGCCACCCTGATATCGTCCATGACCTCGCCAACCCCGAGACGCCG
Organism: Mesorhizobium sp. M0139; assembly: GCF_040322455.1. NCBI lineage: Bacteria > Pseudomonadati > Pseudomonadota > Alphaproteobacteria > Hyphomicrobiales > Phyllobacteriaceae > Mesorhizobium > Mesorhizobium sp. M0139. The sequence continues at coordinate 112,155 of NZ_JAMYTN010000008.1, forward strand.
CGCAGCGTGCCCGGCCTGTTGGTGCGGGCGCTGGAGCAGCGCCGGGCCACGCATGGGCGGCCGCTGACGCTGCTGTCCTGCGACAACATTCCGGCCAATGGCGTCATCCTCGGCAACGTCGTGCGCAGCTTTGCCGAACCGCGCGGCAATGGGCTGGCCGATTGGATCGCGGCCAACGTCGCATTCCCCTCGGCCATGGTCGACCGCATTGCGCCGGCGGTGACGCAGGACGATCTCGACAGCGTCGAAAATTGGTTCGGCTACCGCGATGGCGCTGTCGCTGTCGGTGAGCCGTTCCGGCAATGGGTGATCGAGGAAAAATTCGCCGGCCGCATGCCGCGCTGGGATCTGGTCGGCGCCACCTTTGTCGACGACGTCACGCCGTTTGAGCATCTCAAGATGCGGGTGCTGAATGGCGCCCAGACGGCACTCGCCACGCTCGGCGTTCTGGCTGGTCTCGAGCACACATCGGATGCCATGGCCGACCCGCTGCTGTCGGACTTCATCAGGCGCATGCTGGTCGAAGAGACTGTGCCGACGCTGATGCCGGTGCCGGGCATCCTGCCGCTCGCCTATGTCGAGCAGAGCCTTGCCCGGCTGAAGAACACCGCGATCCGCCACCGCAACCACCAGGTCGCAACCGACGGTTCGCAGAAGATCGTCCAGCGCCTGCTCAACCCGATCCGCGACCGGCTCGCAATGGGCCAGAGCATAGGCCTGCTGTCGGTGCCGGTCGCCGGCTGGATGGCCTATCTCATCCATGCTTCCGCACGCTTCGGCAAACGCTGGCCGGTGTCGGATCCCTATGCCGGCAAGGTCGCCGCGATCGCCGATGCGACCGGTCGCGATGCCAGCGCGCTGGTGTCCGCCATCCTTGCCATCGACGGGATATTCGGCCCCGGCCTTGCCGCAGACGATACGTTCCGCGCGGCCGTGATATCGGCGCTGGGCGACCTGCTGTCGGACGATCCGATGGCGGCTGTCCGGCACAGTCTCGAACAAGATGAGGTCGCGAGGTTGAAGCGATCCAAACAATCGGCATTATAGTCGTCGGTCTAGGGAGGCAGAATGAAACTTGGAGTGCTTACAGCACCGTTTGCGGAGACGCCGCTTGGCGAGGTCGCCGACTGGGCGCACTCGGCCGGCTTCGAGGCGCTGGAAATCGCCTGCTGGCCGAAGACATCCGGCGCGACGCGACGCTATGCCGGCACCAGCCATATCGATGCCGCTTCCACCTCGCCCGCGCAGGCCAAGGAGATCGTCGCTTCGCTGACGGAGAAGAAGCTGACGGTCTCCGGCCTCGGCTACTATCCCAACCCGTTGCATCCGGACCCTGCCCATCGCGAGGCCGTCATCGGCCATCTGAAGAAGGTCATCGTGCTGGCCGCCAATATGGGTGTGCCGGTGGTCAACACCTTCTGCGGTGGCGATGCCTCGAAGACCGTCGACGTCAACTGGCAGGACGCGCTGAAAGTTTGGCCCGAGACCGTCGCCTATGCGCGCGGCCACGGGGTAAAACTCGCCTTCGAGAACTGCCCGATGATCTTCAGCTATGACGAATGGCCGGGCGGGCACAACATCGCCTATTCGCCGCTGGTCTGGCGGCGCATCCTCGAAACCTGGGGCGGCGAGGTCGGCATGAATTTCGACCCCTCGCACCTGGTCTGGCAAATGATCGACCAGGGCCGCTTCATCAAGGAGTTCGGCCCCTACATGCTGCATGTCCACGCCAAGGATTTGATGATCGATCATGATGGTTTGTATGAGCGCGGGATTCTTTCCGCCGGGATAGGCTGGCAGGTGCCGCGCATGCCGGGATTGGGCGATGTCGACTGGAGCGGCTTCTTCTCCGGCCTCTACCGCGCCGGCTATGACGGCTCGGTCATCATCGAACATGAGGACAGGCGGTTTGAAGGCAACGACGATGCGGTGAAGCGGGGCTTCCTGCTCGCCCGCGACGTGCTGCGCCCCTTCGTCAAATGACGAGGTGAATGACTTGGTCCGATCCTGCCGAAGGGTCTGGCCCTGAGACGAAAAACAACAATGTGGAGGAGTACTGACATGAAGAAAATACTGACCATGGTCCCGTTGCTTGCGGGCGCTGCCTTGCTGGCATCGATGGGCGTGTCGTCGGCCGAAGCCAAATATACGATCGGCATTTCCAACACCGTGCAGGGCAATGGCTGGCGCGAGGAAATGGTCTGCGCCATGAAGGCGCAGGCGCTGGCTTCGGGCGAAGTGACGAAGCTCAACATCGCCCACCGCAACACCGATGCCGCCGGCCAGCTCGAAGACATCCGCAATCTGATCAGCGCCAAGGTCGACGCCATCGTCGTCAACCCCGCTGATCCCGCCGGCATCAAGGCGGGCTTGGAAGAAGCCACCAAGGCCGGCATCGTCGTCGTTGCCGTCGACCAGGCGGTGACCGAACCGTCGGCCTACATCATCTCCAACAACCAGGAACAGTATGCCTATCTCGGCGCCAAATGGCTGTTCCAGCAGATGGGCGGCAAGGGCGAAGTGTTCTACATGCGCGGCGCCGCCGGCGCCTCGGCCGATAGCGATCGCGACAAAGGCTTCAAGAAGGCGCTGGCCGAAAACCCCGGCGTGAAGGTGGCGCAGGAAGTCTTCACCGGCTGGCAGCAGGATCAGGCCAAGCAGCAGATGCTGTCGTTCCTGGCCACCGGCACGCCCTTCAACGGCGTGTGGACGTCGGGCATCGACAACGTCATCGTCGACGCGCTGGTCGAATCGCAGGCGCCGCTGGTGCCGGTGGTCGGCGCCGACAATGCCGGCTTCGTCGGCCAGCTGAGCTCGGTGAAAGGTCTCGTCGGTGCAGCCGTCACCAACCCCGGCTCGATCGGCGGCGCGGGCGTGACGCTGGCGCTGCAGATCCTCGACGGCAAGAAGCCGGCGCAGCAGACCGTGCTGGTCGACCCGCAGCTGTGGGACAACGCCACCGACGAAGGCAAGGCCAAGCTGAAGGCAGCCGCCGACCCGTCGCTCAGCCCGGAATGGCCGGTCTCGATCTCGATCCCTGAGTGGACGACCTACACGAAAGAGCAGATCGTGGCCTGCAAGGGGCCGGGGGAGTAAGCCTGGTTTGAGTGAACTGGCGAGGACGGCGCACGGCCGTCCCCGCCACACAGACTAGCGCTCTGCGGCGCCCCCCTCTGTCCTGCCGGACATCTCCCCCACAGGTGGGGAGATTGGCTGTCATCTCGGCTTTCGCTAATTTTCTACGTCGCAAGACGAGGGGCGGCGCCGGAACTGCCAATCTCCCCCCTTTTGGGGGAGATGTCCGGCAGGACAGAGGGGGGCGCCGTAGAGCGCCAGCAAGAGAATTTCTGATGCGGACATCGATTTGACCACCAGCCCCCTCCTCGACGCCACCGGCGTCGCCAAGAACTACGGCGCGGTTGCAGCACTTCGCAACGCGTCGCTCTCCGTGCTGCCGGGCGAGGTCCACGCGCTGATGGGCGCCAACGGCGCCGGCAAGTCGACGCTGGTGAAAATCCTGACCGGCGCCATTCCAGCGAACTCCGGGCGCATCCTGATTCGCGGTGAGGCGCGCGACATTCGCTCGCCGGCCGCCGCGCGCCGCGCCGGGCTGCTGCCCGTCTACCAGGAACCGTCGCTGATCCCCGATCTCGACGTTCTCTCCAACCTCAGGCTCACCGGCACGCCGGTCGAGCCGTTCCGCGCCTGGGTGCGCGAGCTCGGCATTGCCGACCTCGATCTGCGCGACACCGCGCGCGACATCCCGCTGGCCGTGCTGCGCGTGCTCGACCTGGCGCGGGCGCTCGCCGTCGAGCCGGACGTGCTGCTGCTCGACGAGATGACGGCGGCCCTGCCCGCCAACCTCGCCGAAAAAGTGCTGGAAGTGGTGCGCCGCCAGGGCGATGCCGGTCGCGCCGTGATCTTCATCTCGCACCGCTTCGTCGAAATCTCCGCACTGTGCGACCGCGCCACCGTGCTGCGCGACGGCGAGACCGTCGGTGTCGTCGACATCGTACCCGGAGTCGAGGAAAAGATCGTCGAGCTGATGCTCGGCACCCGCATCGTGAAAACTCATGTCGCCGCCCGCAGCGCCGCCGAGAAGGCCGCGCCCGCAGCTGCCCGGCCGCGCATCTCCGTGCGCAATCTCCGCGTCGGCGCCAAGCTCAGCGACGTCTCCTTCGATCTCGCCGACGGCGAAGTCGCCGGCGTCGTGGCGCTCGAAGGCCAGGGCCAGGACGAATTGTTCGCCGCCCTTGCCGGCTCGATCCGGCCCTCCGGCGGCACGATCGAAGTCGATGGCCAGCCAGTGAAATTCGCCCACCCGATCGACGCCATCCGCGCCGGCATTGCCTATGTGCCGGGCGACCGCTCCGAGGCGCTCGCCATGCAGCGCTCGGTCCGTGAAAACATCGCCCTGCCCTTCAGTGCCGCGCTGCGCAACTGGGGGCCGATCAACATGCGCCGCGAGCGCGCGACCGTGCTCAGCGCCATCGAGCGGCTGCAGATCGACACCCGCGCCCAGGGCGAAGTGCAGCGCCTGTCCGGGGGCAATCAGCAGAAGGTGACCATCGCCCGCTGGATCGCGGCGGATGCCCGCACCATCCTGTGCTTCGACCCGACGCGCGGCATCGATGTCGGCACCAAGCAGGAGATCTATAAGCTGCTGCGCGAACTCGCCGGCAACGGCAAGTCGGTGCTGTTCTACACCTCCGAACTGGAAGAGGTGCAGCGCGTCTGCGACCGTGTCATCGTCATCTTCGGCGGCCGCCTCGTCGACATTTTTCCGGTCGAGGAGGCCGACGAGCCGGCGCTGATGCGCGCCGCCTACGGCCTGCCGCGCGGCGCCAAGGCCGATATCGGCATATTGGCTGATCCGACCGCGAACACTTCGGCTTCGCCGGAGGCCGCGCCATGAGCCATTTCCTGCGCCGCCAAGGCTGGGTCGTCGGCCTGTTCGCCCTGCTCATCGTCCTGTTCATCGCCACCAGGATCATCCAGCCGGCCTATGGCAGCAATGATTTCGGCTCGCTCGCCCGAGCCGTTCTGCCCTATGCCTTCGCAGTCGCCGCGCAGACCGTCGTCGTCATCGCCGGCGGCATTGACCTGTCGGTCGCCGCCATGATGGCGCTGACCAGCGTCACCGCGGCGTCGATGATGAATGGCGCGAGCGAGGAATACGCGCTGTTCGTGGTGCCCTTCGTGCTGGCCATGGGTTTCGTGCTCGGCGCACTCAACGGCCTGCTCATCGTCGTCACCCGCGTGCCCGACATTGTCGTGACGCTGGCCATGCTGTTCGTGCTGCAGGGTGCAGCCCTGCTGGTACTCGACGCGCCGGGCGGCGGCATCGCCGAATGGCTGAAGGCGCTGATCTCTGGCACCGTACCGATCCCCGGCCTGCCCGACGCCATAGACGCCTGGCTGCCCAAGGCGCTGCTGGTGCTGATCGTGTGCCTCTGCGTCATCTGGATACCGCTGCGGCGCTCGCGCCTCGGCCTCTCCATCTACGCCATCGGCTCTAGCGAACTGGCGGCGTTCCGCTCCGGCGTGCCGGTCAAGCGCACTCGCATCATCGCCTATGCGCTGTCCGGCCTGTTCGCCGCCTTTGGCGGCCTGGCGCTGACCATGAGCACCGGCATCGGCGCCCCCATCCCCGGCCCCTATCTGCTCGCCAGCGTCGCCGCCGTGGTGCTGGGCGGCGTCGCGCTCGGCGGCGGCAAGGGCGGCCTGCTCGGCCCGATCGTCGCCGTCTTCGTGTTGCGCCTGGTGCGCACGGATTTGACGCTGCTTGCCATCGACCCGAATGTCACCGCCATCATCGAGGGGCTGATCATGGTGGCGGTGGTGATGTTCGGGGCGTTTATCACGATGCGGGGGCGGCAATGATGGGTGTGCTGTCGCAGAGAGACGTCGGCGTTCCTTCGCGCCCCCCTCTGTCCTGCCGGACATCTCCCCCACAAGGGGGGAGATTGGATGTCGCGACGACCTTCGCCAATCTCCAACCTTGCACGAATGAGCGAGGCGCTGAAGCTGCCAATCTCCCCACAAGTGGGGGAGATGGCCGGCAGGCCAGAGGGGGGCGCCGTAGAGCACTGTCCTCGCCAACTTGCCGCACCTTGCAAACCTCATCGCGAGCAAGAGCCGCCCCATGAGCACCACCGCCATCACCCCGGTCCCCTTCGGCCGCCGCATAAAGCGCTTCATGGCCGATCGCCCGCTCATCCCGCTGATCGTCCTGCTCGCCATCCTGGTTATAATCCTGCAGGTCCTGCGCCCCGGCATCGTCAACGAGCGCTGGATCGCCAACACCATCAAATTCGCCATCCCGCTGGCGATCCTCGCGGGATGCCAGACCATGACCATGCTGACCGGCGGCATCGACCTGTCGGTCGGCACGGTGGCAACGATGAGCGCCTTCATCATGGCGACGCAAGTGGTCAACCAGGACCCGGCGGTGGCGTTCCTGCTGGCGATGATGCCGGCGGTGCTGATCGGCCTCGTCAACGGCATCGGCGTCGGTGTCTTCCGCGTCCACCCGCTGATCATGACGCTGGGCACCAGCCTGATCGGCACCGGCTGCCTGCAGGTCTACCAGCGCACGGTGATCGCGTCGGGCGCAAAAATCCCCGACTTCTTGGCTTGGCTCGGCACCGGCGTGACATGGGGCTTCCCCAACGCGCTGCTTTTGTTCGTGCCGCTCGCCGCCCTCATCGTCTTCACGCTCGCCCGGACCGGCTTCGGCCGCCTGCTCTACGCCGTCGGCGACAATGAGCGCGCGACCCGCCTGTCGGGCGTGCAATACTGGCAGGTCATCACCGCGCTCTACGTCACCTCCAGCGCGCTCGCCGGCATCACCGGCCTGCTCTATATCGGCTTGATCAAGGCCCCCTCGCTGTCGCTCGCCGAACCGCTGGTGCTGCCCTCGGTCGCCGCCGCCGTCATCGGCGGCACCTCCATCTTCGGCGGCCGCGGCGGCTACACCGGCACCATCATCGGCGCCCTGATCCTGACCGTGCTGACAACACTGCTGACCATCCTGCAGATGCCGGAGGGGGCACGGCGGATCTTGTTCGGGCTGATCGTGCTGTTCGTGACGGCGGCGTATTTGCGGATTGTGGAGGAGCGGTAGGGGGCTGGCGGCAGTAGTGCCGCCGGTCCGGCGCTGCAAGCCAGGCTTACCCGTCAGAAGCGCAAGGCTATCGCCTACGGCAGCGCCAGCCCCCACTCCGTCTCGGCTTCGCCGAGCCACCTCTACCCCCACGTCCGTGGGGGAGAGGAAATGCCAAGCTTTCATAGGAAGGAAATCCAAGTTTTTCTTGAGGCAGAACCTAAGCCTTTGAAGCCGCGACTTCCAAAATTAGCGTTTCCTCTCCCCCACGAAAGTGGGGGTAGAGGTGGCTCGGCGAAGCCGAGACGGAGTGGGGGACCGACCTACTGATTGCCACCATCCTGGGCGACCTTGCCCACCCAGACGCAACGCCCCTTACTTCAACGAAATCGCCATCCCGCTCAGATCCGCATTCACCTGCAGGCCCACCTGCCGGCCGGTAAGCTCGAGCTGGGCGCCCTTGTCGTTGGTCATGACGATCACCTGCGCCCCCTTGCCGAGCGCGCCGCCACCGCCGGCCGCGCCATAAACGCCGGTCGCATCCCGCACCCTGCGGATATGGCGCACGGTGCCCCGGAAATAGGTCTTGGAAACCCCGAAGGCGAAGCCGCCCGAAACGCCGCCGATCGTGATGGGATAGGAGCGGCCGTGGAAGGTCAGCGTCCCCTCGCCGCCGGAACCGCCGACGAAGAAGGCCGCCTTGTAGACGGCAAAGCGGATCGTGCCGCTATCGGCATGCGCGGCGCTGGCAGCGCTGACGGACACAGTTGTGATGGCCGCAACCGCAAGCGAACGAAAGCTGGACGAGATGGTCATGGTGGGAGCTCCTCAAGTGCGCCGCTTGCCCAGCCGGCAGGCGGCGTCGAATTCGTAACCAACTTGAACAATCTAGCCCGTGATTTGGTTCCAGGCAGGCTGTGACAAGATCCGACGAAACGTGACGTGGTGTACTTTCGGGTTGCGGAGGAGGCGGCGCCTATTTTCTCTTCCTGAGCACTTTTCGCAGCATTAACTTCAGCCGCCTCATCTGGTAATGGCGCCGCAACTTGGCCAGCGCCGACTGGTGGGCGGTGTCGATTGCAGCCAGCGAGTCCGCCTCGGTAGCCTGCGGCAGCGCGAGCAGCGCGTCGGCCTGAAGATCGGCAAAGGGCTTGGGGTCATAGCTGGCGAACGGCGTCGGCGGGTCGCTGAGCACGGTGGGGTTGCTGTTGATCTCGAACACCACCAGCCTGCCGTCGACGAATGTGTAGTCGATGCGTCCATACTGCATATGGGCTTTTTCGAAGACCCGCATGACCGCATTGGCGTCAGGATTCGTATCGATATAGGTCCTGATTTCTTCGATATGCGCCGGCAGCAATTGCTCGGGCGAATTCTTGACGAACCACGATTTCGACATGGCGCAATGCTGGCCGTAGATCGTATCGCCGACCCGAAACGCCGCGTACTTCCTGAAATAACCGTCCATTCCGGGGGTGCCGATCATCTCCACCACCATCGGCCGCACTAGATCGCTACCGTCCAGCCGGGCGATCGCGGCGTCCAGCGCCGGCCGGTCGTGCAGCAGCGGCGGCTCCCTGTAGAGTGCGCCCGTCTCGTCGCGGATGAAAACGGGATAGCGTATCGGCTCTTCCAACTCGTCCGGCCTGAACACACGAAAAGCGTTGCTGCCGTCGGCGTGAAGCAGGCGCAGCAGGTCGAAGCGCTGCAGGCTGGCGGTCGGGTGATTGAGCTGCGTCAGGCCGGTGTTGTCAGCCAGTTCGGCGCTGATGCCGGCCGCGCGGCTCAATTCGTCCGATGTCAGCCGGTCCATGTCGGACCAGATGACCACCCCGGCGCGAACGCCGCGCAGCAGCCCGGCATCCTCGTAGCGCACCAGCCGGAACCACGCCTCCAGGTCAGTCCGGTGATACAGAAGCACCACCGCCTGCGTGTAGGCGTGCTCCCGATGCGCGACGTAAAATATCATGCGCTTCCGTTGTCCGTATGTAATTGCAAAGGGGAACCATGATGATTAGACAGGCTTGTGAAAGCCGTGAAATGGTTCTCGATCCGGCATGCGTCAAACAGGAGATAGAACAGGTTGACGTTTCCGTGAAGCTGCAAACCGCATTGGCAAGAAACTGCCATGCGCCATCAACGCGTTAGAAGTCGAGGCAGCCGACACATGAATTTAGACGATGTTGCGATACCCATCCGCCGGTTAGAGCTGGAAGACATGCCGTTGCTGATGGAGCTTGAGGCTGCCGCCTGGGCAGCCCCGCTGCAGGCGAGCGAAACGACCATCCGCCACCGGCTGGCACTCGGACACACCATGTTCGGCGCGATCGATGGCGATCTGCTTGCCGGCACCATCTGCTTTGCCGAGACCAGCCAGGATCCGCTGGTGCGCGCCGATTTCCCCAGGAATTTCGATGCCTATGCATCGCTGCCGCGCAGCGAGCCGGTTTACGCGCTTTACGCCTACAATCTCTGCGTCCGGCCGAGCCATCGCGGCACCAACACGGCGGTGCGGCTCTTGAAGGAGATGGAGAGCCACGGCCGCCGCCTGGGCGCCAGCTGGCTGATCGGCGATGGCCGCTGCTCGTCCTATGCCGGCTCCTCGGGCGACGAGTATGATCATGTCAAGGCCGATGCGCGGTTCCGCGCCACCATCGACCGCTGGAACCAGACCGGCACAAGACCGCCGCTGGAAGAGATCATCCGCGATCCGCTGCTGCGCATGCACTACCGCGTCTACGGATGCGAGTTCCTCTACGTCATGCCGGACTTCTTCCCGCAGGACGCCACGTCAGGCGGCTTCAGGGTCATTTCAGCCAAGAATCTCAAGGCATGAGATTCGAGCCGTCATGACAGCTCCGCATTTCGATCCGTTCGCGCTCGGCGACGACCCGTTTCCGCATTTCGCCCGCATGCGTGCCGCCGGCGGCATTGCGCGCGGCGTCGCGCCCTATCCCGAACTGGCCGACGCGCATTATGTGTTCAGCCATGAGCTGGTGTCGGGCGCGCTGAAGCATCCCGCTCTTCTTCAGGCGCCGCCGGGTACATATGAAGAGGTCCGCCGCAAGCTCGTCGACCATGCGCCCATGGCTCTGCTCAGCCGCTCGGTGCTGCTCGCCGATCCGCCTCAGCATGGCGCCTTGCGCCGGCCGGTCGCTGGCTTTTTCTCACGGCCGGCCATCGAAGCGCTGACGCAAGGTCTTCGCGCGCTGAGCCACGAGCTGGTCGAGCGTGCGCTGGCGGGTGGCCGCGTCGACGCCGTCGCCGGGCTCGCCGTGCCGGTGTCCTTCTGGCTGCTGCAGGAAATCCTCGGCATCGAGATCGAGGACCCTTGGGCGTTAAATCGGTGACCCGCCGCATGGCCAGCGCATTCGACCTGCGAAGAGCGCAGCCGCCGGCAGCAAGCGCCGAGGCCTATCGCGAATGCCAGGCTTTTGTCGAGGAGCGGCTGGCTCGACAGGCCTACCGGCCGGACGGAATGGTTGCCGGCATGGTGCGGGAGGTTGCGCAAGGCCGCTGGTCGCGCGAGGACATGGTGGCCAACATCGTCTTCATGCTGTTTGCCGGACAGGAGACTGTCGTCGACGCTCTCGGCAACGCAATTGTTGCGCTGGATCGCTTTCCCGAACAGCGCGCGCTGCTCGAGCGCGGCGCTGTCGACTGGAGCAGCGCGGCGGCCGAACTGCTGCGCTATGGCGCCTCGGTGCAATACGCCGTCGCCCGCATCGCGGCGCAGGACATCGACCTCGGCGACGTCAGGATTGCGGCTGGCGAAGCGGTCGTGCCGGTGCTCGGCAGCGGCAATCGCGACGATGCCGTCTTCGCCGATGGCGACCGGCTGGACCTCACGCGCCCGCCAACCATGTCGATGACCTTCGGCACCGGCCTGCATGTCTGCCTCGGGCAGCATGTCGCCCGTATCGAGATCGCGGCGATGATAGAAGCCCTGTTCACCCGTGCGCCCGGATGGCGGCTCGATGCCGCAAATGCCGAGCGCCGCGCCTCGATGTCGTTTCACGGCATGGCTACCGCGCCGCTGATCCTCAACCCCGCTGCGTGAAAAGCGGCCGCGTCTGGGGGATGACCGCCGGGTCGAGCGACCTGACGATTTCCGAAACCTTTGCCCGCAAGGCGCCCACCGTCGCATCGTCGAGCGGATCGAGAATATCGTTCTGATCTCTCGATACCCGGTACTCGTCCAGCGACGGCGCCTCGCTCGACGGCGTGAAGCCGCCGCCGCGGGCATGCTTGTCGGCCAGTTCCTGCCTCGATTTCACGGCATAGTGGCGGATCCAGCCGATCTTCCATTCCATCGGCATGGCCGCCGGGTGCTTGTCGAGCGTCATGCCGTCGACCAGCGTCCTGCGCAGCGAGATGCGGAAACCGTGCGGGTGCGGCATGAACTGCCCGGGATCCCGCAGCGCCTTGCGCAGCACCGAGGACACGCGGGCAAACGACTTCTTCCAGCGCGCGGTCGGGGCGTCATGCGTGCCGCGCCTTTGAAACCGCACCGTCACCAGTTCGTCGTCATAGGCCTCTTTGCCGTCGCTGCCGAAATTCACCCAGCGAAAGGCGACGCTGCGCACGCCCGGGCGGCTAAAAAGCGAGCGGACCAGTTCGGCTCCGCTCCAGGGCGGCGCGTCGAGCGGCTCGAGGAACTCGTCGGCGTCCATGAAGCCCAGATAGCGATAGCCGTGGAGCAATGCCTGCCAGTAAAGATAGGAATAGGCCCGCCGCTGCGGCAGCACCGTGTCGTGTCGCCAGTCGACCAGCCGAATCCAGCCGGCATCGCGCAACGCCTGGAGCACCGCCGTCTGCGGTCCGGCGCTGCAGTTGTCGGCGATCATCAGGTCGAAGCCATGCAGCTTGTGCCAGGCGACCCACTCGATCACATAGGGCTGCTCCAGCTTCATGATCGCGCAGATCACCGGCCTGTTGACGGAAAACGGAATTCTCATCGCAACGCTTTCCCCGCGCCACCCGCTGCTGCTTGAGGCTCGACCTGCCGGAACGGGATCGCATCGCCATAAAATGCCGCAAGCTGCTCCGAAGAGCCCGTCCAGTCGCCCATGTCGAACTGGTGGAACCGATAGCGTGGGTCGTCAAGGGGCAGCAGGTCGATATCCGGCCTGATGCACCGGTCGAATATGCCGGCCACCGGCAGATGGATCGTCCGCGCCGAAGACAACCAACCGGCCAGCCAGGAGAAGCTGCTCACCCCCGTGACGAGATGGCTCGCCCGGCGCAGCGTCTCGAAATCGGTCAATGGCGACGCCTTCGGCGCGAAGACAGCATCGGGAAAACGCTGACGCAGGCGCCGGCAATAATCGTTGTCGTCATGGGTCTGGCCGACGAAGACCGGCTTGCGGCCGCTATCCTTGATGAGCGTCTCGAAGAAGCCGAATGGCATCGGGCAATAGTTGCGGTGGAAGCCGTCGAGGATGTCGCCGGCCCGCACATGGATGACGAGAAAATCGTCGCCATGGGTCGGCGCTGCGACGGCACGCCCGTCGAACAGCCCGGAGACCTCGTCCCGGTCATAATAACCCAGCCGCTGCGCGAAGCCCTTGAAGCGGATGCTCCGCGCCCGCCTGTCGCGGAACGCGGCTATGATCCCGTCGAGGTCGTAGCGGTGATAGCCGTCGACCCGAAGCAGCCGGTATTTCCACAACAAAGGCGGCCGCACCCTGGCAATGGACCATTCCGGCAGGTCGGCGTCGCAGACATAGCCACCGGGGATACGCTTCGCCAGCACATGGCAAAACATGTACTGGAACATCTTGTTCGCCATGCCGCCAAACGGCTGCATCACGATGGGCACTTGCCGCATTGGACCCCTTTCGCCAAAGACGGTCATTGTTACCCGAGCTGCGCGGGCCGGTCGACTGGCCTCTGACGCCAAGGGCGCATCATGATCGCCGCCGGCAAGCCACCCTCAGGGGTAATGCGTCGGCTTTGGCGCGTAGATCTTTGGATCGAAGTCCAGATCCCTCGGCAAGGGCAGGCTTGAGCACTGCAAATGCACCTCGCGTGCGAGCAGCCTTCGCTGCTTCTGCTCGTTCTCCTTGATGGCCGCCACGAGGCCCATGCTGTAGGGCCCCAGCACGACGCCGGCGGCCCATCCCGGATGCTCCTTCTCGCGCGCGTCGTAATTCATGGCATCGGTGCGGGCCTGCTGGCATTCCGGCGTCGCCCATTTCGGGTCTTGGGTCGAGAGCGAGGCTCCATACTGGACCGGAGACGATACGCACCCTGCCACTGTCGCAGTCAACGCGACGACCATTGCAATTCTCATCCGCAAGCCCCTCCTAATGTAGGAGGCGACTACAAGACGATTCCAGCGGGAAAAAGGCAGCTTCAGGATGCGGATTTTGCAGGGCCGCTCACCCCAGCAGGTTGCGCGCCGTGCGCATGAAGATCTTCGAACCGATCGGGATCAGATCGTCGGGAAAATCATAATCGGGATTGTGCAATGACGGGGTGCGCTCGCCCGCGCCGAGGAAGAACATCGCCGACTTCGCCTTGTGGCCGAAGATGCCAAAATCTTCCGAAGCGCGCATCGGCAGGGCTTCCTCGCTGCGCGCGACGCCCTCTTCGTCCAGCGCGCGGTTGAGATGTTCCACCGCGTCTGGAGCGTTGACGCTGGCGACGAAGATCTCGTGATAGTCGCAGCGCACGGAAAGGTGGTGCTCGGCCGCGATCCTGGTGGCCAACGCTTCCGCCGCCGCGACCAGTTCCGCCATGCGCTCGTCGCGCCTTGTACGCAGCGTCGCCCACACCTCGGCGTAGCCGGGCGCGATGCCGAACACGGCCTCGCCCATCGTCGCATGGGTGACGGTGACCATGCTGAAATCATCGTCGGCAAAGGTACCGCGCCCCAGTGCCGGAAGCGTCGGCATCAGCTGGCTGATCGCCGGCATCGGCGACACGCCGGTTTCGGGCATGGAGGAATGCGCGGTCTTGCCCTCCAGCACGATGCGGATGCCGCGCGAGGCGCAGTTGACCACGCCGGGCTTGAGCCGCACCTCGCCGAACGGCACGCCCGGCAGATTGTGCAGCGAGAAGGCGAAGTCCGGCGCGATCTCGCCAAAGCGTGGATCGGCGACGACGCCGGCGGCACCATTGCCGGTCTCCTCCGCCGGCTGGAACATCAAGACGACGCGGCCGCGCGCCGGCCGTTCTCGTCCGAGCTGACGGCCAAGTGCGGCCAGGATCGCGGTGTGGCCGTCATGGCCGCACATATGCGATTTTCCCGGCACCTGCGAGGCATGCTCGACGCCCGAAAGCTCCTCGATCGGCAGCGCATCGATCTCCGAGCGGAACAGCACCGTCGGTCCCGCCTGGCCGCTGTCATAGACCGCCGCCACGCCATGACCGCCGAGGCCGGTCAGTACCTTGTCCGGCCCTGTATCGGCGAGGAAGCTGACGACTTCCTTGGCGGTCTGTTCTTCCTCGTTGGAGATTTCCGGGTTTTGGTGCAGCTTGCGGCGCCATGCCGTCAGCTCGATGATATCGCGATTGGTGAGGGTCATGGCTTGGGCTCCGCTTTGGTGCTGCAGGTTACACAAACACGATAGGGTTTTTCTCACGCCGTGCCATGCTGATCAATTCCACTGGTCCATCTGCCTGTCTTGTGTGAGCGTAGATGACGACATCCCATGACCACCACACAACCCAGAGAATTTCCAGCTCCGCACTGAGGCCGTCGATCTCATCTCCGACATCCGGTGGCTTCTCCTGAAAAGCGCCGCGTGCTCGCCTGTGCGACATCTTTGCTTCCATCCACCCGAAGGAACGTTTCGGAGCAACAATGGCCAGGCGGTTTGCGTTTCTCTTGGTTCGCGACTTCACGCTGTCGCCGCTGTCGCTGTTCATCGACACGCTGCGGCTGGCCGGCGATGAAGGCGACCGCAGCCGCCGGATCGAGTTCGACTGGGAGATCGTCGGCGAGCGTGGCCTGCCGATCCGCGCGAGTTGCGGTGTCGAGTTGCTGCCGACCAAGGCGATCGGCAATCCGCAGGAGTTCGATAATGTCGTCGTGGTCGGCGGTCTGCTCGACACCAACCGCAGCCTCAGCTCCGAAAAGGAGGCCTTCCTGTTGCGGGCGGCCGAAAAGTGCGTGCCGCTGACGGCACTCTGCACCGGCAGCTTCGTGCTCGCGCGCTACGGCCTGCTCGATGGCTACAGTGCCGCCGTCAGCTGGTTCCATATCAAGGATTTCCGCAGCCAATTCCCTGACGTGAACGCCCATGCCGACAGCCTGTTTTCCGTCGATAGGGGCCGCTCGACCTGCGCCGGCGGCACGGGTGCGGCCGACCTTGCCGGCCATTTCGTGTCGCAGTTCATCGGCCGCAAGGCTGCGGAAAAAGCCGCCAAGATCCTCGTGCTCGACCGCATCCGCTCGAGCCTGGATGTGCAGCCCGTCGGCGATCTCTTTCCGGCCGCGTCGAGCCGAGCGGTGAAACGGGCGCTGCTTCTGATGGAAAGCAATCTCCAGGAGACGCTGTCGGTCGCCGAGATCGCGGGCCGGTTGCATTTATCCCGGCGCCAGCTTGAGCGGCTGTTCTGCGCCGAGCTCGGCATCGGCCCGATGGCCGCCTATCTTGCGCTGCGCGTACATCAGGCCAAGTCGCTGCTGGAGGGGAGCGACTTGGCAATCGGCGACATCGCCTACCGCTGCGGTTTTCCCAATGCCGGCCATTTCAGCCGTGTCTTCCGCCATCAGACCGGTATCACGCCGACCCATCTCAGGCATCCGAACCGAATGTCCGGTGTCTTTGCCGACGGCAAGGGGAGCGGTCCCTAAGCCTATATTGGGGCGTGCGATCTCGCCGTTGGTATGATAATATCATACCAACCTGATAGGAGGGATCCATGTCCGCCACCGAAAAACGCACCTTCAGCCTGCCGGCCGAGCAGGCTGCTTTCATCGACCAGCTCGTTCGGTCCGGCACATACGCGACCAGCAGTGAAGTGATCCGCGCCGGTCTTCGCGCATTGCAGGAACGCGACGCCGCTGTGGAGCGCTGGCTGCGTGAGGAGGTCGCGCCGACCTATGATAGGTGGAAGGCAGACCCCTCCCAGGCCATCCCGGCCGACAAGTCTTTTGAAAGCATTCGCGCACATCACGCAGCTCGCCTCAAGGGGAACGTGTGAAGCGCCGGCATGTTGTCCTTTTGCCGGAAGCCCAGACGGACCTGTTATGGATATACGATACGGTCGCTCACGCATCCGGCAACCTCACCGCCCTTCGCTACATCGAGCGGATCGAGCGATTTTGCCTGGGTCTCGACTATGCCTCGGAACGCGGAACCCTAAGGGATGATGTGCGGCCGGGGCTTTGCATCGTTGGCTTCGAGCGCCGCCTGACTGTGGCCTTCACCGTAGAAGGCGACCAGGTGGTGATTCTCAGGGTGTTCTACGGCGGCGTCAACTGGGAGGACGAGTTGGCGCCTATCGCTCCGTGAACGCCCGCGCGAACGAGTCCAGCATCGGCCGCGCCAGATATTCGAGGAAGGTTCGGTCGCCGGTGCTGATAAACGCCTCGACCGGCGTTCCCGGGTAAAGCTGCTCGGCTTTCACGCCCTGCGGCAGCGTGTCGGTGATCTTCAGCCTGGCGCGGAAATACGCCTCATGCGTGGTTTCATCGATCAGCCGGTCGGCGGAAATTTGCGTCACCGTAGCCGGGACCTCAGGGGTGAGGCGCGCGTTCAGGGCGGACAGCCTGAGCTTCGCCGGCTGGCCGACGCGAACCAGGTCCACGTCTTTCGGCCGCAGCTTCGCGTCGACGATGAGGCCCGACGCGGTCGGCAGGATCTCCATGATCTTCTGCCCCGGCGCAATCACGCTGCCTTTGGAGTTGTAGATCGAGGATACCACGATGCCGGCTGCCGGCGCCTTGATCGTCGTGCGCCCCAGCACCGCCTCGGCTGCGGTGATCTGTTCGCCGATGTCGGCCAGGCTGGTGCGAACCTCGTCGAGCTTGGTCAGCGCGTCCTCGACGCGCTGCGTGGTCGCGCGCTCGACCTGCGCCTGGGCTTCGACGATCTGCGTCTTGGTCGCTGCGATATCCGCCTCCAGCGCGCCGGCCTGGCCGACCAGATCGGCCTCGCTGCGCAGAAGCTGCGAATATTCGCTGCGGTTGGTGAGACCCTTGTCGAGCAGGCCGGTCTTGATGCCGAGTTCCTTCTTCACGATCTCGGCCTGTTGCTGGATGGCGAGTTTCTGCGCCTCCAGTCCCAGCGCCGACTCACGATGCATGGCGACGCGCTGCGCCAGGATCGACTGCTCGGAGCGGAACCGGGCGAGCCTGGCCTCGAACTCCTTCTGCTGTTCGTGCACCAGATTGTCGAAATCGCGCTGGAACGGCGCGGGTGCTGCTTCGGCGATCGGCGCCAGCCTGTCCGATCCGTCGCGCTCGGCCTCAAGTCGCGCGGCACTTGCCCTGAGCGCGATCGTCTGTCTGGTCAGCCGGTTGAGGTCGGTCTGAGCCGCCCTGCGGTCGAGCAGGACCAGCGGTTCGCCTTGTTGCACGCGGTCGCCTTCATGCACCAGCAACTGCTCGATGATGCCGCCCTCGGGGTGCTGGATGAGGATGTTGCCGCCCGTCGCCGAGATCGTGCCGGAGGTGATCACCGCGCCGGAGAGCGGCGCGTTCGCCGCCCAATAGCCGAAGCAGCCGACGAAGAGCGCTATGGCCACGTAGCCGACGACGGCCATGCGGCGGAAGTCGGTGCGCGGTCGACCTTCGAAGGCGAGGCTCTGCTGCATCATCGTCTATGACCCGAAGCGGACGCTGTGCGGGCGCACGGTCGGCACGAACGAGCCTGTCACCACCGCGCTCCCGGCCTTGCCGGCCGCCGGTTGCCTCAGCACCTCGCTCGCAGGGCCGAAAGCTTCGACCATGCCGTTGCGCAGGACCATGACGCGGTCGCAGGCCGCGGCGATCGAAGGGCGATGCGTGATGACGACTGTCGTGACGCTTACACTTCGCGCGGCCGAAAGCATCCCTTCGAGCGCCGCCTCCCCACTGCCGTCGAGATGGGCGTTGGGCTCGTCCAGCACCAGCATGCGTGGCTTGCCGTAGAAGGCGCGCGCCAGCCCTATCCGCTGGCGCTCGCCGCCCGACAGCACGGTATGCGACGGGCCTATCATGGTCTGATAGCCGTCGCGCAGCGTGAGAATCAGCTCATGCGCCTCGGCGCGCCTGGCCGCTTCGACGATCGCGGCGTCATCGGCGTCGGGTTCGAAGCGGGCGACATTTTGCGCGATCGATCCCGGGAAAAGCTCCACCTCCTGCGCGAGATAGCCGATATGCCTGCCAAGCTGGGTTTCGTCCCAGCTCCTCAGGTCGGCGCCGTCGACCCTGACCGCGCCGCCGGTCGGCTGCAGCGCGCCCACAAGCAATTTCGCCAGCGTCGATTTGCCGGCCCCGCTCGGGCCGACGATCGCCACCGCTTCGCCGGCGCCGATGGCAAAATTCAACCGCTTGAGGATGGGCTCCGTGCCGAAAGCCGCAGTCGGCGCGATGAAGAACAGATCCTGCACCGAAATCGCGCCCAATGGATCGGGCAGTGCGAGCTTGCGCCCCTGCGCTGGTTGCGCCGCAAGGGCGGTGTCCAGCCGCTTCCAGCATCGCTTGGCGTCGACGATCTGCCGCCAGGATCCGATCAGCTGGTCGAGCGGCTGCAGCGCGCGCGACGACACCAGCGACGAAGCGAAGATCATGCCGGCGGTCATCTGCCCTTGTAGCACCAGCCACGCGCCGGCGCCGAGGATCGCCAGTTGCAGCATCATGCGCAGCGCCCGCGACGTCGCGCTGAAGATCGCATTGGCGCTTCCGGAACGGTCATGCAGGGTCAGCACCTCAGCAACGTGTTGTCCCCAGACCGCGGCGGCATTTTGCACCATGCCCATGGCGCGCAGCGTGTCGGTGTTGCGGGCGAAGGCCTGTTCCGCCTGGCTGGCCACCGCCGAGCGTTCCGCCGACATGGCATCGTTCCTGCCGATGGCAAGCTGGTTGGCCACGACCAAGAGAAACAGCAGCACGGCGCCGGCGAGCGTCAGCCAGAACAGGACGGGATGGATGAAATAGAGCAAGGCCAGGAAGACGGGCGCAAACGGCAGGTCGAACAACACCGCCACGCCGCGCGACCTGATGAAGGCGCAAGCAGTGGCAAGGTCGTTCAGCGGCGACAGCCCGCTGCCGGCATGTCTGGCGCCAAGCGAGGCGGCGAACGTCCGCGCGCCCAGTTTCTGGTCGACGGTGGCCGCAACACGCTGCGCGTAGATGGCGCGGACCGCGTCCAGCAGGCCGAGGAAGGCGAGCGCGACCACCGCCATGACGGAGAGATAAAGCAGAGTCTCGACGCTGGAGGACGGCAACACCCGGTCATAGACCTGCAGCAAATAGAGCGGGATCACCAGGAGAAGGATGTTGATCAGCAACGAAAAGATGCCGATATCGGCGATGCCGCGCAGGAAAACCGGGCGCAGGCCGATGGCCGCATCCCTGAGTGGCGCGCGGTCCCGTGACATCTAGACGGCGTGCTCGGCTGTCGTGCTCAGATGGCTCTGCTGCAAATCGTTCAGCGTATAGGCGTGGATATAGTCGATCTTCATTTGCGCGGGCGTCGCCAGATGGTCGGGCGGCGCGCCGGCTTGACCGCCGACCGCAAGGTCGACCAGCATATACATGGGCTTGTTCATATCGGACGGCGTCGCCGCTTCCGCGACCTGGACGCCATCATAGGTCCAGACCAGCTTGTCCGGCGTCCACAACAGGCCATAGGTGTGATAGCCGTCGGTGTTGGAGACATTCACCGTCGACCCGACCGTGGTGTGGGTTCCCGTCTCATTTGTGTGCGCGGTCATGAGAAGCGCATTCGGGTTCTGCCCATACATTTCGATCACGTCGAGTTCCGGTGGCCATGAACCGTCTTCGGGCAGAAGCCAGAAGGCCGGCCACGCGCCGGCGTTTTCCGGGAGATCGGCCCGCATTTCGAAATAGCCATAGGTCTGCGAGAAGGTGTCGTGCGTCGTCAGTATGCCGGAAGTGTATTCGTAATTGTTGATCAGCGGCTTGATGTCGTCGGGCGTATGCGCCGCGGTTATGGTGAGCACGCCGCTTGCGACGCTGAACGGATGGACCGAGCTGGTCGGCGCATAATTGGCGTCGATATACCATTGCAGCTCGCCGTTCTGGGGCTGCGAGCTGCCGTTCTGCGCCCCCCACCAGAAATTGGAATCCCAGATGCCGCTCTGGCCGTTCCACAGGCTCAGCGTGTTGAAATCGTCGTTGAAAGACAGCGTCATGCCGGTCTTGTCGATCGGCAGCTCGAACTGGCCGGGCTGAAACTTGTCGATCGTGGTGTTGTGGAACACCAGCACCTCGCTCGAGCCGAGGTTCAGCTGCACGTTCGATCCCACCTGGACCATATTGGCGTGGACGGCCTCGAACGAGGTGAAGGCATAGCCGTTGAGGCGCACCGTGTCGGTCGCGCCGAAATCGGAGATAAGGTCGCTGCCATTGCCCTTGGTGATGATGAAGGTGTCGGCGCCGGCGCCGCCGATCAGCACGTCATTGCCCTTGCCGCCGTCCAGCGTCTGGCTGCCAGCGCCGCCCGTTATGATGTTGTCCTGACCATTGCCGAAGGCATAGTGGCCGTCGCCGGTGACGACGAGGTTCTCGAAATTCGCGGGCAGCTTGTAGCTCATCCAGGTATCGATCGTGTCGACGCCCGCGCCGTAGTTCTCGACCGCTTTGTTGATCGTCGAATAGAGATGGTAATAGTCGTCGCCCGCGCCGCCATACATGGTGACCTTGACGTTGGTGTCGCCCCAGAAGGAATCGTTGCCCGAGGTGCCGTAGCGGTAAGGCGCGCCTCCAGTCGCCGAGAACCAATGGGTGGAAGCGCCGGTATACGGAAGTGGAATGCCTTTGGCGTTGAGGACTGTGGTCATTCCGACACTCCTTGCGCGTGCTGCCTTGGTCGTTCGACAACCTTCGAGCGACCATTTCGGATCAACTCTTAAATTGATCCGTCGTTCCAGGGAATCATTCTATAGTACACCAAGGAGATCGTCGCCCATCATTTAATAGATAATGCCGAAGGCGTTAAGCTGATCCTAATACAACTTTGTAGGAGAGACTTACAATTTTAATAAATTGTGAGATCCGCGCCGAAAAGTTAGGCAACCTGTCAATGATGCATGCAATTTGACGCGACACGACCGCCTGCCTGAGGCGGCGGTCGAAGTCGCGGGCGGATGGCCGCGGGCAAAGGGCTCAAGAAAATTTGACAGGCTATGTCGGACCGGGTGAGGTTCACCCGTCCTTGGGGCATCGGACAACGAAACCACAAAGGATACCGAAGAGATGCCAAGCACCGTACGTTTGCACCGCGTTCTGACGACCAGCCCGGAGAAGGTCTACCGCGCATTCACAGAAGCCGACGCGCTGGCGAAATGGCTTCCGCCGAACGGCTTCACTTGCACGGTACACAGCTTCGACGCGAAAGTCGGTGGCGCCTTCAAGATGTCGTTCCGAAACTTCACGACGGGCGGCAGCCATTCCTTCGGCGGCGAATATCTCGAACTCGTTCCCGGCGAGCGCCTGCGCTACACCGACAGGTTCGACGACCCCAATTTGCCCGGCCAGATCGAAGTGACCGTGCTCCTGAAGAAAGTGTCGGTCGGCACCGAACTCGACATCACCCAGGCCGGCATTCCGGACGTTATTCCGGCTGAAGCCTGCTATCTCGGCTGGCAGGAGTCGCTGCGCAATCTGGCAAAGCTCGTCGAACCCGAGATCAATCAGTAGAGCCCATCGGATCGGCGGCGCCGCCCAGCCAGTCCGCGCCGCCGACAATGCCGAGCCGAGGACTCATCCCTCACGGCCCGGTGCAGACCGGCAACGGTTGCGGCGGCGGTGGCGGGTTGTCCTTGGCGTATTGCGCGATGATCGGCTCAAGGCTCTTTCGCGGCCAGAATTTCGGCTTGCCGATCTCCTTCAGGCAGGACGCATTCCAATAGGCGCCCGATTTACCAACGGCGGCGATGTCGCGCGATTCCGGGTAGATATAGAGCGTCGTCGGATTGCCCTTCACCATCGAAATGATCTGGTCGGCGTCGGACGGCGACCAGCTGGTGCAGCCATTGCTGCGGCCGCCGGCATAATCCACCAGCTTGCCGTATGGCACGAAGCCGTCATGGTCGGCATAGGAGCTGTTCGGGTTCTTGCGCACGCACATGCCGCGCAACAGCCGCGCCGCGTGGCCGCCGATCACCCGCTGCCTGGCATTCGCCGTCTCGCCCTCGCCGTCGAACTGGATGAAGGTGCGCAGCAGCGCCTGGTCTTTTTTTGCGCCGATGCGGTAAAAACCCTTGAATGAGGTCTTTGCCTCGCCGGTCATATAGGCGCCACCGGTCGTCAAGGACGAGTCCAGGGCATTGCCGAAGTTTCTCGCGCAGCGCTTCCCGTTGGAGAAATCGACCACGCCTTTCAAATTGCGGCCGCCGCCATGGCCCGACGAGATCGCCCTGAACGACTGCTTGGCCTCGCAAATGACGTAGTAGCGCCGCCCTAGCACGCCATTGCCGAGATCGCCGGGGCGCGTCGCATCCATGGCGAAATAGCAGCCATTGTGGACCGCGCCTTGCGCGACCTTTTTTAGGTAAAGCGCGCGCGCCCGCTCCAGCACCACTTGCGAAATCTCGCCGTCGTCATTGCCGACATGGGCCTGCAGCCAGGCCGGTATATCGGAGGACGCGGCAAAAGACCGGGCAGACATCGTCAAGGCGATGCCGGCGATGGCGAGGAGGCCAAAGACAAAGACAGCCAGAGATTTCAACCGCACCGGACAACCCTCCCGCCCGAACCGTTCTGCGATTCTCGGAAACCCATCATAAATCGTCGCGCGCCGATCGGCGAAACACATCTTGTTCAGAACCGCGCAAGCAAGTCAGGTAGCTGCCTGTTCGCCTTTCACAGCGCCAGGCTGCCCTGTTCCGCCTCCGCGGCATTGGGGTCGCCCGGCGCCGTCGCCCAGGCGAGCTCGACCAGCGTCACCGTGCGGCGGCCGGTGCCGTCGAGCTGGCAGACGATGAGGCCCTGCTCCTCGATATAGGTGAGCAGCCGCCGGGCGCGCCGCAGCGAATGCGAGCCGTAGGCGCGCGCGATCGCCGCGTCGCTCGGGCACGGCCAGCCCTCCTTGGCGGCGCGGGCGATCATCATGAACACGCCCTGCATGTCCTCGGGCAGCAGCGAGGCGCGCACGGAAACGTCCTGCCAGGCGTCATCGCCTGCCATGTCGGCGCCGAGCCCGGCGCGGGCACGCGTCAGCATGCGACGGAATTCTGAGAGGTCCGGCACCACCGAAGCGAGGCCTTCGATGCGGCAGCGGACGACGAACTCCTGATAAAGCACGCCGATGACGCGGAAACCCGCATCGGGCTGCGCCAGGATGGCGCGCAGGACACGGTCCACCCGCTCTCGCCGCTCGGCCATATCCTCGGCGCTTACCGCCGGTTCCGCAGGTTCCGGGCGGATCTCCATCGCCGCCGATTTGGCCGCCATCAGCTGGTCGAGCAGCTCCGGCGACGCCATCCGGCGCGGCGCGCGCATCGTCTCGGGCGGCGGCGCCGCCAGGATGATGGCGCGCGCGTCTTCAAGCGCTGTTTCCGGCATTGCCATCAGCCGCGGCGTACCGTTGCGCGGGCTGGTCTCGGTCTGGCCGATGCGCACGCCCAGCGGACGGCGCGACAGCGCTGGGCCCAACGCCATGAAGTGCCCGCGCTCCAGGTCTCGAAACGCCTCGGCCTGACGCCGTTCCATGCCCAGAAGGTCGGCGGCGCGCGCCATGTCGATATCGAGGAAGGTACGGCCCATGAGGAAATTGGACGCCTCCGCCGCGACATTCTTGGCGAGCTTTGCCAGCCGCTGCGTGGCGATGATGCCGGCAAGGCCGCGCTTGCGGCCGCGGCACATCAGATTGGTCATGGCGCCGAGCGAGAGCTTTCGCGCCTCGTCGGACACTTCGCCGGCCACGGCGGGCGCGAACAGCTGCGCTTCGTCGACCACCACCAGCATCGGATACCAATGCTCGCGGGCAACCTCGAACAACCCGCCGAGAAAGGCAGCGGCGCGCCGCATCTGGTTCTCGGCATCGAGCCCTTCGAGATTGAGCACCGTGGAGACGCGGTGGATGCGCGCCCGCTCGCCGGCTGCTTGCAGGCCACGCTCCGTATGCTCCTCGGCATCGATGACCAGATGGCCGTAATGGTCGCCCAGCGAGACGAAATCGCCTTCCGGGTCGATGATGGTCTGCTGCACCCAGGGCGCGCTCTGCTCCAGGAGCCGGCGCAAAAGGTGCGATTTGCCGGAGCCGGAATTGCCTTGCACCAGAAGCCGGGTCGCCAGCAGCTCCTCAAGGTCGAGCGCCGCCGGCGCACCCGCCGTCGTCTGTCCCATCTCGATGGCTACGGTCATGGCACGACTCTCCTTGCGGACAGGGCTTATCAACCCGGCCGCGAGCCGTCGAGCGCGCCATGGCAACTCGCCCGCTGTTCCACACCTATGCTGCCAAAGCGCCACACATCAGCCCATCTGCCCAAAGGGAAGGCACATCAAGCGGAGTTGACCGGCGGCAGAAGCGGCGCTTCCAGCCCGTCGAAGGGTCCGCGCCAGGCATCGATGGCTTCGAGCCGGCGATACCAACCCAGAACAGAGGGATAGTCCGCCAGCGGCAGGCCGGCTGCATCGTTGAACGGCAAAAACGTCGCCATGCGGAAATCGGCATAGGAAAGCGACTTGCCCACAAGCCATGGCCGCTTGGCGAGCTCCGCCTCGAGAATCGCTGCCGCGATGCGGAACTCCGCCAGCCCCTCCTCGACCTTGCCCTGGTCGACAGGCCCAATCCCGTAGCGCTGCTTGGTTCCGCGCTCGAAATGCACGGTGTCGCAGGCCCGCACGAAATTTTCCTTGCCCCAGCTCAGCCAGCGGATCATGTCGGGTTGGTCGCCGCCGCCGCGCCAGAAATCCGAACCCGCTTCGCGCGACAGAAGGCAGGCTATGGCGTCGGCTTCCCACAGGCTGCCGCCCGTCCATGCCAATATCGGCAGGGTAAGATTGGGATTGAGCTGACGAAACCGCTCAGCCTGCCCGGGCGCCATGGGTGCCGCGAACTCACACTCGACCTTGGCCTGCAGATGACGTGCCGTTGCTACCGCAAGGCGCGGATTGGGATTGCGGCTGAAGTACAGTTTCATATCCGGTCCTGGACGCTGTGGGCTCGACCCTATCAAACACGCAAACGTGCCCTCCCGGCAATCTGGTCGGACCACGATTCCGCTGGCACACGCCGTCGTTCGGCGTATTATTTCCTTCGGGAGAGGGTTCTTGGCAGGAGGAAGCCATGAACGTAGTGCCGAGCGTACCTGTCATCGACGTGACAACCCAGAACCTTGTTTCCTCTGCGCTTTCCAGATTCCGTGCCGGCGATACCGTCTCGACTAGGGCGGCGCTCGACGCCATCCGCCGTATGGATCCAACCTGTGTCGACAGCGACGACGATCTCGTCGAACTCGTCGTCATGGCGGCAATTGGTAAGACCATGGCGGTTGTGTTCGACCACCGCTCCCGCTAGCCCTGTTGGACGAACCTGTCCCGTTTAACTCGCTTGAGCTCGAGTGGGTTCGGTTGGCGAGCTTTTACAGCTGCAGCCCGGAAGCGGACGTCTTCGTGCGCGAAGGCCGGCAGTAGCATAAGCGGCAAGACTCAGATCCCCAAGGGATGTGGCATGTAGCCGACGAAGCCGCCGATCTTCCAGTGGCCCGCCACCTTCCTGCAAAAATACAGCGTCTGCCATTTCAGCTTGTCGATGCTGCCATCGGCCTTGGCCACCGAGCCGTTGAACTTCTTGTGCAGCACGGCGCGGTCGCCATCGACGTCGATGTCGCGCATGTTGGTGACGCGAAACAGCGCCTCGCGCAGCGGCTCGGCGAATCTGGCCGCCGCCGTCTCCTTGGCCTGGCGCAGCCATTCGTCGCGATAGACGGCAAGGCTCGGGAATTGCAGACGCCAGGCGTCGGCATCGCTGAGGAAATGCGCATGCATGCCGAAGAAGCTGTCGGCGAGGAAATCATCCTCGACCATCGACCAGTCCTGACCGATAAAGGCGTCGATGTCGCGCCGCACCAGCATTTCCCAGAGCGCGTGACGATCGGCATCGCCCTCTGGAAACGGGTTCTTGTCGAAGGTCATTGAAATCTCCTGTCGGGAAAATGCGACGCGCAAGATGCTGGCGAGCCTGCGATAAAGCAACATGCGTTTGGAAAAATGTTGCTTTCCAAAAAGCCCCCTATGAGGATCACCGGGACAGGCGTAGAGCGGTCGGCGAAAACGGGGCGCGGCCCGCCATTCTGAACAGGAGTTTCCCTTGCCCAAAGAGTGTTTTGGAACATCCCACGTGCCGCTGTCGCCGGCCGTGCGCGCCGGGGATTTCGTCTACATCTCAGGTCAGGTGCCGGTCGACGGCGACCGCATCGTGGTCAAGGGCGGCATCACCGAGCAGACCGAGCAGGTGCTGCAGAATGTGAAGGCGGCACTCGCGCTGGCCGGTTGCACCATGGACGATGTCGTCAAGACCACGGTCTGGCTCGAGGACGCGCGCGACTTCGGCGCCTTCAATGCCGTCTACGCCAAGCACTTCCCGAAGAATCCGCCGGCCCGCACCACGGTCGAATCGCGGCTGATGATCGACATCAAGATCGAGGTCGAAGCCGTCGCCTACCGGCCGGTTTGACCAGCCGGGGCATGATCCCGAAAAGTGGAGACGGGGTTTTCTCGGACAAATGGAAACCGTTTTGTCCAGAGATCATGCCCCAAAACGAAGAGAGGCAGGCGCCGATGCAGTTCGATCTCCTGATCAAGGGCGGCCGTCTGATCGATCCGGCCTCGGGCCTGGACGCGCCGCGCGATGTCGCCGTTGCGGGCGGACGCATCGTGGCCATCGAGGCGGCGATCGATGCCGAGCACGCCACCAAGATAGTCGACGCTCGTGATTGCATCGTCACGCCCGGCCTCATCGATTTGCATAGCCATGTCTACTGGGGCGGCACCTCGCTGGGCGTCGACGCCGACCGGCTGGCGGCCAAGAGCGGCACCACGACCTTCATCGATGCCGGCAGCGCCGGCGCCGGCAATTTTCTGGGCTTTCGCCGCCATGTCATCGAGCGCTCGAAGGTGCGCATCCTGGCCTATGTCAACATCTCCTTTGCCGGCATATTCGGCTTCTCGCAAAGCGTCTCTGTCGGCGAATGCAGCGATCTCAGGCTCTGCGAGCCACGCGAGACGGTGGCCGCGGTGCGCGAGCACGCCGATGTCGTCGTCGGCGTAAAAGTGCGCTCCGGCAAGCATGCCGGCGGCGCCAGCGGCATCGCGCCGGTCGATCTCGCGCTGGAAGCCGCCGACCAGGCCGGCCTGCCGCTGATGGCGCATATAGACGAGCCGCCGCCCGGCCGCTCCGAAGTGCTGCCGCGGCTGCGCCGCGGCGACATCCTCACCCACTGTTTTCGCCCGTTCCCCAACGCGCCGGTGTTCGCCTCCGGCGCGGTGCGGCCGGACATGCGGCTGGCCCGCGAACGCGGCGTCATCTTCGACATTGGCCACGGCATGGGCTCGTTCGACTTCGCCGTGGCGAAAGCGATGCTGGCCGAGGGCCTCGCGCCCGACGTCATCTCCAGCGACGTGCATCTCTATTGCGTCGACGGTCCGGCCTTCGACATACTGGTCTGCATGTCGAAGCTGATGGCGCTGGGCATGCCGCTGGTCGAGGTGCTGCGCGCCGCCACGCAAAGGCCGGCCGAGGCGATCGCCAGGCCGGAGCTTGGGACGCTGAAAGTTGGCGGTGTCGGCGATGTCGCGGTGCTGAGACTGCGCCCCGGGCGCTTTACCTTCGTCGATGCGGTCGGTGCGGCGCTGATCGCGGATCAGCGGCTCACATCGGACGGCATCGTCGTGGGTGGTGTCTGGTGGCCGAACGAAGCCGCCGACCACAACGAGACCGAGCGCTTCGAGGCCCACACGCACCATACGCATGTCGAGGTCGCGGCACGGCATTTCGGGCGTAGGCACGATTAGCTGGTCTCCCCTTCATGGGAGATGGTCTGTCTTTCGGCGGCGCGTTTGAGGACCGCCTTCCCCCACTCCGTCTCGGCTTCGCCGAGCCACCTCTCCCCCCTCCGGAGGGAGAGGAAAGGCGCCAGCTGGAATCGCTTCGCGCCATTCCTCTCCCCCGTCGATCGGGGGAGAGGTGTCGAGCGAAGCTCGACGGAGTGGGGGTCGAACCTTACCCCGAATTACTCACCGCCCCAAACACCGGCGTCGCGATCCCCTCCATCCGCGCCTTGATCTGCAGCGCCACATATTTCGAGTAAAACCGCGACAGCGCCAGATTGCCGCCGTGGAACCACAGGGCGTCCTGCGCCGTCGGCTTCCACATGTTGCGCAGCTCGCCTTGCCAAGGACCGGGATCGCCCTTGACGCCGGAGCCGAGGCCCCAGCATGGCCCGACCTTGTCGGCGACCTCGCGCGAGACGATGGCCGCCACGGTCTCGTTCATCGACTGGTAGCCGGTACAGGCGACGATCGCATCGACGGCCAGCTCGCTGCGGTCGTCGAACAGGATGCCGGTCGGCGTCAATGAACTGATGCCGACGCCGCTCTTCACTTTGATCTCGCCATTGATGATCAGTTCGCAGGCGCCGACATCGATGTAGTAGCCGGAGCCGGTGCGGTAGGCCTTCATCAACAGCCCGGTCTCGTCCTCACCGAAATCGATGGCGAAGCCGGCGGCGCGTAGCTGGTCGTAGAAGTCTGCGTCGCGTGCCTTGATCACCTCGTAAAGATCCCGCTGGCCCTTGGGTACAAGCGCGAACGGCGTGGACGCGACGATCAGGTCGGCCTTGTCGGTGCTGATGCCGCGCGCCAAAGCCTTTTCCGAGAAGATCTCGAAGCCGACTTCCATCAGAGTGTCGGATTTCACCACTGTCGTCGGCGACCGCTGGATCATGGTGACGTCTGCGCCGCTCTCCCAGAGGTCGACGCTGACATCGTGCCCCGAGCTTGCCGCGCCGATGACAGCGACACGTCTGCCGCGGAATTTCTCGCCGCTGGCATACTGGCTGGAATGCAGGAGTTCGCCCTTGAAGGTCTCGGCGCCGGGCAGCGCGATCTGGCGTGGCGGGCCATAGGCGCCGGTGGCAAAGACAATGTGCTTCGGCTTCAGCGTGATCTGCCGGCCGACGCGGTCGACCACCACAGTCCACACCTTCTCGGCCTCGTCATAGCTGGCGCTGAGGCATTTGGTGGCGACCCAGTAGTTGAGCTCCATCACCCTGACATACATCTCCAGCCAGTCGCCCATCTTGTCCTTGGGCGTGAACACCGGCCAGTTCTCCGGGAACGGAATGTAGGGCAGATGGTCGTACCAGACCGGATCGTGGAGCACGAGCGAGCGATAACGGTTGCGCCAGGAATCGCCGGGGAGCGCATTTTTCTCGATGATGATGGTGGGCACACCGAGCTGCCTCAGCCGCGCGCCGAGCATGATGCCGCCCTGCCCGCCGCCGATCACCAGGCAATAGGGCTGCTCGGTGGCGCCGAGGTCGCGCGTCTCGCGCGCCCGCGCCTCCGCCCATGTCTCGCGTGCAGGGTCGGCCTTGTGGCGGATGCCGAGCGGCCGCGCCGGTCCCTTTTGCTCCTCGAACCCTTTGAGCTCCCGCACCGCCGTGAACAAGGTCCGGCAGCGGCCATCCATGAGGCGTACAATCCCTTCGCCCCGCGCGACAGACGTCTCGAAGGTGAACCAGGCCTCGACCGTGCCTTCATCCGAGGTCGCCTCGCCGGACAGCGTCCAGTGTGAGGGCTTCGCTTCGGCGAGCCTCGCTTGCAGCATGTCGCGGATCTCATCGCGGCCTTCCATCGTGGTGATGTTCCAGGTGAAAGCCAGCAGATCGCGCCAGTAGCAATCCTCGACGAACAGGTTGGCGGCCGCCTCGGCGTCATCAGCTTCCAGCGCCCGTGCAAGCGCGGAAAGCCATGTCGCCGCCTGTTTCGATGGTGCCATGTCGAGCATCTGTTTTTCCCTCATTTTGCGTCCCATTGTTTCGAAAGACGGAGCCGCCGCAAGAGGGGTCGCGATATCATACCGTCGGTTTCTAGCGGCCCGGAACGGAGCCATCTCCCGGAAATCTTTATAGGAATTTTATATCTTTCCTCCGCGGCCCGTCTCGAACCTTTATGGCGATCGGGTCCATATTCCTCTTCGAGCAAAACGCTCCGGACGCCGTAGCCCTCGAAGCTACGGCGGGTAGTTCTCATGGATTTCTGGCTCGCCAGTCGCTGGGGCCAAATACAAGCAGAAGCAAGGACCAACACAAATGGACATCGTCGTCATCGGAATCGAGGTTTTGTTCTTCGGTCTTTCCCTCGCCTACATCAAAGCTTGCGACGCTCTTTAAGCGGAAGGATCGCACCATGCTTGTCGATTACATCCTCGGTGGCGGCGTGACCTTGTTCCTGCTCGTCTACCTGACATACGCCCTCGTTCGCCCAGAACGCTTCTGAAGCAAGGCACGGAAAGCCATGACACTCAACGGATGGATACAGATCCTGGTTTATTGCGGGATCGTCGTTTTGCTGGTGAAGCCGCTCGGCGGCTACATGTACCGCGTCTTCAACGGCGACCGCACATTGCTGTCGCCAATACTCGGGCCTGTTGAGCGCGGCCTCTACCGCATTTCGGGAACCAGCGAGCGCGAGGAGCAGCACTGGACGACCTACGCGGCAGGAATCATCTTCTTCAGCCTTGCCAGCTTCCTGGTGCTGTACTTTCTGCAACGCCTGCAGGGCGTCCTGCCTTACAATCCGGCCGGGATGGCATCGGTCGAACCCAATCTCGCCTTCAACACTGCCGTCAGCTTCGTCACCAACACCAACTGGCAGAATTACGGCGGCGAAAGCACGATGTCCTATCTCGTGCAAATGGCCGGCCTCACCGTGCAGAACTTCATGTCGGCCGCCGTCGGCATTGCCATCGCGGTGGCGCTGATCCGCGGCTTCGCCCGCGCCTCGGCAAAATCGATCGGCAATTTCTGGGTCGATATGACCCGCTGCACGCTCTACATCCTGCTGCCGCTCAGCATCATGCTCACCCTGGTCTATGTCTGGCTCGGCATGCCGCAGACGCTGGGGCCGTATGTCGATGCCACCACGCTCGAAGGCGCCAAGCAGACGCTCGCCCTTGGGCCCGTCGCCTCGCAGGTTGCCATCAAGATGCTCGGCACCAATGGCGGCGGCTTCTTCAACGCCAATGCCGCGCATCCTTTCGAAAACCCCGACGCCATCTCCAACATGATCCAGATGGTGACGATCTTCGCGCTGGGTGCTGCACTCACCAACGTCTTCGGCCGCATGGTCGGCAACCAGCGCCAGGGCTGGGCGATCCTGGCCACGATGGGTGTGCTGTTCATCGCCGGCGTCGTTGTCTGCTACTGGGCGGAAGCCGCGGGCAATCCGCTGGTGCATGCGCTGGGCATCGATGGCGGCAACATGGAAGGCAAGGAGAGCCGCTTCGGCATTGCCGCTTCGGCACTATTCGCCGTCATCACCACGGCTGCGAGCTGCGGTGCGGTGAACGCCATGCATGACTCGTTCACAGCACTTGGCGGCCTGATCCCGATGCTCAACATGCAACTCGGCGAAGTCATCGTCGGCGGCGTCGGCGCCGGCTTCTACGGCATCGTCATGTTCATCGTCATCACCGTGTTCGTCGCCGGCCTGATGGTTGGCCGCACGCCCGAATATCTCGGCAAGAAGATCGAGGCCAAGGAGGTCAAGATGGCAATGCTCGCCATCCTCGCTCTGCCGTTGGTCATGCTGGTCTTCACGGCAATAGCGGTCGTGCTGCCAAGCGCCGTCGCCTCGATGGCCAATGGCGGTCCGCATGGCTTCTCCGAGGTTCTTTATGCCTACACTTCGGCGGCGGCCAACAACGGCTCGGCCTTTGGCGGCCTTTCCGGCAACACGCCCTGGTACAACATCACGCTCGGCATCTCCATGTGGGTGGGTCGCTTCTTCGTCATCATTCCAGCGCTTGCCATTGCCGGCTCGCTAGCGACGAAGAAGACGGTTCCGGCTTCCGCCGGCACCTTCCCGACCGACGGCCCGCTGTTCGTCGGCCTGCTCGTCGGCGTCATCCTGATCGTCGTCGGCCTGACCTTCTTCCCGGCACTGGCGATCGGACCGATCGTCGAGCACCTGGCTGCCATCAACGGCCAGACATTCTGAGGCTTGTCATGTCCTGGTTCTACCCAAAACGCATGAAGGCCCGGCCGCGAGCCGGCCCACGAGCCGGCAATGC
Source organism: Mesorhizobium sp. M0139 (assembly GCF_040322455.1). NCBI lineage: Bacteria > Pseudomonadati > Pseudomonadota > Alphaproteobacteria > Hyphomicrobiales > Phyllobacteriaceae > Mesorhizobium > Mesorhizobium sp. M0139. The sequence continues at coordinate 144,681 of NZ_JAMYTN010000008.1, forward strand.
GGGGGAGGAAACGCCCCCTCCCTTCCCCGGCGTGTCCACCTTCCTCGGCATTGCGGCGGTCATGATCGTGATCTGGCTGCTGGCCTATGGTCCGCCGCCCCTCTTTTCGGCATCCGGTCGGTCGGTGCCGGCCAACAGTTCAGATTCTGGAGCCATCAAATGAGCCAGTCCAAATCCGCGGTCATCATGGATGCCCGCATCCTGTGGCCGGCCATCGGCGGCGCCTTCAGGAAACTCGACCCCCGCACGCTGGTCAGGAACCCGGTGATGTTCGTCGTCGGCATCGTCTCGCTTCTTACCACGGTCCTGTTCGTCAAGGATCTCGTCACCGGCGGCGGCGATTTCGGCTTTACGCTGCAGATCATCATCTGGCTGTGGTTCACCGTGCTGTTCGCCAACTTCGCCGAGGCCGTCGCCGAAGGCCGCGGCAAGGCGCAGGCCGATTCGCTGCGCAAGGCGCGCACCGAAACCCAGGCCAAGCTGCTTGCCGGCGAAGACCGCTCCAGGTTCAAGCTGGTGCCCGGCACCAGCCTGAAGGTTGGCGACATCGTGCTGGTCGAAGCCGGCGACATCATCCCGTCCGACGGTGAAGTGATCGAAGGCGTGGCCTCGGTCAACGAGGCGGCAATCACCGGCGAGTCCGCACCCGTCATTCGCGAATCCGGCGGCGACCGTTCGGCGGTCACCGGCGGCACGCAGGTTTTGTCCGACTGGATTCGCGTGCGCATATCAGCCGCCTCCGGCCACACCTTCCTCGACCGCATGATCTCGCTGGTCGAGGGTGCCTCGCGCCAGAAGACGCCCAACGAGATCGCGCTCAACATCCTGCTCGTCGGCATGACGCTGATCTTCGTGCTGGCCACCGCCACGATCCCGAGCTTTGCCTCCTATTCCGGCGGCTATATCCCGGTGACAGTGCTGGTCGCGCTGTTCGTCACCTTGATCCCGACCACCATCGGCGCCCTGCTGTCGGCCATCGGCATTGCCGGCATGGACCGCCTGGTGCGCTTCAACGTGCTGGCCATGTCCGGCCGCGCCGTGGAAGCGGCGGGCGACGTCGATACGCTTTTGCTCGACAAGACCGGCACCATCACGCTCGGCAACCGCCAGGCCACCGAATTTCGGCCGGTCAAGGGTGTGACCGAGCAGGAACTGGCCGATGCGGCACAGCTTGCCTCGCTCGCCGACGAGACGCCCGAGGGACGCTCGATCGTCGTGCTGGCCAAGGAAAAATACGCCATCCGCGCCCGCGACATGGCGACATTGCACGCCAGTTTCGTGCCCTTCACCGCGCAGACCCGGATGAGCGGCGTCGACATCGACGGCTCGTCGGTGCGCAAGGGCGCCGTCGATTCGGTTCTCGCCTATGTCAGCCAGTCGACATCGGCCACCCATGGCGCGCGCCCCGGCAGCGACACCGTCAAGGATCTCCAGGCGATCGCCGACGAGATCGCCAAGGCCGGCGGCACGCCGCTGGCCGTCGAGCGTGACGGCCGCCTGCTCGGCGTCGTCCACCTCAAGGACATCGTCAAGGGTGGCATCCGCGAGCGCTTTGCCGAACTGCGCAAAATGGGCATCCGCACCGTGATGATCACCGGCGACAATCCGATGACTGCGGCGGCGATCGCAGCCGAAGCCGGCGTCGACGATTTCCTCGCCCAGGCCACGCCCGAGGACAAGCTGAAGCTGATCCGCGACGAACAGGCCAAGGGCAAGCTGGTCGCCATGTGCGGTGACGGCACCAACGACGCGCCGGCCTTGGCGCAGGCCGATGTCGGCGTCGCCATGAACACCGGCACGGTTGCCGCCCGCGAGGCCGGCAACATGATCGACCTCGATAGTGACCCGACCAAGCTGATCGAGATCGTCGAGATCGGCAAGGCGCTGCTGATGACGCGCGGTTCGCTGACGACCTTCTCGATCGCCAACGACGTCGCCAAATACTTCGCCATCATCCCGGCCATGTTTGCCGTCTTCTACGTTGCGCCGGGACATACAATCGGCCCCCTGCAAGCGCTCAACATCATGCACTTGGCGACGCCGCAGAGCGCCATCCTGTCGGCCATCATCTTCAACGCGCTGATCATCATCGCTCTGATCCCGCTGTCGCTGAAAGGCGTCAAATACCGCGCCATCGGCGCCGGCGCGCTGCTCAGCCGCAACCTCCTGGTCTACGGCCTCGGCGGCATCATCGTTCCCTTCGCCGGCATCAAGGCGATCGACATGATCGTCACCGGCCTCGGCCTCGCTTAAGGAAATACGTCCATGCTCACTCAGATAAGACCCGCTGTTATCATGATCGTCTTTTTCACCGTTTTGACCGGCCTGATCTATCCCCTGGGCATGACCGGCATCGCCCAGGCGCTGTTTCCGCACCAGGCCAATGGCAGCTTGATCGAGAAAAACGGCACGGTCATCGGCTCCGAACTGATCGGCCAGGGCTTTGCCGACGACAAGTATTTCCATGGCCGCCCCTCGGCTGCCGGCGACGGATACAACGCCGCAGCGTCCAGCGGCTCCAATCTCGGTCCAACCAACCCCAAGCTGATCGACCGCATCAAGGGCGATGTTGCAAAGCTGAAGGCGGAGAACCCGAACCAGCCGGTGCCGATGGATCTGGTGACGACGTCCGGCAGCGGCCTCGACCCCACCATCAGCCCGGACGCCGCCTATTTCCAGGTCGCTCGGGTGGCCAAGGCCAGGGGCTTCGACGAAGCCAAGGTCAAGGCGCTTGTCGACAGCCATGTCGAAGGCCTCGAACTCGGCTTCCTCGGCGAGCCGGTCGTCAATGTGCTGGCGCTCAACCTGGCACTGGACGATACCAAGCAGTGAGAGACAATCTCTGAAGCCAGGGGCCAGGGATCGACACGATCCTCGGCGCCGTTCATGATCGAGCCTGATGCCGGACGCCAGAAGCAACTATACCAGACCCTCTCCGGACGCGCTGCTCGAGCATGCGGAACGGGAAGAGCGCGGCCGCCTGCGGATATTTCTGGGTGCTGCACCCGGTGTCGGCAAGACCTACGAAATGCTGATGGCCGGCCGCGCCATGCTTGCCGACGGCATCGACGTGGTCATCGGCATCGTCGAAACCCACGGCCGCAAGGAAACCCTGGCGCTGGTCGAAGGCTACGAGGTCATCCCGCGCCAGAAGGTCGACTACAAGGACCGCGTGCTGAATGAGATGGACATCGACGCCATCCTCGCCCGCCGGCCGGCGCTGGTGCTCGTCGACGAACTCGCCCACACCAACGCACCCGGCAGCCGCCACCCCAAGCGCTATCTCGACGTCCAGGAAATCCTTGCGCGCGGCATCGACGTCTACACCACGCTCAATATCCAGCATGTCGAGAGCCTGAATGACGTCGTGGCACAGATCACCCGCGTCAGGGTGCGCGAAACGGTCCCGGACTCCATCATCGACCAGGCCGACGACATCGAGATCATCGACCTCACGCCCGACGACCTGATCAAGCGGCTGAAAGAGGGAAAGGTCTATTTCCCCAACACTGCCCAGCGCGCAGTCGAAAACTATTTCTCGCCGGGCAATCTGACCGCGCTTCGGGAATTGGCGCTGCGCCGCACCGCCCAGCGCGTCGACGAGCAGTTGCTCAACCACATGCAGTCGCACGCGATTCCCGGCCCTTGGGCGGCGGGCGAAAGGGTGCTCGTCTGCGTCGATGCGCGTCCGGGCGGAGCGTCTCGTGTCCGCTATGCGCGCCGGCTGGCCGACCGGCTGCGCGCACCGTGGACGGCGCTGCATGTCGACACGCCGCGTTCGGCCGCCATGTCGGAGGAAGACAAGGACCAGCTGGCCACGCTCTTGCGCCTGGCCGAGCAGCTCGGCGCCGAGGTGACGACCATTCCGGGCCAGAACGTCGCCCAGGACATCGTCCGCCACGCCACGGCCAACAACTTCACCCATATCGTCGTCGGCAGGCCGACCCGCTCGCGCTGGCGCGAACTGATCGAGGGTTCGCTCACCTACGATCTGATCCGCAATGCCGGCGATATCAGCGTCCATGTCATTTCAGGAACGGAGCGCGACAACGAGGCCACGTCGAGGGTCAAGGCGGCGGCCGAGCAGACGCCATTTCAAATCTGGCCTTATCTTTTCTCGACGGTCTATGTCGCCGGCGCGCTTGCCGTCAGCGCCGTCCTCGATCAGTTCCTCGACGTTCGCAACCTTGCCAGCGTGCTGCTGCTGGCGGTGCTGACATCGGCAGTGACCTTTGGCCTGTGGCCGGCGCTGTACGCCTGTTTCCTCAGCGCCATTGCCTTCAACTTCTTCTTTCTCGAGCCGCGCTACACGATGACGATCCGCGATCCGGAGAGCATCGTTGCCTTCGCCGTCTTCCTCGTCGTTGCCGTCATCGCTAGCAATCTGACGGCGCGTGTGCAGCGTCAGGCAGCCGCCGCCCGTTCACGCGCCCGGGCCACCGAGGACATCTACCTCTTTTCAAAGAAGCTCGCCGGCGCCGGCACGCTCGACGACGTTTTGTGGGCCACAGCCTTCCAGATCGCCTCGATGCTGAAGCTGCGCGTGGTGCTGCTTTTGCCGGAAGAAGGCACGATCACCGTCAAGGCCGGTTATCCCCCCGATGACACGCTGGCCGAGGCCGACATCGCGGCTGCACGCTGGGCTTGGGAACACAACCGGGCTGCCGGCCGTGGCGCCGATACCCTGCCCGGGGCAAAACGCCTCTACCTCCCCTTGCGCACCGCACGCACGGCCGTCGGCGTCGTCGGCCTCGACAATGACAAGCAAGGCCCGCTGCTGACGCCCGAGCAACAGCGCCTGCTCGACGCGCTGGCCGACCAGGCGGCGGTTGCCATCGAGCGCATCCAGCTGGTCGCCGATGTCGATCGCGCCAGGCTGGCGGCCGAGGCCGACCGCTTGCGCTCGGCACTGCTGACGTCGATCTCGCATGATCTGAAGACCCCGCTGGCGGCCATCATGGGCGCGGCCGGCACGCTCAGGGAATTTGCGCCGGCACTGCCCGAGAACGATCGGGCCGAGCTGCTGACCACCGTGCTCGACGAGTCCGAACGGCTGAACCGCTTCATCGCCAATCTGCTCGACATGACCAAGATTGAATCGGGCGCCATGGAACCGAATTTCGCCCTGCACTATGTCGGCGATGTCGTTGGCTCGGCCTTGCAGCGGGCACGCAAGATCACTGCCGGGCACAAGACCGAGATCGATATTCCGCCCGACCTGCCGATGCTGAAGCTCGATCCGGTGCTGTTCGAGCAGGTGCTGTTCAATCTGTTCGACAATGCCGCGAAATACGCGCCACCGGGATCGACAATCCGGCTGCAGGGCTGGGCCGACAATGGCTCCGTCGTGCTGCAGATCATGGATGAGGGACCGGGCATTCCGCCCGCCGACCTGGAGCGCGTCTTCGACAGCTTTTACCGGGTGCGCAAGCGCGATCAGGTCCAGGCCGGCACCGGGCTCGGCCTGTCGATCTGCCGGGGCTTCATCGAGGCGATGGGCGGCACTATCATGGCGGCGAACCGCAGCGATCGCCAAGGCGCGGTCTTCACCATCCGCATGCCGAAGCCGGCACGATCGCCCGGCCTGGACGAACGGAACGCGGACGGGCAAAACTCTGGTGATCCGGCATGACAAATTCCAACGTCAGCATACTGGTCGTCGACGACGAGCCGCCGATCCGCAAACTGCTGCGCGTCGGCCTCGGCAGCCAGGGTTATGCGGTCAGCGAAGCGCCCAACGCCAACGCTGCGATCGAACTCGTCGATGCACAAAAGCCGGATCTGATCCTGCTCGACCTCGGCCTGCCCGGCATGGGTGGCCTCGATCTCCTGCGCAAATGGCGCGACGACGGCCTCGACGTGCCCGTGGTCATCCTGTCCAGCCGCACCGACGAAGCCGGCATCGTCGCGGCGCTCGAACTCGGCGCTGACGACTACATCACCAAGCCGTTCGGCATGAACGAGCTGGTCGCCCGCATCCGCGTCGCGCTGCGCCACAAATTCCAGCAGCATGGCGAAAAGCCGGTGTTCCACACCGGCGATCTCAGCGTCGACCTGGTCAAGCGCATCGTCAAGGTCGAAGGCAAGGAGATAAAGCTCTCCCCCAAGGAATACGACATATTGCGTATTATGGTGCAGCATGCCGGCAAGGTGCTGACCCACCATTTCCTTCTGAAGCAGGTGTGGGGCGATTCGACCGACGTGCAGTATCTCAGGGTCTATGTCCGCCAGCTCCGGCAGAAGATCGAAAAGTCGCCCGACCAGCCGCGCTACATCACCACCGAAACCGGGGTGGGGTACCGGCTACGCGAGGTTGAGTGACCGCGCGCTTGCTGCTCAGTCGACCGACAATTCCGCCGTCCGTGCCAGTGCGCCGCCGAAGCCGTTGAGCGGGATGGTGAAACTCACCGCTTGACCGGTGTCGGCCGCGAAGGCGTCGATCTTCAGCGTGGTGGCTGCCTTGAGCAGCGGCGTGACGCTGGCATCGAACGCCACCGGCACCAGGCAGCCGACGGCCTGGCAGGTGTTGAACGGCAGGCTGCCTTCCAGCTTCTGGTCGTCGATGGTCAGGCTGACGCCTTTGGCGAGTGCCAGGCCGAACGGCAGCGCCAGCGTTCCGGTGGCATCCTCGCCGCTCTTGCTCGACAGCTCGATGGCCAGCAGGCGCTGGTTGGACTGCTTGTTGAACTGCTGATGCGACAGGCTGCAAACCTTGGCCGTGCCGGTTACCTGGCAATTGACCGTCCAGTCGCCATGTGTCTCGGACAGCGCCGAGGCGCCGCCAGGCAATGTCGGGCCGGCAGCAGGGGCGGGCGCTGCGGCGGCAGGCGCCGCCTTGTCGGTCTTGGTTTGCGCCGCGACTGCCACGGAGCCAAGAATACAGATGCTGCCCAGTAGCGCCGCGAAATATACTTGCCTGCTTTTCATCAATATGCTCCCGATTGTGCCTCGAGTCAGCCGCGATTGAGGCCGAGATCCGCGCCCGATAGAGCGGTCAATCGATCTTTTCTGTCAAGTGCGGCAGGCCGCATCCTCAGGGATTTCGCCAACCCGTGGCAGATCGGCCCATGGCAGACCCGCCCATGGCAGATCGAGACGAACGCCCTATATAGAGAGGAGGTTATATCTGTACGGGAATGAACTGATGTCGACGCTTCGCCTATCGACAGTTCTGATGTCGGCAATGCTGGCGGCGGCAACGCTCGCCGGCATCATGCAATCTGCTGCGGCTCAGTCCGTCAATCCCAGCGCCAACCGGCTGATCCAGCAGAACCAGCTGCAGCAATTGCGCAACAGCCTGCAGCGGCAGCAGTTCCAGCAACAGCAGCAGCAATATCGCGAGCAGGACCGTCGGATCGTGCCGCAGCCGCGCCCCGAAGTGCCCGTCGTCCGGCAAGCTTGTCCGATTCAGATCGTCAACAACCAGATTGTGCGTGTTTGCCGTTGATATCGGTCGCTTGCGATTTACTTAGTCGACTTATTTACTAAAAATGCCTCATTGCCTCGCGGGCATATCAGGGGTTTGCAGGCGGCGTGCGGCGGTGCGCCCGCCGACCGGATTTTCAGCACATGGCGACGACCAAGAAAAAGGCGGTACGCAAGGCAAGGCGAGGCGAACGCATTCGCCAAGTCGCCGCCATTCCCTTTCGCCTGGACGTTTCAGGCAATTTCGAAGTGATGCTGGTGACGTCGCGAGCGACGAAGCGGTTCATCGTGCCCAAGGGCTGGCCCATGAAAGGCAAGAGCGGGCGCAAGGCCGCCACCATCGAGGCGCGCGAAGAAGCCGGCGTGCTCGGCAAGACCCGCAAGGCGCCGGCCGGCAGCTATTCCTACTGGAAACGGCTGGAGCACAATTTCGTGCGCGTCGACGTCGTCGTCTATCTGTTGGAGGTGTCCGAGGAACTGGCCAACTGGCAGGAGGCCAAGAGCCGCCAGCGGGCATGGCTCAAGCCGCAGGACGCGGCGTTGCTCATCGATGAGCCGGATCTCTCGACGCTGATGGCCAACCTGGCGCCGCCTCAGCCGGCAGTGCCGGACCCGGCCTGACCAACCTCACTTGCCCTCGTCCCCTTCAGCGGGACCCTCATCCCCCTCAGCGGGAAATGGTCGCAGCGGCGTGCCCGTATAGGCCCACAGCCATTCGCGCGGCAGCGGCCCTTTGTTGCGCTCGCTTTGCTGCGACTGTTCCCATGCATGCGCCAGGATGCCCACCGAGCGCGAGAGCACGAACAGGCCGCGCGTCAACGGCGGCGGAAAGCCGAGCTCGCCATAGATGACGGCGGTGGCGCCGTCGATGTTGAGCGGTATTTTCTTGCCCTTGCGCCGTGCCACCTCTGCTTCGACGGCCTCGGCGATGTCGGCGAAGCGTCCGCTGACGACGCCGCGCGCGGCAAAATCGCGCGTCACTTCGATCAGGCGCGGCGCGCGCGGATCGACCGGGTGGAAGCGATGGCCAAATCCCGGCACATAGCCTTTCTCCTCGGCGAAGAAACGGTCGAGCCGTGCGGCTACGGCTTGGTCCAGCGCAACACCCTGGTCAAGTGCCACGGCAATGTCGCCATAGAAGGACAGCGCCTGTTCGCCGGCGCCGCCATGCACGTCACCCAGCACGTTGACGGCGGACGCCATGGCGCTGTTGATGCCGACGCCGCAGGTGATGGCCATGCGGGCAATGGCGATCGACGGCGCCTGCGGCCCGTGGTCGACGGCCGCCCCCAGCGCAATGCCGAGCAGCGCCGCCTGCTCCTCGCTCGGCAATTCGCCGCGCAGCATCAGCCAGATCGTGGCCGGAAAGCTGACGCGGCCGATCAGCTCCTGGATTTCATAGCCGCGCAGCCGGATGATGCCGGGGCTCATCTCGATGATGCCGGTCTGCCACCATTCCTCGCCGCGTTCGCGGCCGGTTTTTCTCTCGCTCACGCGCTTCTCCTGGCGCGCGGCGGCAGGGTGGAAAAAACCTCGTCCATATGCTCACCCAGCACCGGTGGCGGCAGGACCGGCAAGGGTGCCGCGCCATCGACCATGAAGCCGCCGCGCACCACGGTCAGCGGCTGCGCCATGCCGGGCAGACCCTGGAAACGCGTGGTCATGTCGCGCTCGACGACCTGACGCTCGCCAAGCACTTGGGGGATCGTCAGCACCCGGCCCGCCGGCACGCCGGCGCGGTTGAATTTTTCCTCCCAGGCTGCGGCCGAGGCGCTCGCCAAGGCCGTCTCGATCAGCACCTTCAGCACAGCGCGGTTCTGCTTGCGCGTCTCGCGCTCGGCAAAGCGCGGATCGTCGGCCAGTTCCGGCTGGCCGATCAGCCGGCAAAGCATGACGAACTGCTCCTGCTTGTTGGCGGCGATGTTGAGCAGGCCGTCGCCGGTGCGAAACGCGCCGGAGGGCGCAGCCGTCATGTTCTCATTGCCCATCGGCTGCGGCTCGACGCCGGCGGTCAGATAGTTGGACACCGGCCAGCCCAGCGCCGACAGCGTGCATTCGAGCATCGAGACATCGAGAAACGCGCCCTCGCCCGAGGTCTTCTGCTTGACCAGCGCCGCGGCGATTGCGAAGGCCCCGACCAGCCCGCCCAGCGTGTCGGCGACGGGATAGCCGACCCGCAAGGGTGCTGTCTCCGGCGTGCCGGTGATGCTCATGATACCGGACAGCCCCTGGATGATCTGGTCGTAGGCCGGATTGTCGCGCATCGGCCCGCTCTGGCCGAAACCGGATATGGCGCAATAGACGAGACCGGGGCGGACCGCTTTCAGCACCTCATAGCCGAGACCCAGCCGCCCCATCACGCCCGGTCGAAAATTCTCGACCAGCGCGTCGGCCGAGGCGACGAGATCGAGGAAGCGTTCGCGGTCGGCTTCGCTTTTGAGATCCAGCACCACCGATCGCTTGCCGGCATTCTGCGCCAGGAACGACGCGCCCATGCCGGCTTTGTTGAGCGCCGGCGAGGCGCCGAGCTGGCGCGCCAGATCGCCGCCTTGCGGCGTCTCGACCTTGATGACATCGGCGCCGAGCAGCGCCAGCTGATAGGCACAATAAGGGCCCGCCAGCACATTGGTCAGATCGAGGATGCGGATGCCGGCAAGCAGATCGGTCATGATGCTCCAGGTTGCTCAGGCATCGCCCGGCACATGCTCCGGTCCGCGACGGCGCCGGTGCTCGATGAAGGCCCAGATATGCGGCCCGGCTAGGCCGATGAAGGCGAGGATCAGCAGCACCAGCGACAGCTTGTGGGTGTAGAACACCGACCAGTCGCCGTTCGAGATCGTCATCGCCCGGCGGAACTGCGTTTCGGCGAGCGGCCCCAGGATCATGCCGATGATGACCGGCGCTGTCGGGAAATCGAAGCGCCGCATCAGGAAGCCGGCGGCCCCCAGGAGATAGAGGATGACGAGGTCGATCGGCGATTGCGAGATGCCGTAGGTGCCGACGGTGGCGAACACCAGGATGCCGGCATAGAGCTGCGGCGCCGGGATTTTCAACAGCCGTACCCACAGCCCGATCAGCGGAAGGTTGAGGACGACCAGGATGACGTTGGCGATGAACAGGCTGGCGATCAGGCCCCAGACCAGATCGCCCTGCGTCGTCAACAGCAGCGGTCCCGGATTGATGCCGTAGCTCTGGAAGGCCGACAGCATGATTGCGGCGGTCGCCGAGGTCGGCAGGCCAAGGGTGAGCATCGGCACCAGCACGCCGGCGGCAGACGCATTGTTGGCGGCTTCCGGTCCGGCAACGCCCTCGATGGCGCCGACCGTGCCGAACTCCTCCTTGTGCTTCGACAGCTTCTTTTCGATGGCATAGGACAGGAAGGTCGGGATCTCGGCGCCGCCGGCAGGCATGGCGCCGATCGGGAAGCCGATAAAAGCGCCGCGCAGCCATGGCTTCCACGATCGTCCCCATTCGGCCGCTGTCATGTAGAGCGATCCCTTGAGCGGCACGATCTCGTCCTTGCCGGCATAGCGGCGCGAGGCCATGTAGAGCGTCTCGCCGACGGCAAACAGGCCGACCGCGGCAATGATGACATCGACGCCATCGAGCAGTTCGTTCATGCCGAAGGTGAAGCGCGGCTGTCCCGTCTGCAGGTCGACGCCGATCATGCCGATGACGAAGCCGATGAACAGGCTGGTGAGGCCGCGCACGGAGGACGAGCCGAGCACCGCCGAAACCGTGATGAAGGCGAGCACCATCAGCGAGAAATATTCAGCCGGCCCGAAGGCCAGCGCGAACTTCACCACCACCGGCGCCAGGAAGGCGACGCCCATCGTGCCGATGGTGCCGGCGACGAAGGAGCCGATCGCCGAGGTCGCCAGTGCCGCGCCGCCGCGACCCGAGCGGGCCATCCTGTTGCCTTCCAGCGCGGTGACGATGGTGGCGCTTTCGCCCGGCGTGTTGAGCAGGATCGAGGTCGTCGAGCCGCCATACATGGCGCCGTAATAGATGCCGGCAAACAGGATGAAGGACGCCTCCGGCGCCACCTGGTAGGTGATCGGCAGCAGCAGCGCGATGGTCAGCGCCGGCCCGAGGCCGGGCAGCACGCCGATGGCCGTGCCGAGCGTGGTGCCGACCAGGCACCACAGCAGGTTCATCGGCGAGAAAGCGACGGAAAATCCGTGGGCGAGATGGCCGAGCGTCTCCATGGCGTCAGCCCCTCGCAGTGGCGATGATCGCGTCGATCACCGTGTTCAGCTGGTTTTCGATGAAGCCGGCGCCAATGTTGACGCCGAGCGCCCTGGCAAAGCCGAAATAGGCGGCAAGCGCCAGGATCAGGCCGGTCAGCGCATCGCGCAGCGTGTGCTTGCTGCCGAAGCCATAACAGACGAGCACGAACATGATGACCGAGGCGGCGGTGAAGCCGAGCGGCTGGATCAGCACCAGATTGGCGACCAGGCCGGCAACGACGATGCCCATGGCCTTCCAGTCGGTCGGCGTTTCCTTTTCCTCCTGCGGCTGCCAGCCGCCGCGCAGCGCGGCGACGATGAGCAGCAGCGAAAGCACGATCATGCCGGTCATGGTGATGTAGGGAAAGACGGTCGGCCCGACCTTGGAATAGAGCGGCGAAACCGGGATCGCCAGGGTCTGCCACGCCACGGCCGCAGCACAGGCGAGAAGCCCGATGCCGATCAACAATTCGGGCATGGCAAGGCGCGGGGGCGCCGGCTGCTGGTCGCTGGTGCTCATCGATGTCCTCCCGAGATGGCCGGCATCCTCCCGCCGGCCGCATCCGCAGTTTCACTCCCAGCGCATGATATGTCCATGCCGCAGGCGAATGTCGGAAGGGGCGGCCGTGGCCGCCCCTGAAGACATCAGGCGAGGCCGAGATCCTTGAGGATCGCGGTGATGCGGGCGGTGTCGTCGACGAGGAATTTCGCATAGTCGTCGCCGGTGAGCAGGATGGGCGTCCAGTTGCGGTTCTTGCATTCGGCTGCCCAGGCATCGCTCTTGGCCATGGTCTCGATCATCGTGACCATCGCCGCCTCATCGGCGTCGGAGACGCCTGGCGGTGCGAAGACGCCGCGCCAGTTGAACAGTTCGACGTCAATGCCGGCTTCCTTCATCGTCGGTGCGTCGATGCCGTCCTGGCGCTTGTCGGCGGAGATCGCCAACAGCCGAAGCGCGCCCGCCTTGACCTGCTCGGAGAACTCGCCGAAGCCAGAAATGCCGGCCGCCACCTGGTTGCCGAGCAGCGCCGACAGCGCCTCGCCGCCGCCGGCGAAAGGCACATAGGAGAGGTTGGTTGCCGGAACGCCGACCGTCTTGGCGATCAGCCCGAACAGGATGTGGTCGGAGCCGCCGGCCGAGCCGCCGGCCACGGGAACCTTGGTCGGATCCGCTTTGAGCGCGGCGACGAAATCGCCGGCCGTCTTGAACGGCGAATCCGCCGGCACCACCAGCGCCTCGAACTCGCCGGTGAGGCGGGCGATGGGCGTCACTTCGGAAAGGTTGTTGGCCGATTTGTTGGCGATGATGGCGCCGACCATGACCATGCCGGCCACCATCAGCGAATTGCCCTTGCCCTTCCACTGGCTGATGAACTGCGGCAGGCCGACAGTGCCGCCGGCGCCGCCGACATTGGTGATCTGCGAGCCGGAGATCAGTTTTTCACTGCGCAGCACCTGGTCGATGGTGCGCCCCGTCTGGTCCCAGCCGCCGCCGGGCGCGGCCGGCACGAAGATCTGGATCTGCGGTGCATCCTGAGCGAAAGCGGGCGTCAAATGCGTTGCGACGAATCCGGCAGCGCCTGCGGCCGCGGTGCTCATCAAAAATCTGCGTCTGTTCAGCATGGGATTCCTCCAAATCACGACACCTCCTCCGGTGCCTGCCAGAAACGTAGCCTGAAAACAGACCCGCTCGGCAAAAATTCATGCCGATTTCGGTACGTTCTGTCAACAGGAACGCTGTTCTACTAGACAGAACCATGGATGTGCGGCACAATCACTTCGGCCGGCCTTTGTCCGAGCAGGTAAACTGGAATGAAACTGTTCGTGAGATGACCGAAGCGCGATCCCAGCCGTTGCCGGCCGATGGCGTTGCCGCGCTCGACCGCGCGATCGCCATTCTCGACGCGTTCGCGACCGCCGACCGCTCGCTCAGCCTGGCCGAGATCGCGGCGCGCACCGGGCTCTACAAAAGCACCATTTTGAGGCTGGCGAACTCATTGCTGCGCGGGCAGTTGCTGGAGCGGCTCGACGATGGCCGCTACCGCATCGGACCCGCCACCTTCCGGCTCGGCGCGCTCTACCAGCGCTCCGTGGTGGCGGTCGACATCCTGCTGCCGATCATGCGCGATCTCGCCGAGCGCAGCTGGGAAAGCGTGGCGTTCTATGTCCGCTCGGGCGACGCCCGCACCTGTCTCTACCGCGTCGAATCCAAGCATCCTATCCGCTACACGATCCGGGAAGGCGACCTGCTGCCGTTGCTCACCGGCTCGGGCGGCCGCGTGCTGGCAGCGTTTTCAGGCCAGCCGGGCGAACCATACGAGACCATCCGCAAGGCCTGCCACTATCTGTCGATCGGCGACCGCGACCCTGAGACGGCGGGCGTCTCGGTGCCGGTGTTCGGACCGGGCCGCGTTCTGCTCGGCGCCTTGACGCTCGCCGGCCCGTCGACACGCGTCGATACGGCGTTCCTGCGCCGCATGACACCGGACCTGCTGGAGGCCGCCGCTCGCGCCACCCGCGCCTTCGGCGAGGATGCCTCGATGCTGGAGCAGGCAGCGCGCCTAGCCGGCGCTGAAACCGTGATCGGCCTCAGTTCGCCTTGACCAGCACCACGCGGCGGTTCTTGGCGCGGCCGGCTTCGTCGTCATTGCTGGCGACGGGCGCCATCATGCCGGCGCCGGCGGCGGTCAGCCGGCCGCCATCGATGCCGTATTTCGAGACCAGCGCCGCCTTCACCGACTGCGCCCGCCGCGACGACAGATCGATATTGTAGTCGAACGCGCCCTGGTTGTCGGTATGACCGACGACGATCACCGCCATGCCGGGCTCGTTGGTCAGAAGCGTCGAGATCTCCTTCAGCGTCGGTTCCGATTCCGGCTTGATGTCGGCCTTGTCGGTGTCGAAGAAGATGCCGTAGAGCGAGATGGAGCCGGTGGCCGACAGCGAATCCGCCATCTTGGCCGCTTCGACCACCACCATCTTCTTGTCGCGCGCCTTGGGCTCCAGCACCTGAACGACGGCAATGGTGCGGCCGTTGAGTTCCTTGCAGTAGAGGTCGTCGATCAGCGAATAGGCCTGAACCGTGACATAGGCGTCGCCGCCGTCCTGCGGCAGCTTGGCGGCGAAGAAGCGCTGGTCGTTGATACCGGTGGTTACCGCACAGGCGCCATTGGAAAAGGCCGCGTCCTTGACGTCGCTTTCATGGAAGAAATACATCATCAGGCTCATGTCGCCGCCGCCACCGCTCGACGACCGGTCGGCGGCGCCGCCGCACTCTTCCTTCTTGCATTCGAACAGGACTTCGCCGCCGGCGGCCGCGATCACATCCTGGTAGTTGCGCAGCACTTCGAGCGGGGAGCGCTCGGCCGGCAGCACATAGGCGATGCGGGTCAGCGCGCCTTCGACCTCAGCCTTCTTGTCCGGCGCGAACACACGGTTGTTCATCGTGTCACGGGCCTCCGGATCGGCGCTCGGCTTCAGCGGCGACAGCGGCACTGTAAAATCGGTATAGGCGAATTTTTCGTAGGAGACGATGAACGACCCCTCGTAGCGCTTGGCCAGATGATTGTCGGCACCGCCCTCGATGTCGGCGGTCGGCACCGTCGCATCGGCGCCCGCCAGTTGCACGGCCGCCAGCAGCAGCAGCCCCGCCCAGAAAAGCTTCAGAAATATCGCATTGATCGCACGCATGGTCGGCTCCCCCAAAGAGCAATTCCAGGAAAAGTGTGAGCGGTTTTCCCACAGGAATTGCGTAGCTAGATTAGAATAGCCAACCCTGGCAGAACGTGGAAATTGCGTCGATGAAGCGCTTCACACCCGCCGTTCGAGCAGGATCGTCAGCCCGTCGTGATAGGTGGTTTCCAGGACCTTGGTGTAGCCGCACTTTGCCGCAACGTTCAACGAACCGGTGTTTTCCGGATCGATGATGCAGACGGTTCTCGCGCCGGCAAAGGTGTCGTCGCCCCAGGCCAGGGCCCTTCTGACGACTTCGCTGGCAAGACCCTTGCCATGCGCTTGCGGCGCCAGCGCCCAGCCGGCTTCCGGAATGCCCTCGAGCGACGGCTCGATGTCCCGCTTCAGATCGTGGAATCCGGCCTCGCCGATGAAGCGACCGCTGGCCTTGTCCTCGACCGCCCAGAAGCCGTAGCCGAGCAGCGACCACAGGCCGGCATGCCGCAGGAACCGCATCCAGCTTTCCTCCCGCGTCCGCGGCTTGCCGCCGATGAAACGGGTGGTGACGGGGTCGGCCCACATGACGGCATAGTCGTCGAAATCTTCGATCCGGTGCGCCCGCATGATGGTCCGTTCCGTTTCGAGAACCGGGACGCCGGCTGTTTTTGGACTGCCCATGAAACTCTGCCTCCGTTGACGGTCAGCGCTTAGCAAACCAGCGCGCCCGGACAAGGGCCAAGCCGGATCATCATTCAGCCAGGGAAGCTTCCGAACGGCCTGGCGCGACCAGGCGGTCGAAGCGAACAGCGTCGGCTTACTTTCAGCCGTGCCAGACCATCTTCATGTAGAGCCCACCGCGCCGCAATTCGTCCAGCATCTGGTCGAGCCGCTTCTGCCTGGTGTCGCTGCGTTTGGCGCGGGCGACCCAGCCGAGATAGTCGTTCTTCTGGTAGTCCGGCCGCGCCTCGTAGGCCGCTGTCAGTCCTTTTTCGGTCAGGGCGATGCGGATGTCGTCCGGCATCGGGTTCAGGGCGCGCTTCAGTCCGGTCATTTCAGAAAACCCCAGCTGTCAGGATGGCGACGCCGATGGTCCAACCCAGGTCCGCCTCTGGGAATTCTGCCGAACGATGCTACCTTTCGCAACCGGTCCGGCAAGGGCCGGTCTCGATACTGCCAATGGGAGGAGAACGCCATGGACACCACCGATCTCGTGCTTGCCATTTTCCATCATCTGCTGGTGTTGTCGCTGGCCGGCATCATCGGCGCCGAATTTGTCCTGATCCGCGGCGACCTCTCCGCC
The DNA here is from genome assembly GCF_040322455.1 of Mesorhizobium sp. M0139. Classification (NCBI taxonomy): domain Bacteria; kingdom Pseudomonadati; phylum Pseudomonadota; class Alphaproteobacteria; order Hyphomicrobiales; family Phyllobacteriaceae; genus Mesorhizobium; species Mesorhizobium sp. M0139. Next base: position 161,307 of record NZ_JAMYTN010000008.1, read on the forward strand.
GCCACGCTCAAGCGGCTTGCCGGCATCGACCGCCATTATGGCATCATCGCCATGCTGATCATCATCATCGGCATCTGCCGCGTCATCTACGGCCTGAAGGGCTGGGAATTCTACGTCTACAACTGGGTGTTCTGGGCCAAGATGGCGGCATTCGGCATCGTTGGCCTGCTGTCGATCATCCCGACCATCCGCTTCATCTCTTGGAAGCGGCAAGCCAGTGCAAATCCCGGCTTTCAGGTGCCGGTGGCGGAACTCGCCTCGGTGAAGACCTATGTGCGCGCCGAAGCCTTCATCTTCCTGCTGATCCCGATCTTCGCGGCGGCGATGGCGCGCGGCTACGGTTATTGAAGCAACGCCAACACCAAACCCATCTCCGCCGGGCATACTCCGCACTGATCGCCATGGTTGCGCACGGCTGTATTTTGCAGTTTGCGTCAGGCGACAATCTGTTAGCTTGCCTTTGTTGCACCGTCGCTGCCTGACCTGCACAGCGATCGGAGATTGATATCCTGGGAGGAGAATTACGATGAGGAAAATTGTAGCCGCCCTGGCCGCCGCCGCGGCCGTCTCGCTTTATTCGTTCGCCGCCAGCGCACAGACCTATCCCGAGCGCACCATCACCGTCGTCGTGCCGTTTGCGGCCGGCGGTCCGACCGACACGGTTACGCGGCTCGTCGCCGAAGCCATGTCGAAGGATCTCGGCCAGCAGATCATCGTCGAAAATGTCGGCGGCGCCGGCGGCACGCTGGGCGCCGGCCGCGTCGCCAACGCCGACCCGGATGGCTACACGCTGCTCCTCCATCACATCGGCATGGCGACCAGCGCGACCCTCTACAGAAAACTCGCCTATGACACGCTGAACGCCTTCGAGTATGTCGGCCTCGTCACCGAGGTGCCGATGGCGATCGTCGCCCGCAAGGACCTGGAGCCGGCCGACCTGAAAGGGCTGGTCGAATACGCCAAGACCAACAAGGACACCATCACTGTAGCCAATGCCGGCATCGGCGCTGCCTCGCATCTGTGCGGCATGCTATTCATGAGCGCCATCGGCACGCCGCTGGTCACCGTACCCTACAAGGGCACCGGCCCGGCCATGACCGACCTTCTCGGCGGCCAGGTCGACATTATGTGCGACCAGACTACCAACACCACCAAGCAGATCCAGGGCGGCACGATCAAGGCCTATGCCGTCACCACGCCGGAACGCCTCGACGTGCTGAAGGACGTGCCGACGACCATCGAAGCCGGCCTGCCCGCGGTGCAGGTCAGCATCTGGCACGGCCTCTATGCGCCGAAGGGCACGCCGGCCGAGATCACCGGCCGACTGTCGAAATCGCTCCAGGTCGCGCTGAAGGACCCCAACGTCATCGCCCGCTTTGCCGAACTGGGCACCAAGCCGTCGTCCGAGTCCGACGCGACGCCGGCAGCGCTGAAGGCCAAGCTGGAAGGCGAGATCACGCGTTGGAAGCCGATCATCGAAGCCGCCGGCCAATACGCCGACTGAGGCTTGAACGGGGCGCTGCCGGCGCCCCGTTTTCGCTTCGACGTCCGTTTCACATTTGCAACGGCAGCCGTCGCAAGGGTCAGGGAGGACCGCCATGAAACCTTTCGCCATCGACAGGACAAACGGCCTGTGCGCCGCGCTGTTCATCTTTTTCGGCGCCTTTTTCGCGATACAATCGCTCGGCCTCGAAATCGGCACCGCCTTCCGCATGGGACCGGGCTATTTCCCGCTGGTGCTGGCGATCGTGCTGATCGTGCTTGGCGCCATCATCCTCGTCCAGGCGGTGCGCGTCGAGGGCGAGCCGATCGGCCCCATTGCGTGGCGCGGCATGCTGTTCATCCTGCCGGCGCCGATCTTTTTCGGCATGACCGTGCGCGGCCTCGGCTTCGTCCCGTCGATCTTCCTGACGGCGCTGATCGCCTCTTTTGCCAGCGCCCGCATGAAGCCGCTGACGGCACTTCTGCTGTCGGCCGGCCTGACGCTGTTTTCGGTGCTGGTCTTCAGCTACGCGCTCGGGCTGCCATTCCAGCGCTTCGGCCCCTGGTTGCCCCAATGGCTGGCATTGTGAGGCGCTGAGATGGACCTCCTCAGGAACCTCGAACTCGGCTTTTCGACGGCCACCACGCCGGCCAATCTGGGTTTTTGCCTCATCGGCGTTCTGCTCGGCACGCTGATCGGCGTCCTGCCCGGCATCGGCGCCACCGCAACCATCGCCATGCTGCTGCCGATCACCTTCCAGATCGGCGACCCGGTCTCGTCCCTCATCATGCTGGCCGGCATCTACTACGGCGCCCAGTATGGCGGTTCGACCACCGCCATTCTCATCAACATGCCCGGCGAATCCTCCTCGGCCGTGACCGCCATCGACGGCTACCAGATGGCCAGGAACGGTCGCGCCGGGGCGGCTCTGGCGATCGCCGCGATCGGCTCGTTCTTCGCCGGCACGGTGTCGACCTTTCTCGTCGCCGTCTTTGCCCCGCCGCTGACGGCAATAGCCCTGCAATTCGGCGCGGCCGAATATTTTTCGCTGATGATCGTCGGCCTCGTCTCGTCCATCGCGCTCGCCCACGGCTCGATCGTCAAGGCGCTGGCGATGGTCGTGCTCGGCCTGCTGCTCGGCATTGTCGGCACCGACATCTACACCGGCACGCCGCGCTTCACGCTCGGCATCCGCGAATATGCCGACGGGCTGAACTTCGTCGCGGTGGCGGTCGGCGTCTTCGGCGTTGCCGAGATCCTGCGCAATCTCGAAAACGAGCACGAGCGCTCGGTGATGATCAAAAAGGTCTCCGGCCTGATGCCGACCCGCGACGACTTCAAGGCGATGGCCGCGCCCATCGTGCGCGGCACGATCATCGGTTCGGCGCTCGGCATCCTGCCCGGCGGCGGCGCGGTGCTTGCGGCCTTTGCCTCCTACACGGTCGAAAAGCGCGTGTCGAAACACCCGGAGGAGTTCGGCAAGGGCGCCATTGCCGGCGTCGCCGGACCGGAATCGGCCAACAATGCCGGCGCCCAGACCTCCTTCATTCCGATGCTGACGCTGGGCATTCCGGCCAATCCGGTCATGGCGCTGATGATCGGCGCCATGATCATCCAGGGCATCGTGCCCGGCCCCAATGTCGCGATCGAGCAGCCGGCGCTGTTCTGGGGCACCATCGCCTCGATGTGGATCGGCAATCTGATGCTGATCGTGCTGAACCTGCCGCTGATCGGGCTGTGGGTGAAGCTGCTGACGATCCCCTATTATGTGCTCTTCCCGATCATCATGGCGTTCTGCTCGATCGGCGTTTACAGCGTCAACACCAACGCCTTCGATCTCTACGCGGTGGCATTCTTCGGCCTGCTCGGCTACATCCTGACCAAGCTGCGCTGCGAACCCGCCCCCCTGCTGCTCGGCTTCGTGCTCGGCCCGCTGCTCGAGGAAAACCTGCGCCGCGCCATGATCCTGTCGCGCGGCGACCCTTCGACCTTCGTGACGCGGCCGATCAGCGCCGGCCTGCTGCTCGTCGCACTGGCCGTGCTCGTCGTCGTCTTCCTGCCGTCGGTCAAGAAGAAGCGCGAAGAGGTGTTCGTGGAGGAAAGCTAGTTGTCGGGACGCCGGGCGCCGCGATTTCCACCAGCGGCGCCGGCACGTCTGTCGTCTTCACCTCGGCCTTGCAGAGATCGGCGATGACGCAGGCCGGGCAATCGGGCTTGCGCGCCTTGCAGACATAGCGGCCATGCAGGATCAGCCAGTGATGCGCATGGCGCATATACTCGTCCGGGATGATCCGCAGCAGCCCTTGCTCGACCTGTTCGGGCGTCTTGCCTGGCGCCAGGCCGAGGCGGTTGCCGATGCGGAAAATATGGGTGTCGACCGCCATCGTGTGCTGGCCGAACGCCATGTTGAGCACGACATTGGCGGTCTTGCGCCCGACCCCCGGCAGCTTGACCAACTCATCGCGCTCGCTGGGCACCTCGCCGCCGTAATCGCGTATCAGCGCCTCCGAGAGCGCCACGACATTCTTGGCCTTGTTGCGCCAGAGTCCGATGGTGCGGATGTACTCGCCGACCCTGGCTCCGCCCAGCGCCAGCATCTTTTCAGGTGTGTCGGCGACCTTGAACAACGCCCGCGTCGCCTTGTTGACGCCGGCATCGGTCGCCTGCGCCGACAGCACCACGGCCACCAGCAGCGTGAAGGCGTTGACGTGCTCGAGCTCGCCCTTCGGCTCGGGCCGCTGCACCGAAAACCGCCGGAAGATCTCATGCACCTCGGCGGCGCTGTAGAGCGAACGGAGCCGCGCCGGCCGCGGTCGCGGCTTGGCATTCGAGCCGTCGCGCCGCCCGGGCGGCAGTTCACTTTTGGATAGGGAAAGATTTTTGGACTTGGGGCTGGCCATTTCCCTCCTATAATATCCTGGGATGAGCGACACAAACGCCTCGTTTCAGGCCGACGAGCCATTCTTCCAGGCGCTGCTGACACCGCACCGCTCGCTGGGCCGCACCGGCTTTGCCGTGCTGATGGGCGCGCTGCTGTTCGGCTGGGTGGTGACCGGGGCGTTTTTCCTGTCGCGCGGCGCTTGGCCGGTGTTCGGCTTCTTCGGCCTCGACGTCATCGCCGTCTACATCGCCTTCCGCGCCAACTATCGTGCCGCCCGTGCCCGCGAGGAAGTGTCGGTGTCGCGCACCAGCCTCGACATCCGCAAGACGGCGCCCTCGGGCCGGTCGGAAGCGCATAGCTTCAACCCGTTCTGGGCGCGCTTTTCCGTCGCTCGCCATGCCGAGATCGGCATCACCAGGATGACGGTGGAAGCACAAGGACAGAATGTGCCGATCGGGTCATTCCTGGACCCTGACTCCCGCGAGAGTTTTGCCACTGCATTTTCACGTGCTCTGACAAAAGCCAGGACGCGTTAGAGCCGGCGCGTCAGAACCGGTAGCGTAAAATCCTGCCGACCTTGCGCAATGCGGGAATGTGTCTCCAGAGCCCGATGAACAGTTTTGCGGACCAGCTCATATGCGCTGTGCGTTCCGCGCTGTAGGCCGAGATATCGTCGACAAAGCGCAGCTTCGGAACGGCACGCTCCAGTACCTGCGGGTCGTCGATCGCCCAGTGAACCTCGGCGCCCGTCGCCCTGATGGTCGGATTGAGGCGCAGCATCTTCAGGCCGAAGTGGCTGTAGGCGTCGAACATCAGCTCGCCGCCGGCAAGATGCGCGACAAGGCGTGACAGCAGCCGTGGCCCCTCCTCTACCGGGAGATAAGGCGTCAACCCCTCCATCACCACGACGGCCGGACGATTGCTCGGCACTTCTGCCAGCCAGTCTGGGTCGGTTACCGAAGAGCCGACGAGGTGGTAGTGGTCCCGGGACGGGTAAAGCTTGCGCCGGAGCGCGATGACATCCGGAAAATCGACATCGAACCACTCCACGCCTTCGGGTGGATCGACACGGAAAATGCGCGTATCGAGCCCGCAGCCGAGATGCAGCACGATGGCGCCGGGATTTTTGGCGATGAAGTCCTGAACGCGGACATCATACGTCTTGGCCCGGATCGCCAGGCCGATGCCGAGATTGGTGTCGACCTTGAGGCGCGAGAAATCATAGTCGATCTTGCGCACGGCCTCGTCGGCGAAGCGATCCCCGAGCAGCGAATGCGGCAGCCGGCTTTCCAGTGCCTTGCCATAAAGCGTCATCAGCAAGGTCTCCCTTGCTCCGCTCAGATTCACCCTTTCGCCGGCCATTGGCATCTCCCGGGGCGCAATCCAGTATTTATCTGGGAACAGGCGGCAACAAGGCAAGTTTCGGGTGGTTGCAAGGGGCGGAAAGACCGACATTCGCGGTCAAGGAGATATTGCCATGAACGCCCAGATGACCATGAATACGCAGATGAAACCGACAGCGATCCTGCAGCACGACATCACCCCCGAGGGCAGCGACTACGAGGTCGTGCGCCGCGCCATCGAGAAGATCAGCCTCGACTATCGCGACCAGCCCTCGCTGGAAGCCCTGGCAGCCGATGTCGGCGAGACACCCACGGGCCTGCAAAAACTGTTCACCCGCTGGGCCGGCCTGTCGCCAAAAGCCTTCCTGCAGGCGGTCACCCTCGACCATGCCCGCAAACTGCTCGATTCCGGCATGCCGCTCCTCGAAACATCGTTCGAACTCGGCATGTCCGGCCCCGGCCGGCTGCACGATTTGTTCGTCACCCACGAGGCGATGTCGCCGGGCGACTACAAGACGCGCGGCGCCGGCCTGACCATCCGCTACGGCTACCACATCTCGCCCTTCGGCATCGCCCTGATCATGGTCACCGACCGTGGCCTTGCGGGGCTCGCCTTCAACGATCCGGGCGGCGAGCGGGCGGCTTTCGCCGACATGTCGGGCCGCTGGCCGAACGCCACCTATGTCGAGGACATGAGCGCCACCCAGCCCTATGCGGCGCGCATCTTCGATCCGACATTGTGGCGCGCCGACCAGCCGCTGCGCGTGGTGATGATCGGCTCCGACTTCCAGCTGCGCGTCTGGGACGCGCTGCTCAGGATCCCGATGGGCAAGGCCTGCACTTATTCCTCGATCGCCTCCAGGATCGGCGCGCCAAACGCCAGCCGGGCGGTGGGGGCGGCGGTCGGCGCCAACCCATTGTCCTTCGTCGTCCCTTGCCATCGGGCGCTGGGCAAGTCCGGCGCACTCACCGGCTACCACTGGGGCCTGACCCGCAAACGCGCCATCCTCGGTTGGGAAGCGGGCCAGACCGCGTCCTGAAGCTGCCCGCATCAAACAACACCGGCGAAATCCCTTCGCCGGTGTTTTTCTTTTTGCGAGCTCCCGGCGCAAAACATCCGCACGCTCTGGCAAGCCGCCGGCTTACAGGTTAGCTTCCCGCGCATTCCGCAGGAGGCTTTCTTGATCATCGTTGTCGGCTCGATCAACCTCGACCTTATCGCCAATGTCGACCGCCTGCCTTCGCCGGGCGAGACGGTCCGCGGCTCCGGCTTCACCACCGCGCCCGGCGGCAAGGGCGCCAACCAGGCGCTGGCTGCGGCGCGCGCCGGCGCCAAGGTGCGCATGGTCGGCGCCGTCGGCAAGGACAATTTCGCAACCGAAGCCCTGGCTTTGCTCGTGGCCGGCAAGGTCGATCTCTCCGGCGTCGGCCAGAGCTTCGCCTCCACCGGCACGGCGCTGATCCTCGTCGGCGCCGATGGCGAGAATGTCATTGCCGTGGTGCCGGGCGCCAATGATTCGGTGCTGCCCGGCGATCTCGCCAAGGCTTTCCTTGCGAAGGGCGACGTCGTCCTGCTGCAGCACGAGATCCCGCTGCAGACCGTCGATGCAGCGCTTGACGCCGCACGCGCCGCCGGCGCCGTCACCGTGCTCAACACCGCGCCGTTCCGTAGCGAGGCGGCAGCGTTGCTCGGCAAGGCCGACTACGCCGTCGCCAACGAAACCGAATTCGACCTTTACGGCGAGGCGCTGTCGCTGAAAGGCCGCGACCGCCCGGCGCGCATGCGCGACTTCGCCGGCAAAACCGGCCGCACCATCGTCGTCACGCTCGGCGGCGACGGCGTGCTGGCGGCGACCCCGGAGGATTTCCTGACCGTGCCGGCGCTGAAAATCACGCCGGTCGACACGGTCGGGGCTGGCGATACTTTTTGCGGTTATCTCGCTGCCGGGCTGGCGTCCAACCTGCCGCTGGAGCAGGCTCTCACCCGCGCCGCAGCCGCCGGCTCACTCGCCTGCCTGAAGCCCGGCGCCCAGCCGGCCACCCCGCTGGCCGCGGATGTGGACACCGCCCTGCGCAACAACGCCGGATGACTGCCCTGCGCCCTACAACGAAGCACGCCGTGCCCCCCGCCGGCGACATCTGCCGGATGTCCGCTGTCGACCTGGCCGAGGCGATCCGGCTGCGCCGCCTGTCCGTGCGCGAGTTGGTCGCCGCATTCCTCGACCGCATCGACGCGGTAAACCCGCTGGTCAACGCCATCGTCTCGTTGCGCGAGCGCTCCGACATCCTGCGCGAGGCCGACGCGGCGGACGCGCATCTAGCGCAAGGCGGGCCGGCCGGCTCGCTGTTTGGCCTGCCGATGGCGATAAAAGACCTCGCCATGACGCGCGGCTTGAGGACCAGTTTCGGCTCGCCGATCTTTGCCGATTTCGTGCCGCAGGAGGACGATTTCTTCGTCGAGCGCATCCGCAAGGCCGGCGCCATCATCATCGGCAAGACCAATGTTCCCGAATTCGGGCTGGGATCCAACACCTACAACAACGTGTTCGGCCCGACGCTGAACGCCTTCGATCCGGCGCTCACCGCAGGCGGGTCGAGCGGCGGCGCTGCGGTCGCCCTTGCACTCGACATGGTTCCGGTCGCCGACGGCAGCGATTTCGGCGGCTCGCTGCGCAATCCGGCGGCGTGGAACAATGTCTATGGCTTCCGCCCGTCGCAGGGCCTTGTCCCCGGAGGGCCGGACCTGGAAGTCTTTCATGCTCAGATGGGCATAGACGGGCCGATGGGCCGCAGCATCAGCGACATGGCGCTGCTGCTCGACGTGCAGGCGGGCTACCATCCGCATGCGCCCTTGTCCTGGGAAAAGCCTGGTTCATTCCTCGAAGGGCTGGCAACGCCGGCAAGCGGCGGCCGCGTCGGCTGGCTCGGTGATCTCGGCGGTCACCTGCCGGTAGAGCCTGGCATCCTCGATCTGTGCGAGGCCGCACTCGGCCGCTTCGCGGAGGCATCCTTCCTGACCGAGCCCTTGCTGCCGGATTTCGATTTCGAGGCACTGTGGCAAGCCTTCGTGACGCTGCGGCAGGCGAGCAGCGGCTCGGCGCTGAAAGTCCATTATGACGACCCGCACAAGCGCGCCCTGCTGAAGCCGGAAGCCGTCTGGGAGGTGGAGAACGCCATGCGGCTGACGGCGCCGCAGATCCGCGCGGCCTCGGTCATCCGCACCTCCTGGCACCGGACGCTGCTGTCGCTGTTCGAGCACTTCGATCTCATCGCGCTGCCGACGGCGCAGGTCTTTCCTTTCGAAGTCGGCACGCATTGGCCAAGTGAGGTCGCCGGACGGACGATGGACAGCTACCATCGCTGGATGCAGGTTTCGGCCTTCGCCACGCTCGGCGGCTGTCCGGCGCTCAACGTGCCCGTCGGCTTCGACGACAAAGGCCGCCCCTTGGGCATGCAGCTGATCGGCCGGCCGCGCGGCGACCTCGCCGTGCTCAGGGCCGGAGCGGCCTATGAGGCGACCCTGCCTTGGCAGGTGGGGGCGTCCTGACGCGAGGGGCGGCACGGTCTGCGACCGGCTTGCACCAGCCCCGCCGCCATGCATTGATTGCAGCCAGCCGCCTAAGCGCATCCTCGAGGAAATCCCCATGTCGCTGGAACTCTACGCCGCCTATGTCCTTGCCTGCATCGTCATCATCCTGGTGCCCGGTCCGACTGTCACGCTGATCATCGCCAACAGCATCCGCCATGGCTACCGCGCCGGCCTTGCCAATGTCGCCGGCACGCAGGCTGGGCTCGCCGTGATGATCGCCATTGTCGGCATCGGCCTCAACACGCTGATATCGGGCATGGGCCACTGGTTCGAATGGGTACGCCTGATCGGCGCCGCCTATCTGATCTGGATGGGGGTGCAGATGTTCCGTTCCAAGGGCGCGCTGAATGCCGACGGCACCGCGAGAAAGCCGCGCGGCGGCTTCTTCCTGCAGGGCCTGCTCGTGGCGCTGAGCAACCCCAAGACCCTGGTGTTCTTCGGCGCCTTCTTCCCGCAATTCATCGCCCCGCAGGGCAATTACACCCTGCAGATCGTCGTCATGGGCCTTACCGCCATGATCTTTGCCGCCGTCTCGGACTCGACCTACGCGCTCGCCGCCAGCCGCGCCGGCCGCCTGCTCTCGGCCAGCCGCATCAAGCTGATGTCCAGGATCAGCGGCAGCTTTCTGGTCGGCGGCGGCCTGTGGCTGGCGTTTTCCAAGGCGAAGTGACGACCGCCAACGGTCGTTCCCAACGGAGCCGGTACGTGAAGGCTGATTGAAAGTCAGTCTTCACGCCACCACATGAATCGGCGTGGGGGGATTCACGTCGATGTCATGGACTTACGCTGGCATAAAAAGGGACGCGCCCGGCGTGATCCTGATCGTCGTCCTGTTTGCGGTGATGGTTCCTTCGGCTCTCTACAAATGGACGAATGATGCGAGCCCCATCCGGTCGGTCGAGCCAATCGACGCAACGGTCAAAAGTACCCATTCAGACAACGGCCGCACGCTTTATCTGGTTGCACTCGAAACCGGTTCGTCCATTCTTGTCGAAGACGACCTCCCGCATCTGATCGGCGCGCCGGCAAGATTGGAGCGCGTCACGCGCGAGAATGGATCGACCTTCTACAGGTTCGCAAATTGAACTACCGCCGGTCACGATACCAATGAAACGCAGCGTCCTTGCTGTCAGGTGATACGCATTGGCCAAGGCTCGGCATTCCCTTGCCTGGATGACCCTGCAGGAGAACCTCAGGGGCATCCTCATCACCATCCTCGTCGTGGGCGTTTGCGCCCTTGCAATTGGCATCCCGATTGCGAGGCAAAGCAGCCCCATCGTCAATGTCGAACGCCTGACCGGTACAGTGGTCAACGTTCTCAACGCTCCTGCAAGTCCCGAGGTCGCGATCGGCAGCGGGTTCCGTTACTTGTATGGAATTCGCCTCGATGAAAATGACGGCCTGGTGTTTGCATATGACAACACGACAGTGCCGAGAGCCATTGGCTCCAAGGTTTCGATCGAGCGGCAGCGTCGCCGCAACGATACCGAAACATACCGCCTGCTTCGCGAATAAGTGCACAGGTATCGCCCAGAAGCGCTAAGCCCCTGGGCGAACGATCTGTATCAAGGCAGGCTTAAAGCCGAGCCAACCGCTCCACCAGCAGCGCAAAGAACGCGTCATGGTCGATGTCGCGCATCACCATGGCGTTCTTCGGCCGCTTGGTCACGCCCCACCAGTCGATCACGGTCATGCCCATGGTGAGTTCGGAGGCGGTTTCGACGGTGACGTTGCAGTTGCGGCCCTTGAACAGCTCCGGCTTCAACAGATAGGCGATGACGCAGGGGTCGTGCAGCGGGCCGCCATCGGTGCCGTATTTCTCCTCGTCGAAGCGCTCGAAGAACTCCAGCATCTCGGCCGTCGCGGTGCCGACCCGGGTGCCGAGCTGGCGGATGGCCTGCGTGCGCTTGGCCGTGGTCAGCGCCTTGTGGGTAACGTCGAGCGGCATCATGACGATCGGAATGCCGGATTTGAACACCAGGTCGGCGGCTTGCGGATCGACATAGATGTTGAATTCTGCGGTCGGCGTGACATTGCCGCCTTCGAAGAAACCGCCGCCCATCAGTACGATTTCCTTGATGCGCGGCGCGATCTTCGGCTCACGGATCAGCGCCAGCGCGACATTGGTGAGCGGGCCGAGCGCGCACAGCGTGATCGTGCCGGCCTCTTCCTTCATCAGCGTCTCGACGATGAAGTCGACCGCATACTGGCCCTGCAGCTTCATCTTCGGATCGGGCAGTTGCGGGCCGTTGAGGCCGGTCTTGCCATGCACTTCCTCGGCGGTGACCAGCTCGCGCGCCAACGGGCGGATGGCGCCTGCATAGACCTTGATGTCGGGCCGGCCGGCCAGTTCGCAGATTTTCCTGGCGTTCTTTTCGGTCAATTTCAGCGGCACGTTGCCGGCAACAGCAGAGATGCCGACGATCTCCAGCTCGGCGCTGCCGAGCGCCAGCAATATGGCGACGGCATCGTCCTGGCCGGGATCCGTGTCGATGATGATCTTGCGGGTCTGGGGCATTTCATTTCCTTATGCGGGGGAGTCTTTTTGGCGGGGGTGTTCGGCGGCTTGAACTTGGCCGCGGCGCGGACCATATCAAGACCATCGGGAAAAATGCCATCCGGGTTTTTCCAGTTTATGTCGCTCCAAAGAGGACAGTGTAACATGAGCCGAATGACGCCCTTCTCCAGCCCGCTTCTCCTTGGTTTCGATGCCATGGAAAAGACCCTGGAACGACTGGCGAAATCCGGTGACAGTTATCCTCCCTACAACATCGAGCGCCTCAGCGGTGCTGACGGCAAGGCCGAAAGGCTGCGCATTACGCTGGCTGTCGCGGGTTTCGCCGAAAGCGATCTCGATGTCACCACGGAGGAAAACCAGTTGGTCGTGCGCGGCCGTCAAACCGACGACACCGAGCGCGAATTCCTCCATCGCGGCATCGCCGCGCGCCAATTCCAGCGCTGTTTCGTGCTGGCCGACGGCATGCGGGTGATCGCAGCGGAACTGAAGAACGGCCTTTTGTCGATCGATCTCGATCGGCCGGATACCGAACGGCTGGTACGGAAAATAAATATATCGGTGAAAGACTGATCTTTACCGATGGCTCTCATGCGGGATGGCCTTGAGCGGCGTCCTCGCGCCAAGGAGGCTTGAAATGACCAGAACTGACGAAACCATCACCATGACCAGCGGCGAATTCGCCCATCTCGGCGAAGGCTCGGTCGCTTATCTCCGGAAGGTCTCGAGCGACGAGCTGCTCGGGCGCTTCCCCAACCTCGGCGAAATAGCGCCTGGTATGGTCCTGTGGGCCCTGTTTGCCGCCAACGGCCAGCCGATCCTGCTTTCGGATGCGAAAGACCGGGCTTTGGCCGGCGCCATGGAAAACGACCTGACCACTGTCGCCATTCACTAAGGCGACTGCTGGCGGTTGAAATGGAGAGGGCCGCCTTCGGCGGCCCCTGGAAGACTTAATTCCAAAGAACTTCAGGCGGCGTGCGAGGCTTGCGTGTCCGACAGCAGAGCGTGGATGGCGACCGCGTCGCGCGTGCCCCTGATCTTGGCCACCGTGTCGGCGTCGCGCAAAACCCTGGCGATGCGCGACAGTGCCTTGAGGTGATCGGCGCCGGCGCCTTCCGGGGCCAGCAGCAAGAACACCAGATCGACCGGCTGGTCATCCAGGGCCTCGAAATCGACCGGCGTCTCCAGCCGGGCAAAGACGCCGGCGATGCGCTTCACCCCGGCGAGCTTGCCGTGCGGAATGGCGATGCCGTTGCCGACGCCGGTGGAGCCCAGCCGTTCGCGCTGCAGGATGGTGTCGAACACTTCGCGCTCCGGAATGCCGGAAATCGCCGCCGCTCTCTCGGACAGCAACTGCAAAAGCTGCTTTTTGGAGTTCGCCTTCAACGCCGGCAAGATCGCCGGAACGTTGAGAAGATCGCTCAGATCCATGTTTGAAATCCCTTATTCGCCTGCCGTCGCCAGTCCTCGCCCCTCGCGCGGCTGGCTATTATCCCTGTGCGACCATTGTCGTCACCTGTGCGACCATTGTCGTTGTCGTCACGCCTGTGCGACTTTGGTCGTCGACGGGTCGATCCAGCCGATATTTCCGTCCGGCCGCCGATAGACGATGTTGAGGTGGTCGTTTCCGGCGTTGCGGAATACGAAAACCGGGCTGTCCTTGGTGTCGAGTTCGATAACCGCCGACGCCACCGACATGGTCTGCAGCGTCATGGTTGATTCGGCGACGATGGCCGGGGCGTAGTCCTCCGGAATGTCCTCATCATCATCGGTCAGCGGCGCCATCACCGTATAGGCGATGTCGGTGATTTCACCATTTCCAGTGCCTGAATTGTGCGATTTCAGACGGCGTTTGTAGCGCCGCAGCCTGGTTTCGAGGCGGTCCGCGGCCGCCTCGAAGGCAAGTGTCGGATCCTGGGAATCGCCGGTTGCCTGCAGCGAAGCGCCGGAATCCAGCCTGATCATGCAATCGGCCGAGTAACGCGACCCCGATTTGATGACCGTGACGTGCCCTGAAAAACCGCGATCGAAATATTTTCCAATCGCCTCGCCGACACGATCGGTAATGCGCGTACGCAACGCATCGCCGATATCCATGTGTTTACCCGATATGCGCAATTTCATCTGAAAACTGACCTTCCTTGCTCAGGCTTCAAACTGGCCAGAGTTTATACTCGTGATCCGTGCGCACAAGCTTTGCGGCGTCAACTCGCGCCGATTTTAGATCCGAACTTTCCGGTTGATCACAATCCGCCTTCTTGGCCGTCCCGTGGCCTTCATCGTGACGGACCATCCGCATGCGGGCCGCGAGCCCGTCTCATGCGGGCGGGCTTCTAGACACTTCATTGCAGCTTGTCAATTAATGCATGTCGCCCAGAAGTGCGCTGCGGTTCTGGGACAACGACATGCATCAAAACAAAGACTTAAAGCGCGTCGTATGAATCCGTTTCAGCGCGATGCGCTTTAAGGTCGGAAAGTTGTGGAATCCAGCCATAGCAAAAGCCTTGCCGGGCAAGCAGACCTAGCGCCCCGCGCTCGCCAGAGCGCGCTTTTCACGCCGCCGCTGCACCGACGAGGGAATATTCATACCCTCCCGGTACTTGGCCACCGTGCGCCGGGCAATATCGACGCCGCTTTCCTTCAACATATCGACGATTGCGTCATCGGACAGCACATCGGCGGGCTTTTCCTCGTCGATCAGCTGCTTGATGCGGTCGCGCACCGCTTCCGAGGAATGCGCATCACCGCCGCCCGACGCCGCGATCGAAGCCGTGAAGAAATAACGCAGCTCGAACACGCCACGCGGCGTCAGCATGTATTTGTTGGCCGTCACCCGGCTGACGGTCGATTCATGCATGCCGATGGCATCGGCCACCGTGCGCAGGTTGAGCGGCCTGAGCTGACGCACGCCATGGACGAGAAAAGCGTCCTGCTGGCGCACGATTTCCGACGCCACTTTCAGGATCGTCTTTGCCCGCTGGTCGAGACTGCGCGTCAGCCAGTTGGCATTCTGCAGGCACTCGGCCAGGAAATCCTTCTCCGCCTGATTCTTCGCATGCGGCGAGACCTGGGCGAAATAGATGTGATCGACAAGCACGCGCGGCAGCGTCTCGGCATTGAGCTCGACCGTCCAGCTGCCGTCATTGGCGGCGCGGACTTCGACATCGGCGACGATGGCGTCGCTGGCGCCGCCCGAAAACGCCATGCCCGGGCGCGGGTCGAGCGCGCGGATTTCGGCCAGCATGTCGAGGAGATCCTCCTCGTCGACCCCGCAAAGCCGCTTCAGCGTCTGGAAATCGCGCCGCGCCAACAGTTCTAGGTTGCCGATCAGCGTCTTCATCGCCGGATCGAGACGATCGCGCATGGCAAGCTGCAGCGACAGGCATTCGGCAAGGTCGCGCGCAAACAGGCCGACCGGCTCGAATGTGTGGCAGGCTGCCAGCACATTGGCCACCATCGCCTGATCGGCGCCGAGCCGTTTGGCGATCTCGGCGGGATCGGCGCGCAGGTAGCCGGCCTCGTCCAGGCCGTCGGCCAGTTCGGCTGCGATCAGCCTTGCGGCCGGATCGGCAAAGGCAAGCGCGATCTGCTCGCCAACATGCTGGCGCAGCGTGATCGCCGCGGCTGCCATGTCGCCGACGTCGAAGCCTTCGGAAGAACCGGACGAACTATTGCCGGTGGCCGACTTCCACTGCGCCGTCAGGTCCGGGCCGAGCCGCTCGCTGGTGCCGGGATCGTCGGGGAACAGATTTTCCAGCGAGCTGTCGAGCTTGTCGGAGATCGCTTCGGCGCTCCACGCCGTCTCGTTTTCGAACCAGTCGCCATCGGCGGCAGGCTCAGGAGCGGCATCGCCCTTCTGCACCTGGTCGCTTGCGGCGTCATCCTGGGGCTCGGCGCGCTCCAGCAGCGGATTGCGCTCGATCTCGTCGTCGATGAAGTGGTCGAGCTCGACATGGGTGAGCTGCAACAGCCTGATCGACTGCATCAGCTGCGGCGTCATCACCAGCGACTGGGATTGTCGTAGCTGTAGTTTCGCCGCCAACGCCATGGTTCGGTTTCAAACGCCCTTCTGCACCCGGAAGCCTACACATCAGAAGCTGCCGGAAAATGAATTTTTCCGACCTTCCATAGAAACTGGCCCGGCTTTTGCTTGTCAAGGCGAACGATGGCAAAAGGCCCCTACCGAAGCATTATCTCACGCAAAATCGGAGAAAAAAGCCCGGCGGGGCGGCAAAAATCACGTCAGGAAACAAATTTCACGCTCAGAGCGTGAAACCTTCGCCGAGGTAGAGCCGGCGCACATCGGGGTTCGCCACCACCTCGTCGGCACGGCCATGAGTCAGCACCTGGCCGGCATGGATGATGTAGGCGCGGTCGATGAGGCCGAGCGTTTCGCGCACATTGTGGTCGGTAATCAGCACGCCGATGCCGCGCGCCGTTAGATGACGAACCAGCTGCTGGATGTCGGCGACGGCAATCGGGTCGATGCCGGCGAACGGCTCGTCGAGCAGCATGTAGGCCGGGCGCGTCGCCAAAGCTCGGGCGATCTCAAGACGCCGCCGCTCGCCACCCGACAGCGACATGGACGGCGACTTCCGCAGGTGGCTGATGTGAAATTCCTCGAGCAGTTCGTCGAGATTGCGCTCGCGCACCTTGCGGTCCTTCTCAACCACTTCGAGCACGGCGCGGATGTTCTGCTCGACATTCAGGCCGCGGAAGATCGAGGCTTCCTGCGGCAAATAGCCGATGCCGAGGCGGGCGCGGCGGTACATCGGCATCGAGGTGACGTCGAAACCGTCGATCTCGATCGTGCCCTCATCGACCGGCACCAAGCCGGTGACCATGTAGAAACAGGTGGTCTTGCCGGCGCCGTTTGGCCCGAGCAGCCCGACAGCCTCGCCGGCGCGCACGCCGATGGTGACACCGCTGACCACCTTGCGGCCCTTGTAGCTCTTGGTCAGACCCTTGGCGATCAGGGTGCCCTTGAACTTCGAGGAATCAACGGTGACTGTGGCCGGTGCTGCAAGTTTACTGGCCGCCCGTCCCGGAAGGCGGGTCAGCAGCGAAGACACGCCAGTCATTCGGGCTTCGGGGCCTCGGATTTCGGTGGCGGCGTCATCGACATGATGACGCGCCCGCCGCAGCCATCGACCTGAGCAAGGCCGCTTTTCATCTGCACGGTGAGCTTGCAGCCCTTGAGGACGTTGGGTCCTTGGGACAAGACGACCTCCTTGCCCGACAGAACTAGCACCTGCGTCTTCATGTCGAACGTGGCGTTGTCGCCGGTGGCGATCTGGTCATTCGACTTGATGTAGACTTTGTTCTTGACCACCAGATGGTCGATATTGGCCGAACCGGTCATCGCCGAAGCGCCGGCGGCAGCACCTTTGGCGGCGTTGGGGTCCTTGACGTAGTAGACCTCCATGCTGCCGGCCTTGAGCAGCGTTGGCCCTTGCGTGACGGTGACGTTGCCGCTGAACAGCGCCATGCTGTCGGCCTGGCGGACCTCAAGTTTGTCGCTCTCGATCTGGATCGGCTGGTCGCCCGACAGTTTGAGCCCGGACTGGCTGCTGGCGCTGGACTGAGCCCAGGACGGCGCCATACCCAGCAACAGCAAGGCCGAAGCTGCGGCGACAAGCCGTGCCGAATTACTGGGACGCATTCGTTTCTCCGCTCTTTGCCTCTGCCGCCTTCATAGTGGCCGGATCGATGTGAACGCTTACCTTGTTCTCGAAAACGATGACCTTGCCATTGTCTTCGACCGACATTGAACCCGCGGTGATCCGCGAGCCGTTACGGCTGACATCGACCGCATCACCTGTCTTCATAGAGCCTTTGCCCATATCGAGGAAGACCGATTTGAAGATGGCAGCGACGCCGTCGGTGGTGGTGACGGTAACGTCGCTGGTCATGTCCATCGTGTTGGCGTTTCTGTTGTAGATCCCGCGCTTGGCGTCGACGGTCGCCACATTGTCGGCCGTCAGCGGCAATTTGGCATGGATGCCTTCGAGTTCGATGATGTCCTGCTTGCCGACATCCTGGATGGCGCGCAAGGCCGTCAGCGAATAGGGCAGCTTGTCCTTGGTGAAGCCGTTGAGCTTCGGATTGGCCATCACCAGCTTGCCATCCGCGAAAGCGGTGCCGTCTGCCTGTATCGAAATGTTGATCGGCGCCGCCAGATAGGAATAGACCGGAAACGCAACCGCGATCCCGGCGGCAAGCACCGGCACGGCAAACTTAAGCACGCGCACGCGGCGCGAGTGGCGCTGGGCGCGGTCGAAGGCGTCGCCGCGCGTGCCCGCTGGCGCCGTGGGCGCCAAGGCCGCATCGGCATTGGTCGGTTCGTTCGATCGCGCAAGCATGACTGACTTCTAATAAACCCTTGTCCGCCAAAACACCTGCTATAGGTGGGTTGCCGGCCCCCGCAAGCAAGCACAAGCGGAGGAAAACCGCAAAAATGTGACGGCCGCTGTGTTACAGACGGAACTCAGGCGACACAATTTCGTCACTTCATAGCAGAAACGAACGCGCCGCGTCATTTTTTCCTGAAATGCCTCCGTCGTGAAGGTCGCTTCGTCGCAGGCTCTTGACGAAGAGGTAGCCGGGCGCGGACGCTTGCTTTAAAAGCATCGCTTCCCACCGACTGTGAGGCAGACCATGGCACTGAGAGCCGACGACCTGATCGACCGCCGCCGCTTGCGGCGCAAGCTGACCTTCTGGCGCGGCGCCGCCATTGCCATCGTGGCCCTTGGGGTGATTGCGCTTGCAAGCTGGTTCTATGGGGGCGACCTCGGCGGTTCTTCCGTCGACCACATCGCCAAGGTCAGGATCGAAGGCACCATCACCGAGGACGAGGAACTGATCAAGCGGCTGGAAACCATCCGCACATCCCCGCAGGTCAAGGGCGTCATCCTGGCGATCGATTCGCCCGGAGGCACCACGGTCGGCGGCGAATCGATCTACGAGGAGGTGCGCAAGCTTGCCGCCGACAAGCCGGTGGTGGCCGAGGTCGGCACGCTGGCCGCATCGGCCGGCTACATGATCGCCAGTGCCAGCGACCATATCGTTGCCCGCAAGACGTCGATCGTCGGCTCGATCGGTGTGCTCATCCAGTATCCCGATGTCAGCGGTCTGATGGACAAGGTCGGCATCAAGCTCGAGGAAGTGAAATCCTCGCCGCTGAAGGCATCGCCCTCGCCCTTCAAGCCGACCAATGAAGACGAGCGAGCCATGGTCCGCAAGCTCATCCTCGACAGCTATGACTGGTTCGTCGGCATCGTCGCCGAGCGCCGCAAAATGACCCGCGATCAGGCACTGGCCCTTGCCGACGGCTCGATCTTCACCGGCCGCCAGGGCCTTGCCAACGGTCTGATCGACGCTGTCGGCGGCGAGAGCGTGGCGATCGACTGGCTGGCGACCAAGGGTGTCGACGCCAAGCTCAAGGTGGTGGAATGGAAGGACACCGAGCGGCGTGGCGGCTTCCTGTTCTCGAAAGCAATAGCGCGCAGCGTCGGCAGCGCGCTCGGCCTGTCGGAGGCCGGCAGCGACGTGCTTCACGAAATTGGCGCGGATCGCTTGTTTCTTGACGGTCTCGTTTCCGTCTGGCACCCTTGATCTGCCGGTTGGGGCGAGTAAAAAAGCAAATAAAATCATCCTGATAATTTGACCGCAGCGCTTTCACGGGGACCTTTCTGATGATCAAATCCGAGCTTGTGCAGATCATTGCCACGCGCAACCCGCATCTTTTCCTGCGCGACGTCGAAAACATCGTGGGAGCGATCTTCGACGAGATCACCGATGCCCTAGCGGAAGGCAATCGGGTCGAGTTGCGCGGCTTCGGCGCTTTTTCGGTGAAGAATCGCCCTGCCCGCACCGGCCGCAACCCGCGCACCGGCGAATCCGTCGAGGTCGAGGAGAAGTGGGTGCCGTTCTTCAAGACCGGAAAGGAATTGCGTGAAAGGCTGAATGGCGGCAAGTAGGCGCGGACCACGCGCCGACCTTATCAAGGCCTGCCTTCTCCAGGGAATTTCTATGTTGAACCGCTTCATACTTATCGTGGTCTTCGTGCCGCTCGCCGTCATCCTGATTGCGCTGGCCGTCGCCAACCGCGAGCTGGTCGCCTTCACGCTCGACCCGTTCAACCCCGGCAATCCGAAACTGACGCTGACCTTGCCGCTGTTCATCTTCCTGTTCGTGGCGCTCGCCATCGGCATGGTCGTCGGCAGCCTGGCGACATGGGTCAAGCAGGGCCGCTACCGCAAGCTGGCGCGCCAGCGCGGGGTCGAGGCCGAGAATCTGCGTCAGGCGGTCAGCCGTATACCCGCCGTGCAGCAGGGCCCGGCCGCCGGGCCGGCGCTGCCGAAGCCAACGGCCTGAAGCCGGCGCTTTTATCTTCGCGGAGTTTTGCATGCTGACCATTTCGGCCGACGCTGTCGACCAGGCGCTGACCTTTCCCGGGCTGGTCGAGACATTGCGCGCGGCCTTCCGCGAGGGTGCTGTGCAACCCGTCCGCCATCATCACGGGGTCGAGCGGCCCGACGGTGCCACATCCACGCTGCTTTTGATGCCGGCGTGGACCGACTTCCATGCGGCCGGCACGTCGGTCGGGGGTCATATCGGCGTCAAGATCGTCACCGTATCGCCCGACAACAACGCCATCGGCAAACCGGCGGTAATGGGGCTCTACCTCCTGCTCAACGGCGCCACCGGCGAGCCCGAAGCGCTGATCGACGGCCAACGGCTGACACAGTGGCGCACCGCTTGCGCCTCGGCGGTGGCGGCCTCCTATCTCGCCTGCGAGGACGCATCGCGGCTTCTGGTGGTCGGCGCCGGCGCGCTGTCGCCGTTCCTCGCCAAGGCGCACTCCGCGGTGCGGCCGATCAAGACCATCCGCATATGGAACCGCACGCCCGCCAATGCCGAAAAGGTCGCGGCTGATTTGCGCGCGGACGGTTTCAACGCCGAGGCCGCAAGCGATCTCGACGCCGAACTCGCCGAGGCCGACATCGTCTCATCGGCGACGATCACGACGACGCCGCTGGTCAAGGGTGCGCTGCTCAAGCCGGGCGCGCATGTCGATCTGGTCGGCGGCTTCACGCCGACCATGCGCGAGAGCGACGACGACGCGATCGCGCGCGCCCGCGTCTATGTCGACACCCGCGCCGGCGCCACCAAGGAAGCCGGCGACATCGTCCAGCCGCTCGCCTCCGGCGTGCTGAAGCCGGAAGCCATCGTCGCCGATTTGCATGAGCTGGCGCGCGGGGAAAAACAGGGCCGGCAGAGCCCCACTGAGGTCACGCTGTTCAAGTCGGTCGGCGCCGCGCTTGAGGACCTTGCCGCCGGCATTGCCGTCTACAACGCGCTCAAGCAGTAGCGTCTGCGCCGGTTCTGCGATCGAACTTCCTGATCGCTTCCGCGCTGACCGGGGTGAAGAAGTTCACCAGATTGCCATCGGGATCGCGCAGCAGCAGCGACCGGTTACCCCATGGCATCGTCGTCGGCGTCTGTACGAAATCGCCGATAATTTTCGCCAGCCTGCTGTACTCAGCATCAACATCGGCGACGCGAAACTCGATGATCGCTGAGCGATTGGCGGCCGGCTGCGCCACATCAGTTCCGAACAGGGCCAGCGTGCGGGTGCTGCCGATCGCCAGTGTGCAGGACGGCGTTGCCAGTTCGGCGAAATCGTCTGTGAACCAGGTTGCGGTAAGCCCGGTGATCGTGTCGTAGAATGCCACCAAGGGCTTGATCTGATCGGTAATGATGCGGATCGAGACGAAGTCCATCTTATTCTCCTGGGGCAAGCGCGACGCTATCTGAAGACAATCGCTTGTCGCACAAGGCTGCTGACAACTTGGTGTCAGCAGCCTTGTCACGGTGCCTTGCCGATCCGGCGGCTGGATGCTTCAGCCTGCCTTCATGGCAGCGCCCATCGCCTCGGCGATCAGCGCGAAATCATGCGCCGTAATTTCGAACAGGCCAAAGCGCAGTTGATAACCCCAGTTCGATTTGCCCGCGGTGAAGTCGAGCTGCTCGAGCAGCGGCTTGATCGGCGCCTCCTCGGCCTTGGCCCATTCGACATCCCTGCGGAACGGCGTGAAGCCACCGCCCATGTCGCCCTGGTAAGGCTCGCCTTCGCGCACGGTGCCGATTGCCGTGAAGGCCTGCAGGCCGTCCTTCTCGCGCAGAATTGTGGTCGGCGAGTAGTAGATGATGCCGTCGCCGGGCTTGATGCGGCGCAAGGGTGCCGCCTTGCCGTGGTTGACCTGCATGAAGCCGGCCTCGCGGCCGCGCCGGACATGTTCGGCGGAAGCGACCGCGATCCAGTGCGCACTCACTTCTGTTCTCCATTGGCCTGTTCCCCATTGGCCTGTTCTCCGTCGTTCAGCCAGTAGACGCGCAGCCGGTGCTTGTCGGGATCGAGCGCAACGAAGGTGCGGCCGAAGTCCATGTCGGTCGGCGTCTGCAGAACGGTCAAGCCGCGTCCTGCCCAGTCCGTGTAGGCGGCGTCCACCGCATCAGGCCGGTCCAACGCGAAGACGAGCTCCGCACCGCCGCCCGCGGCCGCGGCCGACGGCTCCACCGTGTGGCGCGACCACAGGCCGAGCTTGAAGCCATTGTCGAGCACGAACAGCACGAAGGTCGGCGACGTCTCCACCGGCTGGCGTCCCAGCAGCGCACCGTAGAAGGCGCCGCTCCGCTCCGGGCTGTCGACATAAAGGATGACGAAATTGGGGGTGTTCATGTCTGCTCTCCAGGGTTTCGATTGGAGGAGCATAGGTGACCCCACTGTCAGATTCTGGCAGCAGCGTCTTGTGGGCGCGTGGAAAGGAGCATTAAGCGCCAGGCTGGCGCTTCGGTGCGTCCAGCGTCGCGCGCCATTCCTTCAGCAGCGCCTGCCGACGACGCGGATAGCGGATATACGTGGTGTTGAGCCCCGACATCCGGTCGGCGCGAAAATGTCTGAAATCCTGCCGCGTCTCGCACCAGGCCACCACCACCCGCACCTTGTCGAAAAAGCCGAGCGCGAATGGCCAGATCAAGCGCTCGGAGGCGGCGCCGCCGGCATCGCGGTAAAGAAAGCCGAGTTTTCTCTCGTTGCGGATCGCCTGGCGCACCAGGCCAAGGTCGATGCTTTCGACAGCATCGCCGTGCGGCCCGACCAAAAGCGCGGTCGCATCGAGGTCCTCGCGCAGATCATCCGGCAGCACAGCGGCGATCTTGGCCAGCGCGTCGGTGGCGGCGGCCGACAGCCGCTTGTCCGGTTGTCTGGCAACCCAACGCGATCCCAGAACGATGGCCTCGATCTCCTCGTCGGTGAACATCAGTGGCGGCAGCATGAAGCCGGGTTTCAGCACATAGCCCAGCCCAGCCTCGCCCTCGATCGGCGCGCCTTGCCCCTGCAGCGTGGCAATGTCGCGGTAGAGCGTTCGGATCGAAACGTCCATCTCGCCGGCAAGCGTGCGACCGCTCACCGGCCGGCGATGCCGGCGCAGGATCTGGATCAGGTCGAGCAGGCGTTCGGAACGGGACATGATTCGAGATTTGCCTGTTTCCTCAGCGAGGTCCACCACCTCAGACATTCGACGCTGGACCATTTTGTTTGCGCAGCCGGTGACCCTATGCCAAAAGCGGCCTGCCGCCTCCGGAGACGCTCCTGCTTGAAGTCTTTTCGCGACAAACGCCGCGACAACCGTCCGCCCGCAAAGGGCAGGACCGAACATGCGCGGCCGCAGCCGGAGACCGTACCAGTCCGACCCGAAGCCAGACAGCCACGCCACGAAACAAAACCGGACGACCGGTCTGATCCGAAGCCCGCCCCCCGTATCCTGGCGCGTCGCGAAGGCATCCTGCCCACTGAGCGCCTGCCGGTGATCCTCGAAGTGGCGCCCAATCAGGATTATGCACTGCTCGACAGCGGCGCCGGCGAAAAGCTCGAACAATACGGCCCCTACCGCATCGTGCGGCCCGAGGGACAGGCGATCTGGCAAAAGGCCTTACCGGCCAGGGACTGGGACCGCGCCGACGCCATCTTCACCGGCGACACCGACGAGGAAGGCATCGGCCGCTGGCGGTTCCCGAAGGTACCGCTGGGCGAGACCTGGCCGATGAAGCATGACGGCATCGACTATCTCGGCCGCTTCACCTCGTTTCGCCATGTCGGCGTCTTCCCCGAGCAGGCTTCGCACTGGGACCATATGGCCAGCCTGATCGCGGCGGCCAAGCGCCCGGTCAAGGTGCTGAACCTGTTCGGCTATACCGGGCTCGCGTCTCTCGTAGCCGCCCGCGCCGGCGCCGAGGTCACCCATGTCGATGCCTCCAAGAAGGCGGTCGGCTGGGCGCGCGAAAACCAGGAAATGGCTGGTCTCGGCAGCAAGCCGATCCGCTGGATCGTTGACGATGCAGTGAAATTCGCCGAGCGCGAAGAGCGCCGCGGCAGCCGCTACGACATCATCCTGTTCGACCCGCCCGCCTATGGCCGCGGCCCCAAGGGCGAGGTCTGGCAGTTGTTCGAGGACCTGCCCGGCCTGACCGATCTTTGCCGCGCGATCCTGACGCCGAAACCGCTCACCGTGGTGCTGACCGCCTATTCCATCCGCGCCTCCTTCTTCGCCATCCATGCCTTGATGCGCGACACTTTTGCCGGCATGGGCGGCACGGTTGAATCAGGCGAACTGATCATCCGCGAGCAGTCCGCCGGGCGGGCGCTGTCGACATCGCTGTTTTCGCGCTGGGTGGCCTGAAATGCCGTGGGGATTTGAATGAACGAACGGCACATCGGCGCGCCGGGGCAAGTCAAGGAAGTCACCAGCCTCGCCAATCCGCTGATCAAGGACATCAAGGCGCTCGCCCAGAAGAAATTCCGCGACCAGCAGAACGCCTTCATGGCCGAAGGGCTGAAGCTGGTCATCGACGCCCTCGACCTCGGCTGGTCGATCAGGACGCTGGTCTTCGCCAAGGCCGGACGCAATGCGGCGGTCGAAAAGGTGGCGGCGCGCACGGTCGCAGCCGGCGGCACCGTGCTGGAAGTGTCCGAAAAAGTGCTGGTCGCCATCACCCGCCGCGACAATCCGCAAATGGTGGTCGGCGTCTTCCGGCAAAAACTGCTGCCGCTAAGAGACATCCGCGCTCACGAGGGCGACGTCTGGGTGGCGCTCGACCGGGTGCGCGATCCCGGCAATCTCGGCACCGTCATCCGCACCGTCGATGCCGTCGGCGCCAAGGGCGTCATCCTGGTCGGCGAGACTACCGATCCTTTTTCTGTCGAGACCGTGCGCGCCACCATGGGCTCGATCTTCGCCGTGCCGGTGACCAAGGCGACGCCGGAAGCATTTCTGGCCTGGCGAAACAGCTTCTCGGGCCTGGTCGTCGGCACCCACCTGAAGGGCGCGGTCGATTACCGCTCGGTCGATTTCTCCCGAGGACCGGTGCTCTTGATGATGGGCAATGAGCAGCAGGGCCTGCCCGACAATCTGGCGGAAAGCTGCGACCGGCTGCTGCGGATTCCGCAGGCCGGCCGCGCCGATTCACTCAATTTGGCGGTCGCCACCGGAATCATGCTGTTCGAGATCCGGCGCGGCGCGCTGAAACTTGCCCCCGAGGACGCCACATCTTGAAATCATGGTCTCCCTATGCGCTGCTGGTGGTGGTGGCAATCGCGCTCGACCAGTGGATAAAGCATCTGATCGAGACCGGCCTCGTCTTCCAGGAAAAGCTCGACCTGGTGCCATTCCTGGCGCTGTTTCGCACCTACAATACCGGCATCGCCTTCTCGATGTTCTCGTCCTTCGGCGACACCGGCCTGGTCGTCATCGCGGTCGTGGTCGTTGCCTTCGTGCTTTATCTGGCGACGCGCACGCCCTCCAGCCATGTGCTGGCCCGCATCGGCTTTGCCCTGATCATCGGCGGCGCGATCGGCAATCTGATCGACCGCGCCGTCTACGGCCACGTCATCGACTATATATTGTTCCACACGCCGGTATGGTCCTTCGCCGTCTTCAACCTTGCCGATGCCTTCATTTCGGTCGGCGCGGCGCTGGTCGTCTTCGACGAGTTCATCGGCTGGCGGCGCGAGGCCAAGCCGCAAGGCCCAGAAGCCTGACGGCCCGACTCTTTTGACCAATTGACCTCGCCGGACGGTCGCCGCACAGTTCGGCCAGAGCCAGCCAATGCCGACCGCCAGCCTTTGCGAAGCCGAGGAGAAGAGATGCCTGAAACCTTCAAAGCCATCCTCGTTTCGCGCGACGCCGAAAAGAAACAGTCGGTGGAGGTCGTCGATTTCGGCGAAGCCGATCTGATGGAAGGCGACGTCACCGTCGCGGTCGAGGCGACGACGGTCAACTACAAGGACGGGCTGGCCATCACTGGGAAAGCGCCAGTGATCCGCCGCTGGCCGCTGGTGCCGGGCATCGATTTCGCCGGAACCGTCCTCTCCTCATCGCATGCCGACTGGCGCAAGGGCGACAAGGTCATCCTCAATGGCTGGGGCGTCGGCGAGACGCATTTCGGCGCCTATGCCGGGCGCGCCCGCGTCAACGGCGACTGGCTGGTGCCGTTGCCCGACGGCATCAGCGCCCACGATGCGATGGCGGTCGGCACCGCCGGCTATACGGCGATGCTGTGCGTCATGGCGCTGGAGCGGCACGGCATCCTGCCCGATCGCGGCCCGGTGGTGGTGACGGGTGCCGCCGGCGGCGTCGGTTCGGTCGCGGTCTCGCTCCTGTCCAGCCTCGGCTACCACGTCATTGCCTCGACCGGCCGCAGCGCCGAGAGCCCCTATCTGATCGACCTCGGCGCCGCCGAAGTGATTTCGCGCGAGGAACTCTCCCAGCCGGCCAAGCCGCTGGCCAAGGAGCGCTGGGCCGGCGGCATCGATGCCGTCGGCAGCCACACGCTGGCCAATGTGCTGTCGATGACCGCCTATGGCGGCGCGGTCGCCGCCTGCGGCCTGGCGGGTGGCATGGATCTGCCGTCGAGCGTCGCCCCGTTCATCCTGCGCGGCGTCTCGCTGCTCGGCATCGATTCAGTGATGGCGCCAAAGGCTGTGCGGCTGGAAGCCTGGCGCCGCATCGGCAGCGATCTTGATCTCAAGAAGCTCGCCGGCCTGTCGACGACCATCGGCTTCGACGGCATCATCACCGCCGCCCATGACATCGTCGAGGGCAAGATCAGGGGCCGCGTGGTTGTCGATATGTGAGGCTCCCGAAGCATGATCCCGAAAGGGAATCAGGTTTCGGAAAAGATCAGGCGATGCGGAAAACCGCCAAAAATGCATGACCGCTAAAATTCGAACGATCCGCCGCGCTTTTCCATAATCTCTATCTGCAAGGAGTTCCGCATGATCGCGGAGTCCGCCAGGAAAGAGAAGAGCCGTGCCGAAAGCGTCGACGGGCCGAGTCCGGCGACGGCGAAGCGGCAGCGTGTTGCGTCGCCGCCTCTGGCGCCGGATTTGCCGCGCGCCACGTCCGAGGGCCTGCCGTTCCTGACGGTGGTCGCCAGTGTCGTGCTGGCGGGCCTCTCCCACCTCACCGGTGCGCCGATCTTCATCACCCTCGGCCTGCTGGCGACAGGCCTTGCCGGCGTCGCCATGCACCTGCGCAGCCGGCGCACCGTCCGCCGCGCGGCGGCCTTGCTCGACGAAACCGCGGCCCGTAGCCGCGCCGAAATCGAGACGCTGGCCGACCGCATGTGGGAGATGCAGGAGAGCGAGGAGCGTTTTCGCGGGCTGATTGATGCGCTCGGCGATCTCGTCGTCCACCGCGACCGCGACGGCCACATCGTCTACGCCAACAAGGTTTTCGCCAGCCTCGTCGGAACCGACCAACGCGACCTTGCCGGCAGGACCCTCGCCGAACACGGCATCGATGTCGGCATCGTCCCCGACGCCGCCTTTTCGGATCACGAATGCCTGAGTTCCACCGACGTCTCCATCCGCACGCCGAACGGTCCGCGCTGGTTCTCGTGGATCGAACTGTCGGTGCGCGACAAGGATAGCGGCGCCGTCTCGCACCGGGCGATTGCCCGTGACATCACCGCCCGCAAGCGCGCCGAATCCTCGTTGATCACCGCGCGTGAGCGCGCCGAATATGCCAGCCAGGCCAAGTCGCGCTTCCTCGCCACCGTCAGCCATGAGATCCGCACGCCGATGAACGGCATCATGGGCATGGCCAAGCTTCTGGCTGACACCAATCTGTCGCCCGAGCAGCGCACCTATGTCGGCGCTGTCTCGACCTCGGCCAGCGCCCTTTTGGCGCTCATCGAGGATTTGCTCGACTATTCCAAGATAGAGGCCGGCCGTTTCGACCCGGAGCCGCAGCCGACATCGCTGCGCGAAATCGCCGACAACATCATCGAACTGATGGCGGCGAAAGCCTTCGCCAAGAACATCGGCCTCGGCTGTCATGTCGAGCCCGACGTGCCACAGATGATCATGGCCGATCCGGGAAGAGTCAGGCAGGTGCTGCTCAACCTGATCGGCAATGCGATCAAGTTCACCGACACCGGCGGCGTGCTGGTTTCGGTTGCACGGGCCCGCACCGAGATCAGCGACCGCATCTGCTTCACCGTCGCCGACACCGGCCCTGGCCTGCGCGAAGACGATATGGAGCGCATCTTCGAGGAATTCGAACAGTCCGACGGCACCTCGACCCGCACCCATGGCGGCGCCGGCCTCGGTCTTGCTATCTCAAGGCGGCTGGTGACCGCCATGGGCGGCGCCATTTCGGTGTCGAGCCGGCTTGGCGAGGGATCGGAATTCGTCTTCGAGATCCCGGCCGCAGGAGCAACCGAAGCACCGCAGAACCGGCAGAACATCCTCGCCGGCCGGCGCGCCGTGATCGTGTCGAAGAACGCCGTCGAGGCGGACGCCATCGCCCGCACCATCCGCGCCCATGGCGGCGCCGTCGACGTCGCCGCAACTGCTTCCCAGGCGACGCCCTTCGCCGAACATTGCGATGTGCTGTTGATCGACGCGGCCCTGGAGGACGGCGACGGCAGACTGCTCAAGCGCCTGCGCCAGAGTGGCTTTGCCGATTGCGAGGCGATCACGCTGATCGCGCCGACCGACCGCGGCATGCTTGGCGAATTCCGCACCAGCGGCTACGCCACCTTCTTGGCGAGGCCGGTGCGCGGCGAAACCCTGCTGCGCGTGCTGCTGACCAGTCATGCCCCTGCCTTGCCGCCGCCCAAGCCGGAAAAGACCGGCGCGTCCTCGCTTCGTGCCCATGGCGGGCGCCAGCAAGGTTTGTCGGTGCTGATCGCCGAAGACAACGACATCAACGCCATGCTTGCCCGCGCCACGCTTTTGAAGGCGGGACATCGCGTGAAAGTGGTCGGCAATGGCAAGGCCGCGGTCGAGGCGGTGACCGAAGCCGGGCTGAAAAATCGCTTCGATGTGGTGCTGATGGATTTGCACATGCCGGTCATGGACGGGCTGGACGCGATCGCCGCCATCCGCCGCCACGAGGAGGAAATGGCTGTGCCGCCGGTTCCGATCATGGTGCTTTCGGCCGACAGCCAGGAAAAGACCCGTCACACCGTGCTCGCCCATGGCGCCAGCGGCTTTGTCACCAAGCCGCTCGATCCCGACGCGCTGGTCCATGCCGTCGAGGGCCAGGTGGCCGCCTGAATTCATGTCGCTCAAAAGTGGCCCCGGTTTTGAGAAGACGACATGCACAAAACAAAGACTTAAAGCGCGTCGCGTGAATCGTCCCAGCGCGACGCGCTTCAAGGCGACGCTGGCGCAATCCTCGCGTCACGTAGGTAGCCGAATGAGGGTTTTCGCCAGCCGACGAAGTATTGCCCGTCGCGCCGTATCACGGTACTGTCACAATCCTGTTGCACCTACACCGTATCCCCGTGCCAAGAGGGATGGCTCGAAGGAGAATCACTCGTGCATACAGTTATGCCGGAATGTGACACTCGGCCCAGCGCAGGCGGCGCTTTGCTCGCCGCGCGGAACGCCGATGCCGTCGCAACAGGCGCACCGCTGGGCCGTATCGGCAATCTCGAAGTGCGGCTTGCCCGCAATGAGGCCGAAATCGCCGCCGCCCAGGAAGTGCGCTACCGGGTGTTTTATGACGAGCTTGGCGCCAGGAAGGACCTGTTCCAGGCGCAGGACCGGCGCGACGCCGACCGCTTCGACCCGCTGTGCGACCATCTCCTCGTGCTGGACACTTCGATCTCCGGCCCCGAGCATCGCCGCATCGTCGGCACTTACCGCCTGCTGCGGCAAGAGATTGCCGCGACCGCCGGCGGCTTCTATTCCGAAGGCGAGTTCGAACTGACTAAGCTGATCGCCCGCCATCCTGGCCAGCGCTTCCTTGAGCTCGGCCGCTCCTGCGTGCTGCCGGAATACCGCTCGAAGCGCACCATCGAGGCGCTGTGGCAAGGCATCTGGGCCTACATCAACCACTATGAGATCGGCGTGATGACCGGTTGTGCCTCGTTCCCTGGCACGGTGCCGGCTGCGCATGCCGAGGCGCTCACCTACCTTGCCCATCACTGCCGGACCAACTCCGCCTGGGATGTGCGGGCGGTCTCCGGGCGCTATTGCTCGATGGATCTGATGCCGATCGAGGCGGTCAACGCCAAGGCGGCGATCGCGGCCATGCCGCCGCTGGTCAAGGGCTATCTGCGCGTCGGCGCCCGCATCGGCGACGGCTGCGTCATCGACCGTGAGTTCTCCACGGTCGATGTGTTCGTGGTGATGCCGGTCAAGGAAATCGGCGCCCGCTACGTCAACTATTATGGCGGGGAAGCGCAGCGCTTTGCGGCGTGAGGCAGTAGGCAGTAGGCAGTAGGCAGTAGTGAAGGCTGCCGGGATTCCTGACTACTGACTACTCCCTACTCACTAATCCCCTCCCTATGGAATATCCTCCGGTCGCCGTCCCGGGCGGCTCTTGTAGGATGGAAACGTCCAACCGAATTTCAGCGCGCCGCCGCGCACCAGGAAAGCCGCGGCGAAGCCGGCGACATCCGAGGCGAGCGGCGGCAGGCCGGCGAGATCGCCAAGTGTGTAGAGGCCGGCGCCCGCGAGTGCGGCGGTGACGTAGATTTCGGGCCTGAGCAGCACCGATGGCTCGCCGGCCAGCAGATCGCGCAGGATGCCGCCGAACGTAGCGGTCAGCACGCCCATAACAACGGAGACGACCGGCGAGCCGGTGATGGCCAGCCCCTTGGCCGCGCCCATTACGGAAAAGGCCGCCAATCCGATGGCGTCGAGCCAGAGCAGCCATTTCCAGCGGGATTCGACGCGGTGGGCGATGAAGAAGACCAGCACCGCAACCGCCGCGCAAACCAAGACATAGCCGGAGTTGGCGACCCAAAAGACGGGCAGGTTGAGGATGACGTCGCGCAGTGTCCCGCCGCCAATGCCGGTGACGCTGGCCAGAAACAGGAAGCCGATAATGTCGAGCTGCTTGCGCGAAGCCGCCAACGCCCCGGTCGCGGCAAAGACGGCGACGCCGGCATAGTCGAGGAGGTCGATGGGTGTCAGGGACATGAGGTAGTAGGGATTTGGATTAGGGAAAGTATGAATAACACGAAGCCGCGCGATTGATACGCCTGCCTATTCCCTATTCCCTATTCCCTATTCCCTACTGCCTATTCCCTACTCACGCATCCTTCTCGGCCTGCTCGTTCACCGGCCCCGGCTCGACCGGCGCTTCGGTGGCCGCGATCTTGGGGCCGCCCTTGGCGACCCCGACCATGGCCGGCCGCAGCACGCGCTCGCCGATCGAATAGCCCGGCTGCACGACCTGGACGACGGTGTTGGCCGGCACATCGGGATTGGGCACTTCGAACATCGCCTGGTGGAAATTCGGGTCGAACTTCTCACCTTCCGGTTCGAGCTTCTTCACCCCATGCCGTTCCAGCGTCGACAGCATGGCGCGCTCGGTGATCTCGACGCCGTCGATCAGCGCCTTGAAGCCGGCATCTCCGGCTGCTTTCGCCTCGGCGGGGATAGCATCGAGTGCGCGGCGCAGATTGTCCGACACCGACAGCATGTCGCGGGCGAAATTGGCCACCGCATAGGCGCGCGCATCATGCACGTCGCGGGCGGTGCGGCGGCGCAGATTCTCCATCTCGGCCGCGACGCGCAGCGCGCGGTCCTTCAGCTCCTCGTTTTCCTTCAGCAGCCGCACCAGCGCTTCATAGTCGCCGTCAATGCCGCCTTGCGTGCGCTCGGCCTCGGCCGTTTCGATATCCTCGGGCGCGCGTTCGTCTTTTGTCTGGTCGCTCATCGCCATTTCCCGTCATTCGAATGGTTTGGATTTGCGCCCGATATCGAGGTTTGGCGGCCAAAAATCAAGGGGCAAGCCCAGGAGGACGCCTAACAGCAGGCAATGTTGCGGGCTGCCCGTCGGACTTGGTGCGGGACGCAAAGACGTTCAAAATTAATTCAAACTTTACCGTAACGGCAGCCTTTGCTTGCCAATACCCCGCTATGGGGAACCATTCAAAGCTTGGAGGAGTTTTGAAACCGACACAGGATTTGAGACAATGGACCGCAATACTGGCAACAGAAGCGAAGAGCTCGCCGCCGACATCAGGCGCCAGTTCGGCACCGAGGCGACGACGCGCTTCTTGCGCACCTTGCCGGCCTTCCGCACCGAGGCCGACATTCCCGCCCGTTTCCGGGACCTGCTCGACCGGCTGGACGGCATAGAAGCCAGCATGGCCGGCGGCCGACGCCGTCAATAGCGATGCAATCGCGCGACAATTACGCGCAGTAATTTTGCGTGAGCTTTTCCTTGCGGCAGCGGGACGCCCCGCCTATGCTTCCTGATGAACATGATTTCCCCCGAGACGGCCGCCAACAGCAAGCGCGCCTGGTTGAAGATCCTGGCGCGCTACAAGAAGCCCGACCGGCGACGCAGCACTCTTGAACTCGCGATCACCCTTATTCCTTTCGTTACGCTGTGGGCGCTGTCTTCGGCAGCCTATTCCTATGGCCACTGGTGGGGCTTGATCCTGATCCTTCCCGCCGCCGGTTTTCTGGTGCGGATCTTCATGATCCAGCACGATTGCGGCCACGGCTCCTTCTTCGCCAACCGCACTGCCGACGACTGGATCGGCCGCGCGCTCGGCGTGCTGACGCTGACCCCTTACGATTGCTGGCGGCGCGCGCACGCCACCCATCACGCCAGCGCCGGCAATCTTGACGAGCGCGGCATGGGCGATATCAGGACGTTGACGGTTGCTGAATACCGGCAGCTGTCTTGGCGGGGACGCCTTGCCTATCGTCTCTACCGCCATCCCCTGGTGATGTTCGGCCTTGGCCCGATCTGGCTGTTCATCTTCGAGCAGAGGCTGCCGGTCGGCATGATGCGCGGCGGCCTGACGCCCTGGGTGTCGTCGATGACCACCAATCTCGGCATCGCGGTCGCGGCAGCGCTGCTTATCTGGCTGGTCGGCCCCGGCGCTTTCCTGATCGTCCATTTGCCGATCGTGATCCTGGCCGGATCGGCCGGAATCTGGCTGTTCTACGTCCAGCACCAGTTCGAGGAGACGGAATGGGCGAAGGACGAAGAGTGGGAATTCCAGCGTGCCGCCCTGCACGGCTCGTCCTATTATGATTTGCCGCCGGTGCTGAACTGGTTCACCGGCAATATCGGCGTCCATCACGTGCACCATCTCTCGGCCAAGGTGCCGGGCTACCGGCTGCAGGAAGTGCTGCGCGACTATCCCGAACTGCGCGGCATCGGCCGCGTCACGCTCCTCGACAGCCTGCGCTGCGTCAAGCTGGCGTTGTGGGACGAGAACCGCCGCAAGCTGATCTCGTTTCGCGAAGCGCGGGCCTTGGCCTGAAAGCAATCCCAGCAAAGTGTGATGCGGTTTTCCCGGGCTTTCGCTTGGGAATTCCGTAAGACAAAGAAATAAACCGCCGCACCAAAGGCGCGGCGGCATCTCCCAAAAACCGGCTCAGGCAGCCTTGCGTTCGTCGCGCATTACCCTGCAGCCCTGATCATGTCAGCCGCCTTTCGGCGATCATGATGGTCGGTGCATTGGTGTTGCCGCCGATGAGCGCCGATTCCTCCCTCGCCCCCGGCGGATATTTCCGTCCGGACAGCCAAGAGAAGACCCGATCATAGTCTTTGTAAAGACAAGGGGGATTGCCGCGGCGTCAGCTGTTGCGAACGCGCCGCCAGGAGTATTTCGGCCCCTTCGGCTCCGATGCATCGGTCGGCTGATAGTAAAGGCCCAGCCCGCCTGTGCGGCCTTCTTCGAGGCGCTTCAGCAGAACCGGGTTGGAGATCTCGAACTCGTCGAAGCCGAGGCGCAGCATATGCGGCAGCTGGTCGACGAGCACCTGGCCCGTGGCGCGGACCGCGCCCTCGAAATCGTAGCGGCTGCGCAGCAATTCGCCCTTGGAAAACGAGCGGCCGTCGCTGAAGGCCGGAAAGGCCAGCGCCACCAGCGACAGCTGCTCCAGCAGATCCACGATCTTTTCCAGCTGGTCGCCGGGTTGCAGCGCGACGCCAAGCCGCTCCTTGGCCGAGCGCCGCACTTCGGCATCGAGGCCGAGAAATGCCTGCAACGGCAGGATGAAGCGGCCATTGCCCGTCAGTGCATCCGCACTTTCGGCATGTGTCCACTCGTCTTCGCGAAAACCCGTCGGGGTCCAGAGGCGGGTCTCCGCTGTGGTCTGTTCAGTCATAGAAAATTCCTAAAGCCCTAAAAATCGAAAGTCCGCGAAAGCCGGTCCACACGAAACCGGCGGCCTCCGAGCGGAAGCCGCCGCTGCAGGCCAGCCTCACCTGAATATCACCATAGCTTAAAGGGATGCGTCGGTCAGCGACACTTCCAGTCCCGACAGATGGATGCCGCACTCGGTCTTGGCATGACCGGCCCAGCGTCCGCTTCGCGCATCCTCGCCCGGCTGCACCGGCTGCGTGCATGGGAAGCAGCCGATCGACAGATAGCCGTACGCAACCAGCGGATTTTCGCGCAGCGCATGCGCGCGCATGTAGTCAGCCTGGTCGGATGTCGTCCAGTGCGCCAGCGGATTGACGCGTACGCGCGGGCCGACCGCCTCGAACACCGGCAGCGCGGCTCGCGTCGCCGCCTGGAAGCGCTTGCGGCCGGTCAGCCAGGCCCGGAAGGGGGCGACGCCGCGCGCCAGCGGCTCGACCTTGCGCACGTCGCAGCAGGCATCGGTGTTGCTCTGGTGCAGATTGCCGGTCGGATCGACCCGCTCGAGCGCCGCGTCTTCGGGCTTGATCACCCTGATGTTGGTCAGCCCGAAATCGGCGACCAGCGCATCGCGATAGCCCAGCGTCTCTTCGAAATGCTTGCCGGTGTCTAGGAAAATGACCGGCAGCGTGCGGTCGACCTTGGCGATCATATGCAGCAGGACGGCGGAATCCGCGCCGAAGGACGACACGGCGGCGATCTCGTCACGAAACAATTCGCTCGCCGCGCGTTCGATGATGTCGAGCGGGCTCAGATGTCCATACAGCGCGTCGAAGCCCGCCGCTTTGGCGGCGATGCTGTCGTCGACGTCGACGATGCGGTCAAGCGGCCTTGGTTTCGCCAGCATAGAGCGCCTCCTTGAACGGCGCGGGACCGACACGGCGGTAGGCGTCGATAAAACGTTCACTGGGACCGAGCCGAAGGCCGAGATAGGTGTCGACGATCTGCTCGATGGCGTCCGTGATCTCTTCCGAAGAGAAGCCGCGGCCGATGATTTCGCCAACCGAGGTGTTCTCGTCGGCCGATCCGCCAAGCGTCACCTGGTAGAGTTCGGAGCCTTTCTTCTCGACGCCGAGGATACCGATATGGCCGACATGGTGATGTCCGCAGGCATTGATGCAGCCGGAAATCTTCAGCTTCAATTCGCCGATCTCGCGCTGCCGCTCCAGCGAGGCGAAGCGAAGCGAAATCTCCTGCGCGATCGGGATCGAGCGCGCTGTCGCCAGCGCGCAATAATCGAGGCCAGGGCACGCGATGATGTCGCTGATCAGGTTGGAATTGGCCGTCGCGAGGCCAATGTCGACCAAAGCGTCGTAGACCGCTTTCAAATCGGCGCGCGCCACATGCGGCAGGATCAGGTTCTGCTCATGGCTGACGCGCAGTTCGTCGAACGCGTATTTCTCGGCGATGTCGGCAACCGCTTCCATCTGGCTGTCGGTGGCATCGCCCGGCACTTCGCCGATACCTTTCAGCGAAATCGTCACCGCGGCATAGTCGGGATGGCGATGCGTCACGACATTCTGGTCGAGCCAATCCGAGAAGCTTTTGGAATCGAGCCGCGCCAGCTTGATCGCCGCGTCGCCTTCCGGCCGGGCGGTCAGTGCCGGCGGCGCGAAATAGGCGTCGATGGCACGGATGTCGGCTTCCGGCAGCTTCAGCTCGGCGTCCTTCAGCTCCTGCCATTCGGCCTCGACCTGGCGGGTGATTTCCTCGACGCCGGTCTCGTGGACGAGGATCTTGATGCGCGCCTTGTACTTGTTGTCGCGGCGGCCATAGAGGTTGTACACGCGCAGGATCGCGGTGCAGTAGGACAGCAGGTCGGCTTCCGGCAGGAAGTCGCGGATCTTGCGCGCCACCATCGGCGTGCGGCCCTGGCCGCCACCGACATAGACGGCAAAGCCGAGCTCGCCGGCGGCGTCCTTCTTCAGATGCAGACCGATATCATGCGTCTGGATGGCGGCGCGGTCGCGCTCGGCCCCGGTCACCGCGATCTTGAACTTGCGCGGCAGGAACGAGAATTCCGGATGCACAGACGACCATTGCCGCAGGATCTCGGCATAGGGGCGCGGATCAGCGACCTCGTCGGCGGCGGCGCCGGCAAAATGATCGGCGGTGACGTTGCGGATGCAATTGCCGCTGGTCTGGATGGCATGCATCTCGACGCTGGCGAGATCGGCCAGGATCGCCGGAATGTCGGACAGCGCCGGCCAGTTGAACTGGATGTTCTGGCGCGTGGTGAAGTGGCCGTAGCCCTTGTCGTATTTGCGCGCGATGTGGCTGAGCATGCGCAGTTGCGCGCTGTTCAGCGTACCATAGGGCACCGCGATGCGCAGCATGTAGGCGTGCAGCTGCAGGTAGACGCCGTTCATCAGCCGCAGCGGCCGGAACTGATCCTCGGTGATCTCGCCGGACAGCCGGCGTTCGACCTGGTCGCTGAACTCGGCGACGCGGGCCTGGACAAAATCGTGGTCGAACTCATCGTAGCGGTACATGTTTCGTCTTTCAGGGCGCGTCCGCCCGTATTTTGTTACGCTGCCCGCGCAGCCTGCTTCCCCAGATCTTCCCGGATGGTCGGGCCGGCGGCGCGGATCTTTTCGCGCAGCCGCACCGGCACGACGATGCCATTGACGACTTCAGCGTCGATCAGATTGACGTCGACAACCTGATTGTTGGCGTTGGCCTTGGCGCCGATTGCTTCCAGCCTGTCCTCTGCCGCTTGGTCATGGGCAAGGTTGGCATGGTCGACCGTCTCGGCCCAGCCACCATCGGCGTACCAGACGGCGATGCCGTCGGAGAGGCGGTTTGCGGTCAGTATCTTCATGGCTCGACCTCTGCGTCGGCCGCGTTGGCGGCGCCCTCATGACTATGAGCCGCGAGCGGCTCGGAACGTTCAAAGTTGGCGCCGGCAACCGCGTCGCCGATGATGGTCATCACCGGACCGGTCAGATCGGCGCGCGCTTCCAGCGACGGCAAATCGGCCAGCGTGCCGTGGAAACGGCGGCGGTTCTGCAAGCTGGCATTCTCGACCACGGCAACCGCCGTGTCCGGCGACAGGCCGGCCTCGATCAGCCGTCCGGCGACTTCGGCGGCGACCGAGCGGCCCATATAGACGGCGACGGTGGCGCCGGAAATGGCGAGCTTGGCCCAATCCGGCAGCGAATTGCCCTTCAGATCATGGCCGGTGGTGAACACCATCGACGAGGAGACGCCGCGCAGCGTCAGCGGCAGCTCGAAATCGGCGGCGGCGGCAAAGGCGGCGGTGACGCCGGGGACGACATCATAGGCGATGCCGGCATCGCGCAGTGCGGCCATCTCCTCGCCGGCGCGGCCGAACACCAGCGGGTCGCCCGACTTCAGCCGCACGCCGCGCTTGCCCTGCCTGCCAAGATCGACCAGCAGCGCATTGATCTCGGCCTGGCTCTTGGTGTGGCATCCCTTGCGTTTTCCGACCGGCAGCCGCTCGGCGTCGCGGCGGCCCATGGCGACGATCGCCTCCGGCACCAACGCGTCATAGACGATGACGTCGGCTTCCATCAAAAGCCGATGCGCGCGCAGCGTCAGAAGATCCTCAGCACCTGGCCCGGCGCCGACCAGGGCGATATGGCCCGAAGCCGGAGCCTTCGACAGCAACAGATCGGCGGCGGCGTCATGCGCCTGCGAAAGCTCGCCGGCTTCGACGGCGCGCGCCGGTGCACCCTGGAAAAAACTGCTCCAGAACTGGCGGCGGGCGTTGCCTTTCGGCAGCAGCTTTTCGGCGGCACCCCGAAACGAGGCGGCAAGCGCTGCCAGCGGCCCGAGCGACGGCGACAGCATGCGGTCGATGCGGCTGCGCAGCATCTGCGCCAGCACCGGACCGGCGCCTTCCGTGCCGATGGCGATGGCGACCGGGGCGCGGTTGACCAGCGCCGGGGTGAAGAAATCGCACAGCTCCGGCCGGTCGACGGCATTGACCGGAATGCCAAGACGGCGCGCATCGTCGGCGACGCGGCGGTCGAGCGTCTCGTCGCCGCTGGCGGCAAACACCAGGATCGCACCTTCGAGATGCGCGGCGTCGTAGGGGGCGTCGATACGGATGGCGCCGGTCGTGGCGATGAAGCTCAGCAATTCGGCGTCGGCAACATCCGCGATGATGCGCAGTGTCGCGCTTGACTGATCAAGCAGCCGCGCCTTGGCCAATGCTTCGCCTCCGCCGCCGACGATGGCCACGGCTTCGCCTTCGACCCGCATGAAGACCGGGAACGCGGTGAGCTTGGGATTGGCGTGCGGCATGACGAACACATTCCGGAACAATTCGGCAGTTTTAGGCGCGGACGCGAAAAAGCTGAAGGAACCCACTCGCGCATCCCCTGACGGGAGGCAATCGGTTTTCCGCAAGCCAAGGGGCCAAGAGAAAAATATTCCACATCCGCATATCAGGCGGATTCAAGCTGCTGCCGCAGGCTTTGTTCTGCGGCTCTTTTATCCGGGAGCCCGCCAAGCTGCAAAATTATTTTTTCTAAATTCTACCAATCTAGTAGATTAAAGCGTCACCTCGGACATTGCTCCGATAGATGATAGATCGGGCTTGATATGGCTGCGTGCGATCTCGGCGAACGAAGTGGAACGTTCCCGCTTCGCCACGCGTTCTGCCCCTGCCGTAACAGACAATCGTCGGCTGGATTTGAACCTTCAAACAGGAGCCCGCAAATGAGCAAGATCAACCTGAAACATGGCCTTCTGGTCATGGTGGCCGATGGCGAGAAAGCGCTGTTCCTGAAGAACGAGGGCGACAATCTCTATCCGCACCTGCAGCTCTTCCAAGAGATGAACCAGGACAATCCGGCAACGCGCGAACAAGGCAGCGACAGTCCCGGCCGCTACAATGACGGCCCCTCCGTGCATCGCAGCGCGGTTGAGGAAACCGACTGGCACCGGCAGGGCAAGGAACGCTTTGCCGAAGAGATCGCGGACCGGCTCTACAAGCTCGCCCATCACGGCATCTTCGACGACATCGTGCTGGTCGCGCCACCGCTGGTGCTCGGCACCATGCGCAAGAAATTGCACAAGGAAGTCACCGACAAGGTGCAGGCGGAGATCCCAAAGACACTGACCAACCGCCCGCTGATCGACATCGAGGCCATGCTGCAGCAGGCAGCCTGACGCTATCTCATAGATCATTCGCGCGCGCAGCGTTTTCGCTGCGCGCGCCTTTCGTTTTCGGCGCCTCTGGCCACCAATTTCCGTCTCGCGGGTTGCGTCGCCCGCACCCCCTCCACCATATTGCAAAGGCGGCGGCTGCGGGCGGCGCACACCCGACATTTCCCGAAAGGCGCTCCATAGACAATGCCGCATGACACGCCCCTTATCGCCACCATCGTCGCCGGTCTGGGGCTGGCATTCATCTTCGGGGCGCTCGCCAACCGTTTTCGCATCCCGCCGCTGGTCGGCTATCTCGTCGCCGGCGTACTGGTCGGACCGAACACGCCGGGTTTCGTCGCCGATGCCGGTCTTGCTAATGAGTTGGCCGAAATCGGCGTCATCCTGCTCATGTTCGGCGTCGGCCTGCATTTCTCGCTGAAGGATCTTCTCTCCGTCCGCGCCATCGCCATACCCGGCGCCATCGTCCAGATCGGCTTTGCCACCGCGCTGGGCGCCGGCCTTGCCTGGATGCTCGGCTGGTCGATGGGCGCAGGCCTCGTCTTCGGCCTAGCGCTTTCCGTCGCGTCCACAGTGGTGCTGTTGCGCGCGTTGCAGGAGCGACGGCTGATCGAGACCGAGCGCGGCCGCATCGCCGTCGGCTGGCTGATCGTCGAGGACCTCGCCATGGTGCTGGCGCTGGTGCTTTTGCCGGCGTTGGCCGGCGTGCTCGGCGGCCAGCCGCAGGTCGATGACCATGCGAGCCTTTTGTCGCTGCCGGCCAGCTTCGGCATCTGGGGCGTCGTCGGCCTCACGCTGGCCAAGGTCGTCGCCTTCGTCATCGTCATGCTGGTGGTTGGCCGCCGCGTCATTCCGTGGATCCTGCATTACGTCGCCCATACCGGCTCGCGCGAACTGTTCCGGCTGGCGGTGCTGGCGATCGCGCTCGGCGTCGCCTTCGGCGCCGCCAAACTGTTCGGCGTCTCGCTGGCGCTCGGTGCCTTCTTCGCCGGCATGATCATGAGCGAATCCGAGCTCAGCCACCGCGCGGCGGAGGAATCACTGCCGCTGCGCGACGCCTTCTCGGTGCTGTTCTTCGTCTCGGTCGGCATGCTGTTCGATCCGTTCAGCCTGATGAGCAATGGCTGGCCGATCCTGGCGACGCTGGCCATCATCGTCATCGGCAAGTCGCTGGCCGCCTTCGTCATCGTCATCGCCTTCCGCTATCCGCTGGGAACCGCCTTGATGATCTCGGCCAGCCTCGCGCAGATCGGCGAATTCTCCTTCATCCTGGCGGAGCTCGGCGTCGGGCTGAAGCTGTTGCCGCAACAGGGACGCGACCTGATCCTGGCAGGCGCCATCCTGTCGATCCTGGCC
The DNA here is from genome assembly GCF_040322455.1 of Mesorhizobium sp. M0139. Classification (NCBI taxonomy): domain Bacteria; kingdom Pseudomonadati; phylum Pseudomonadota; class Alphaproteobacteria; order Hyphomicrobiales; family Phyllobacteriaceae; genus Mesorhizobium; species Mesorhizobium sp. M0139. Next base: position 202,305 of record NZ_JAMYTN010000008.1, read on the forward strand.
AATCCGCTGATGTTCCTCGCCCTCGACTGGATGAAGCCATGGCTGGACGCGCGCGCCGCCAAGGCAGCACCACCGGAAGAGGCCAAGCCGGTCGGCCCGGCGACGCAGCCCGGACAAGTGGCCTCGGTGGCCGCCGCGGCGAAAGAGAATGGCCCACCGCCACGCACAACGCTTTCGGGCCACACCATCCTGATCGGCTACGGCCGCGTCGGCAGCCTGGTCGGCGCGGCGCTGAAACAGGCATCGCTGCCCTTCCTGGTCATCGAGGACGCCGACAAGACGCTGGCGAGGCTCAGAGACGACGGCGTCGAAATCGTCTCCGGCAATGCGGCCAATGGGGGCGTGTTTGCCGCCGCCAATCCGCAGGGGGCCAAACGCTTGATCCTTGCCATCCCCAACGCGTTCGAGGCCGGGCAGATCGTGCTCAGGGCACGCGCCGCGAATCCCGGCATCAACGTCATAGCGAGGGCCCATTCCGATGCCGAGGTCGAGCATCTCAAAGGCCTCGGCGCCGACACCGTCATCATGGGCGAACGCGAGATCGCCCGCGGCATCGTGCAAGAAGTGCTGGAGCAAAAGCCGATGCCGCGCCCCGAAGCCATTGAGCCCTCCCCGGCCTGAGGCTTGCCACAGGCGCATCGATCATCCAACGAAGGCGGAGCCGCCATTGTGCGCGACGCTGGCGAGATACTTTGCCGGCGGCTTGCCAAGCGCCTTCTTGAACATGGTGATGAAGGCGGTGACGGAGGCGTAGCCGATATCGCCCGAAACCTGCTGGACACTCGCACCGGAGGCCAGCTCCCTTATGGCGACGATCAGATGCAATTGCTGGCGCCAGCGGCCGAAGCTCAGGCCGGTTTCCTTCACCACCAGACGGGCAAGACTGCTTTCACTCAGCGCGACGCGATTGGCCCACTCGGCAAGCGTGCTGCGGTCGGCCGGGTCTTGCGCCAGCGCCTCGGCGATCCGCCGCAAGCGCGGCTCGGCGGAGATCGGCAGATGCAATAGCTGAACCGGCATGCGCGGCAGTTCGGAGAGCAGGATCGTGGTCAGGAGCACGTCCCTCGCCTCATCCTCCTCCACGCGATCGGCCAGCTCGATGATCAGTTCGCGCAACAATGGCGAGATCGACAGCGTGCAGCAGCGGTCCGGCAGATCGGCGGCTCCCGGCTCGATATAGACGAAGAAAATCCGCGCATTGGCGGTGGCGATATTGCTGTGTCCCATGCCACCGGGAATCCACACCCCGCAATGCGGCGGCACCATCCACAGACCGCTGGGCACGCGGCAAGTGACGCCACCGCCGAGCGCGAAGACGAGCTGGCCCTTCCGATGCCAATGGGTCGCCACTTCCGCTTTGGTTTCGGTGACATCGACGCGAACCGCAATTGCAGGAGCGATCACATCATCGACGTCGAAATTGGCCCAGGGGTAGCGGAGAGGCTGTCTCATGATTGACGGCTTTTAGCGACTATTCGCCATGATAGCCAAATTCTTTGATCCGGGAAGTCGATAGGCTCTGGTTCGTGGCTGGCATTTCACAAACCGGCAGGAAGGCTTCCCATGCGCGCCCTCGTCATCTCTCCCGACAGCCCCACCGGACTGACGTTTGCCGAGGCCAACGAACCTCAACCCCTCGCCAACGAAGCGCTTGTCTGCGTCCACGCAACCTCGTTGAACCGCGGCGAACTGCGCCTGCTCACCATACGCCCAAAAGGCTGGATACCCGGCCAGGACATCGCAGGGATTGTCGAACGGGCGGCAGCCGATGGCTCCGGGCCTGCCGTCGGCGCCCGGGTTGTGGCTTTGGTCGACGAGGCCGGCTGGGCGCAACGGGTCGCCGTTCCGACCGACCGCTTCGCCGTCCTCCCGGATGAGGTCAGCTTCGTTTCCGCCGCCACGCTTCCCGTGGCGGGCACGACGGCGCTCAGGGTCTTGCGCCATGGCGGCGACCTCGCGGGACAGCAGGTCCTGATCACCGGCGCGAGCGGTGCGGTCGGCCGTTTCCAGATCCAGCTCGCCCGCGAGCAAGGCGCCGCGGTGACCGCAATCGCCGCTGCCCGGCATGCCGAGGATCTGCGCAGCCTTGGTGCCAAACAGGTTGTCGAGTCGATCGAACTGGCTGAAGGACCATTCTCGCTGATCACCGAGTCGGTCGGCGGCCAAAGCCTAGCACTCGCTATCGAGCGCGTCGCGCCGGGCGGTACCATCGTCATGTTCGGTTCGAGCAGCGGCGAACTCACGCCGGTTGGCTTCAGACAGTTCGTTCCGGGCCATGAGGGAGCGAGGCTTCAGACTTTCGCCTACTACACATCCGGTCCAGCCATTGGCGCGGACATCGCCTCGCTGCTCGCTCTGGTCGCGGCTGGCCGGCTGGAAAACCGTGTGTCCATGACCGTGCCGTGGACAGACATCGCCCAGGCCCTGGACGCCTTGCGGCAGCGCAGCTTCAGCGGCAAGGCTGTTCTCACCATCGCCGAATGAGCAGTCTGTCAGCGCTCAGACGTGCTGGCCGCCATTGATGTGGATTTCCGAGCCCGTCACATAGGACGCCTGCTGCGAGCACAGGAAGAAGATGATGTCGGCGACTTCCGAGGTGGCGCCAAGGCGCCTGAGTGGGATCGTCTCCACGATCTTGTCGGTGCCCGGCGACAGGATCGCGGTGTCGATCTCGCCCGGCGCAATCGCATTGACGCGGATGCCGTGCGGGCCGAAATCATGCGCCATCTCGCGCGTCAGCGAGCCGAGCGCCGCCTTCGAGGTCGCATAGGCGGTTCCGGCGAAGGGATGGACGCGCGTGCCGGCGATCGAGGTGACGTTGACGATCGAGCCTTTCGCTGCAGCAAGCTCCTTGAAGAGGCCACGCGCCAGCATGATCGGCGCGAAGAAATTGACCTGGAACACGTCGCGCCAGACATGCATCGGCGTGTCGATCGAATCCATCCGGCTGTTGCCGTCCTTGAGCTTTGGCGAGATGCCGGCATTGTTGACCAGAGCGTGCAACTGGCCGCCATGCGCCTCGAGCCGGTGACGGATCTCCGAGACGGCGATGCCGACATCTTCCTGGTCGGCGAGATCGACCTTGATGTGATCTTCCGGACCGGCCGGCCACGGACAATCCTCGGCAAAGGCCTGGCGCGAACAGGTGATGACGCGCCAACCCTCACGCGAAAAGCGCTTGACCGTAGCATGTCCGATGCCGCGGCTGGCTCCGGTCAGCACGATGGTTTTTCTGGTGTCGGTCTCAGCCATGTCTGTCACTCCGGCCGGAGATGTAGCCGAATGCCGCGGAGGTGGCGAGAGGCCGAATTGTCACCGCAGCTCTCATATGAGGAACGGATTGCCAGCTAGCCATTGGTTTGAAGCCAGAATGACGAGCCGCTCAGCCGCCGCCGAGAATATCCAGGATTGAGGTTTTCCGCTTCTTGGCCGGGCCGCCGACGCTGCCCGGCGGTACCGGGTGCTTGATCGAGGCCGTGGTGCCGCCGTCGCCCGGCATGTTGAAACCGTCGGCATCGACCGTTTCGGCCGGACGGCGGACCGGTGCTTGTGCCGGTGCAGCAGCAGGTGCCGGCGCGGCAGCAGGCTCCGAACGGCTGACGGCCACGGCAGGCAACGGCGCCGCCTGATTGTTATCGACTGACGGAATATCGTCGGGCACGATGGTATCTGGAGGCGTCGATTTCCAGGTCCCGGGCAGCGGCCTGACCGGCACGCCTTCATGCGCCGCCACCATGAATTCGTGCCAGGCCTGTGCCGGCAACGCGCCACCGGTGACCTTCTTCATCGGCGTGCCGTCATCATTGCCGAACCATACGCCGGTGGTGAGGTTTGCGGTGTAACCGACGAACCAGGCGTCGCGCGAATTCTGGCTGGTTCCGGTCTTGCCGGCAGACGGCCAGGCGAAGGCCGCCTTCTTCGCCGTGCCAATCTCGACCGTGCCAGTCATCATCGAGTTCATCATGCCGACAATGTTCTGCTTGACGACGCGCGGCGCGCTGCCGCCATTGTCGTCATAGAGCACCTTGCCTTCGGTCGTGGTGATGCGGCGGATGAAATGGATGTCGGGCTTGTAGCCGCCATTGGCGAACGGCACATAGGCCGATGTCAGCTCCAGCGGCGTCACTTCCGAAGTGCCGAGCGCGATCGAGGTGTTGGCGATCAGATCGGACTGGATGCCCATGCGGTGCGCCGCCTCGACCACCGCGTCGGGGCCGACCTCCATGGTCAGCTGTGCCGCGACAGAATTCAGCGATTTCGCCAGCGCGGTCGCCAGCGTCACCTTGCCGAAATATTTGCCGCCATAATTGTCGGGCGTCCACTTGCCGATCCTGATCGGTGCGTCGTTGCGCACGCTGTCGGGCGTGCGGCCGGCTTCCAGCGCGGCCATATAGACGAACGGCTTGAACGCCGAGCCCGGTTGACGGCGTGCTTCGGAAGCACGGTCGAACTGGCTGGTCGAATAGTCGTAGCCGCCGACCATGGCGCGCACGGCGCCGGAATTGTCGATCGACACCAGCGCGCCCTGGCTGACATTGAGCTTCTTGCCGCTCTCATCGATCAGCCGGCGGATCGACTGTTCAGCGAGCTTCTGCAGGTTGAGGTCGACGGTGGTGTCGACGACGATGTCGCTGCGCACGTCACCGATCAGGTCGGGCAGCTCTTCCATGATGGTGTCGGCGACGTAGTTTTCCGAACCGGTCCAATAGGACGGCGCGCGCGTTGCCGGCGCGCTCATCGCCGAGGCCAGTTCCTTGGCGCTGATCTTGCCTTCGTCGCGCATGGCGGCCAGCACCAGCTGCGAGCGCTCCTCCGCCGCCTTCGGATCCCGCGCCGGCGACAGCCGCGACGGCGCCTTCAAGAGGCCGGCGAGAAGGGCCGCCTCCGAAAGTGTGACATCGCGCGCGCTCTTGCCGAAATAGCGGCGCGAGGCCGCCTCGACGCCATAGGCGCCCGAGCCGAAATAGACCCGGTTGAGGTACATTTCGAGGATCTGGTCCTTGGTATGCTTGTGCTCCAGCCACAGCGCCAGCAGTACCTCCTGCACCTTGCGCTCCAGCGTGCGGTCGGGCTTCAGGAACAGGTTCTTGGCCAGCTGCTGGGTCAGCGTCGAGCCGCCCTGCGAGAAACGGCGGCCCAGAACGTTGGTCACCATGGCGCGCGACAGGCCGATCGGGTCGATGCCGAAATGCGAATAGAAGCGGCGGTCCTCGATGGCGATGACGGCTTCGGGAATGTAAGGCGACATTTCGTGCAGGCCGACCGCCTCGCCGCCGCTCATGCCGCGGTTGGCAAGCAGTTGCCCGTCGACCGAGACGATCTTGATGTTGGGGGCACGGTCGGGGATCGACCAGGTGGTCGCCGCCGGCATCTTGGCGCCGTAATAGACGACGATGCCGGCCACCGCGATGCCGCCCCAGATGCAGAGCACGAAGCACCAGTAGAACATCCGGGCCATGACGCCGAACAGCCCGCGCCGGGCTTTGCCGCGCCGGCCGCGCGAGGATGATTTTGCTCTGGAGGTTTTGCGCGCCGTGGAGGATTTGCGATTGCCCGGCACGACGCGATCCTCCTCGTTCACCGAGAAACCGGCCGCGGATTTCGCCTTTGGCGATCCCTCGAAGCTGGGTTCGATGCGACTGTCTCTGCGGTTCGCCATGCGTTGCGCTGTCTTCCCGGTGTCAATGGCGCTCGGGTTGGAGGGTAGATGCGGCGGTTTAAGGGCGCGTTAAAGCAGGGTTTATGCACCCTTCTGAAATTCCTTAAGAATTTCTAAAATCCGCTGCCGCCAACTGGGTCCGAAAGCCGCATCCTCGCGGCCTGTCTGCCGCAAAAGGCAGAGGCCCTGGCTACCCCGAATATTTCAATTCTGCTGGATCGAAATGCCCTTGTCGTCGATCTTCAGTTCGACGCCCTTGGGCTTGGTCTGTTCGTGATAGACATATGCACCGAGCGCGATGACCACGACAACGAGCGCGCCGACAAGGAGATAGAGAGTGTTCTGTTTCACGGCGCGCTCCTTTGGCAGCAATTCCAGGAAAGCACAGGCTTTCTCCTGAGGAATTGCGTTGAATGAAAACTTAGAGCGTCAAGCTCGCTTCAGAACCTTGACCAGCACCAGCAGGATGACGGCGCCGATCGTGGCGTTGATGATGGCAGCCAGAATGCCGCCGCCGATAGCGAAGCCGAGCCTTGGAAATAGCCAGCCGGCGATCAGGGCGCCGATAATACCGACGATGATGTTGCCGATGAGGCCGAAGCCGAAGCCCGAGACGATGAGGCCGGCGAGCCAGCCGGCAATGGCGCCGATTATGATGAAGATGAGAAGGCTTTCGATGCCCATGACGCGTTCCTCCAGGAAGAGAGGCTACGGAGCGGAAGGCCCCGAATCGGCCTCGATATCAACGACTTCAGGCTATGCGAAAGCAGTTGCACCCGCCAGCGGCGCTCATTGATCGTCGTCATCGTCGCTGGAGACTGGCCGCCAGCTGGTCGGGTCGACCTTTTTCTGGGTATCGCTGTCGGTGTAGACCCACCAGGCGCCGTCGCGATATTGCCCGACGGATTCGCTGACGACGCCGGCGCCGTCCTTCCACAGGACAGTGACCTTGGATCCATCCGTCGGGGCGGTCGCTATCGGTTTGCGGTCTGCCACGTCATCCCCCTCATTGAGTCGACAGAACGCCACGACGCGTGTCTGGTTGCAAGGCTGCCGGAAGCGTTATCCGAAGGCCATCAGCTGTGGGCAAAAATATCCTCTTCGTCCCAACCCATCAAATCGAGCTTGGCACGCGTCGGCAGGAAGCGGAAGCAGGCGTCGGCTTCCTTGGTGCGCCCGTCCCGCGCCAGGCGTCCAGCCAGCACCTCGCGCAGACGGTGCAGATAGAGAACGTCGGAAGCGGCATATTCGAGCTGTTCGGGCGACAGGGTCTCGGCCGCCCAGTCCGACGATTGCTGCGCCTTCGACAGGCCGACGCCAAGCAGTTCGAAGCAGATGTCCTTCAAGCCGTGCCGGTCGGTATAAGTGCGGGTCAGCCGCGAGGCGATCTTGGTGCAGAACACCGGCTCCGGCATGACGCCGAAGGCGTTGTAGAGCACGGCGAGGTCGAAACGGCCGTAGTGGAACAGTTTCGATATGCCGCGGTTGCGGAGCAGGCGGACGAGGTTCGGCGCTTTCTTCTGGCCGGGCGCGATCTGGATCACGTCGGCCGAGCCATCGCCGGGCGAGATCTGCACCACGCACAGCCGGTCGCGGTGCGGGTTCAACCCCAGCGTCTCGGTATCGATGGCCACCGCGTCGACATTGTAGTGGGCGAGGTCGGGCAGATCGTTCTTGTGGAAGCGGATGTCGGGCATGGTTTTCTCCGGATCGCGGCGTAACTCGTCCTCGCCGCGATCCGCTGAAAAATCAACAAGAAAACTTCCCAGCCTCCTCAGCGCGTCAGCGCATCGAGAATGCGCGCCCAGGAGCGCTGGCCCTTGTGGAAGGAGGTCAGCTCGTATTTCTCGTTGGGCGAGTGGATGCGGTCGTCGTCGAGGCCGAACCCGACCAGCAGCGATTCCATGCCGAGATAGGTCTGGAAGTCGCCGACCACCGGTATCGAGCCGCCGCTGCCCGTCGTCACCGCTGGCTTAGGCCATTCATCCGACAGCGCAGTCTTGGCCTTGGCCAGGAATGGCGAGTCGTAGGAAAGCTGAATTGCCGGCCCGCCGCCATGCGGGTGGAATTCGACCGAACAGTCCCCGGGAATGCGCGCCTTGACGAATTTCCGGAAAGCGGCGCGGATCTTCTCGGGGTCCTGCTTGTGGACGAGGCGGAAGGAGATTTTGGACGACGCTTCCGCCGCGATCACCGTCTTGAACCCCTTGCCGGTATAGCCGCCGATGATGCCGTTGAACTCGGCCGTCGGCCGCGCCCAGGTCAGTTCCATCACCGAGCGGCCTTTTTCGCCCGACGGGATCGAGAGGCCGATCGGTCCGAGGAAGGTTTCGGCGGTCTCGCCCAGAGTTTCCCATGATTTCAGGATCTGCGACGGCGTTTCCTCGACCCCGTCATAGAAGCCGGGAATGGTGATGTGGCCGTTCTCGTCATGGATGTCGGCGAGGATTTTCGCCAGGATGCGGATCGGGTTGGCGGCGGCGCCGCCATAGAGGCCCGAATGCAGGTCGCGATCGGCAGCCTTGACCGTGACCTCCTCGCCGACCATTCCGCGCAGCGAAACGCAGATCGACGGCGTTTCGCGGTCCCACATGCCGGTGTCGCAGACCAGAGCGAAATCGGCCTTGAGTTCCTCGGCATTGGCCTCGAGGAACGGCTTGAGCGACGGCGAACCGGACTCCTCCTCGCCCTCGAACAGGATGGTGATGCGGCAGGGCAGATTGCCATGCACCTGCTTCCAGGCGCGGCAGGCCTCGACGAAGGTCATCAGCTGCCCCTTGTCGTCGGCCGAGCCACGGCCGGTGATTACCTTGTGACCGGGCTCGATCTCATTGACCGCCGGCGCAAACGGGTCGTTCTCCCAAAGCTCGATCGGATCGACCGGCTGCACGTCGTAATGGCCGTAAAACAGCACATGCGGCGAACCGGCGGGGCCTTCATGGTGCGCAACCACCATCGGGTGTCCCGGCGTGTCGCGCACCGAAGCGTCGAAGCCGATCAGCTTGAGGTCCGCCACCAGCCATTCGGCGGCCTTGCGGCAGTCGGCGGCATAGTCTGAATCGGTGGAGATCGACTTGATGCGGAGCAGGCCGAACAGGCGCTCCAGGCTCTGGTCGAGATTTTTGTCGAGACGGTCGAGGACGGAGGAAATGGTGGACATTACTGCGGGCCTTTCTTTTCGGTGCCGGGACCGTAAAGGCAGCGCATCAAAACGAAAAGCCCGCGATCGTTGGACCACGGACCGTAAACACTTGTCAGAAGGCAAAAAAGAACCGCCGTGGTGGAGGGGAACCACGGCGGTCTTTTACTCGAAACGATGCGGCAGCCCGGAGAGGGGGGATAGGCTGCCGCAATTGTCCGGGATAGGCGGGGGACGGGCCTTGCTCCGGACTCGGCGAAAACTGCCGATGACCTTTATTTGTGTCTCGGATCGTGGCGTTTCAAGGGCACAAAAATTACACTTTTGTAACATAGCCGTGAGCGCCGAGGCAAACAGCAGCAGGACCTATCGGCAGGCAGGCTCTGTCAGCATGTCGCCGCAACACCTGTTGGAAGCCCGCCTTTGCCATGGACCGCGCCGTCCTGCCGCGCTATCCCTGCCGGCATGAAAAAAGGCGACCATCTCTTCCTTATCGACGGCTCCGGCTACATCTTTCGCGCCTATCATGCGCTGCCGCCGCTGACCCGCAAATCCGATGGGCTGCCGGTCGGCGCGGTCTCCGGCTTCTGCAACATGTTGTGGAAGCTGATGCAGGACGCCCGCAACACCGATGTAGGCATCGTGCCGACGCATTTAGCGGTCATTTTCGATTATTCGTCGAAAACCTTCCGCAATGATCTTTACCCGGAATACAAGGCCAACCGCAACGCACCGCCCGAAGACCTGATCCCGCAATTCGGTCTGATCCGCCAGGCAACCGTGGCCTTCAACCTGCCTTGCATCGAGATCGAAGGCTACGAGGCCGACGACCTCATCGCCACTTATGCCAGGCTGGCGTGCGAGGCCGGCGGCGACACCACTATCATCTCCTCTGACAAGGATCTGATGCAGCTGGTCGGACCCACGGTCGGCATGTACGACCCGATGAAGGACCGCCAGATCGGCATCCCCGAAGTCATCGAGAAATGGGGCGTGCCGCCGGAAAAGATGATAGACCTGCAGGCGCTGACCGGCGACTCCGTCGACAATGTGCCGGGCGTACCCGGCATCGGGCCGAAAACGGCGGCGCAGCTTCTGGAACAGTTCGGCGACCTTGACGGGCTGCTCGCCCGGGCCAGCGAGATCAAGCAGGACAAGAGGCGCGAATCCATCATCGCCAATGCCGACAAGGCGCGCATATCGCGCCAGCTGGTGACGCTGAAGAACGACGTGCCGGTGACCGACGGGCTCGACGATTTCGTGCTGCATGCGCCGGATGGGCCGAAGCTGATCGGCTTTCTCAAAACCATGGAATTCACCTCGCTGACCCGCCGTGTGGCCGAGGCGACCAGCACCGAAGCCGGCGATGTGCAGGCTGTCGCAGTCACCGTCGAGCGCGCCGACACCGCGCACGGCCCCGATGTCGGCTCCGGCACACCGGTGCCTGCGGCAACACAGGATGAAGCCAAATCCGAAACCGCCAGGGCCGGGGACGCGCCTTCGCTGCTTGCCGCACTTCGCCTGGAAACGGCCGCCGCGGCCAAAATCGATCCTGCCGCCTATGTCGCCATCCGCGACACGGCAACGCTCAAGACCTGGCTGGCCCAAGCCAAGGAGACCGGAACCGTCGCCTTCGACACCGAAACCACGTCTTCCGATCCGATGCTGGCCGACCTCATCGGTTTCTCCCTGGCGATCGGCCCCGGCCGCGCCGCCTATGTGCCGCTCGCCCACAAGAGCGGCGCTGGCGACCTGCTCGGCGGCGGCACGCTGGAGAACCAGATTCCGGTCCGCGAGGCGCTGGCGCTGCTGAAGCCGTTGCTGGAAGACAAATCGGTGCTCAAGATCGCCCAGGACGCCAAATACGACATCGTCGTCATGAGCCGCCACGGCATCGATATCGCACCCTTCGACGACACGATGTTGATTTCCTATGTGCTCGACGCCGGCACCGGCCACCACACTTTGTCCTCGCTTGCCGACAAATGGCTCGGCCATGCCACGACGCCGCTCAAGGATCTCGCCGGTTCCGGCAGAAGCTCGGTCGGGTTCGAGCAGGTCGACATCGACCGGGCGACCGCCTACGCCGCCGGCCATGCCGACGTAGCGTTGCGGCTATGGCAGGTGCTGAAGCCGCGACTTGCCGCCAAGGGCCTGGTTTCGGTCTATGAGCGGCTGGAACGGCCGCTGGTGCCGGTGCTGGCGCGGATGGAACAGCGCGGCATCTCAGTCGACCGCCAGATCCTGTCGCGGCTCTCCGGCGAGCTGGCGCAAGGCGCCGCACGGCTGGAAGAGGAAATCTACGGCCTTGTCGGCGAGCGCATCAACATCGGGTCGCCAAAGCAACTCGGCGACATCCTGTTCGGCCGCATGGGCCTGCCCGGCGGCTCCAAGACCAAGACCGGGCAATGGTCGACCTCCGCGCAGCTTCTGGAAGACCTCGCCGCCGAAGGCCACGAACTGCCGCGCAAGATCGTCGACTGGCGTCAGCTGACCAAGCTGAAATCGACCTACACCGACGCGCTGCCCGGCTTCATCCATCCCGACACCAGGCGCGTGCACACATCGTATGCGCTGGCCGCAACGACGACGGGCCGGCTGTCCTCCTCCGATCCCAATCTGCAGAACATCCCGGTGCGCACCGCGGAGGGACGCAAGATCAGGACGGCCTTCATCGCCGACAAGGGCCAGAAACTGGTCTCGGCCGACTACAGCCAGATCGAACTGCGCGTGCTTGCCCACGTCGCCGAGATCCCGCAGTTGAAGCAGGCCTTCGCCGATGGCGCCGACATCCACGCCATCACCGCCTCGGAAATGTTCAACGTGCCGGTCGAAGGCATGCCTTCCGAAGTGCGCCGCCGCGCCAAGGCAATCAATTTCGGCATCATCTACGGCATCTCGGCCTTTGGGCTGGCCAACCAGCTGTCGATCCCGCGCGAGGAGGCCGGCGCCTACATCAAGAAATACTTCGAGCGTTTCCCCGGCATCCGCGACTATATCGAGGCAACAAAAGCCTATGCCCGCGAGCATGGCTTCGTCGAAACCATCTTCGGCCGCCGCATCCACTATCCTGAGATCCGGTCGTCAAACCCGTCGATCCGTGCCTTCAACGAGCGCGCCTCGATCAACGCCAGGCTGCAAGGCACCGCTGCCGACATTATCCGCCGCGCCATGGTGCATATGGACGAGGCGCTGGAAAAGGCCGGCCTGTCCGCCCGCATGCTCTTGCAGGTGCATGACGAATTGATCTTCGAGACGGTTGAAGCGGAAGTCGAGGCGACGATCCCCGTGGTGCGCAGGGTGATGGAGAACGCGCCGATGCCGGCCATCTCGATGTCGGTGCCGCTGCATGTCGATGCCCGCGCAGCGAACAACTGGGACGAGGCGCATTGAAGGTGCGATGATTGTCTTTGTCACCGGAGACCTGCTGGCCGCCCAGGAAAGCTATATCGCTCAAGGCGTGGCAGAGGGCAATCAAGAGGGCCTTGGCACCGGACTTGCGCTGAAGATTTCGAAAAAGTGGCCGAATGTGCAGGCTGCGTTCAAGAAATATGCTCGGACCGGCAGGTTTATTGGGGGTCATATCTGGACATTGGAGCCAGACGGCAATCAGCCGGGCTTCATTTATCTGGCAACCCAGCCAGATATGTATCACGCCACGCTTCCCTATTTACGGAAAGCAGTTCGCGGGCTTGTGAAATGGGCCGACAAAAACCGGGTAGAATCCATCGCCTTGCCAAAAATCGGGTCTGGGCTTGGCAAATTATCTTGGCTCGACGAGGTGAAACCCCTGCTTATGGAGCAGCTAACACCTGGGCCTACGCGGTACGTCGTCTATGAGACATTCTTGAACGAATTCGAGAATAGCGCACCGCCTCGGCTCAAGTAGGAAGCAAGCTAAGCCGCCTCAGCCAGGCACTTGGCACACGTCCCCCGAAACTCGATGACCGCCTTCTTCGCAGCAAACCCGGTCGAGCGCACCCATTCGTCCAGCCGGTGGCCGACGTCATGGTCGGACATCTCCATCACCTGCCCGCATGTGTCGCAGATAGCGAAGGCTGTCATCGAATGCGTATGGTCGTGCGGTTCGGCGCAGGCGACGAAGGAGTTGAGGCTTTCCAACCGGTGCACGAAGCCTGACTTCACCAGGCTGTCGAGCGCCCTATAGACCTGTAGCGGCGCGCGGAAACCGCGCTCGCGCAGCTGGTCGAGAAGCGTATAGGCGCTGAGCGGTCCGCTGGCGGCCTCAAGCTTTTCGAGCACGCTCAGCTGATTCTTCGTCAGCACATCCCTTGCCGCCATGATCCCGTTTTCCGATCGTTTAGAGCATGATGCCGAAAAGTGTGAAGCGGTTCTCGGACGACATCATGTTCTATCTGTTTGATCCAGCGCCGCTCGCAAATCATTTCTGCCATGCGGCGGTCTCAATTCCCTTGAGATAGCGATGAAGCGGGCTTTTTGCCACTGTTTCCGTTATCGCCATCGACACCATGACCACCACCGCCGATTGACGGCACCGACCACATTCAAAATACTGACAAAATTCGCGACGAAAGGTGCCGCACTTGCAAATTCGATCGGGCTTGGGGAAGCAATTATGATCAAACTGACACGACGGACGCTGCTCGTCGGCACGTCGGCGCTTGTGGCTGCCGGTACGGTCTCGTTCCGCGCCCTCGCTGCCTCGCGCACCTATCACGCGCTGCTGGTTGCCTGCACCGACTATCCGAACCTACCGCAGAAGAACTGGCTGATCGGGCCGAAGAACGATGCCGGCCTGGTGCGCGACTATCTCCTGAAGAACACGCCCGATCCGGTGAAGTTCTCGGCCGAGAATGTGATCCTGCTCGCCAAGGACGTCGAAGGCGCCAACGGCCCGCCGACGCATGCGGCGATCAAGGCCGCCCTTGCCGACCTCGCCGGCAAGGTGCAACGCGACGATTTCGTCTATCTGCATCTGTCGGGCCACGGCGCCCAGCAGCCGCAAGCCAAGGCCGGTGACGAGACCGACGGCCTCGACGAGATTTTCCTGCCGTCCGATATCGACAAATGGATCAACCGCGAAGAGGGCGTGCCGAACGCGCTGGTCGACAACGAGGTCGGCGCCGCACTCGACGCCATCCGCGACAAGGGCGCCTTTGTCTGGGTGGTGTTCGACTGCTGCCATTCCGGCACCGCGACGCGCGCCGCGGAAGTCGATGACGAACTGGAGCGCAAGGTCGAGTTCGCCGACCTCGTCGGCGGCGACGACGCGGCGAGAGCAGCCGCGGTGAAGGCCTATGACGACATCTCGGCAAGCGCATCGCGCGGTTTCGACGAGAATGGCGGCCGCAAGCCGGCCTTCAACCTGACGCCGACCGGCGCAGAGCCGATCGCTAGGGGCAACCTGGTCGCCTTCTATGCCGCGCAAACGGTCGAGACGACGCCGGAAATGCCGCTGCCCAAGGGCACGCCCGACGCGCCGCGCTTCGGCCTGTTCACCTTCACGATCCTGTCGAAATTGGCCGAGAACCCCAACGTCACCTATCGCCAGCTCGGCCAGGCCGTGCTGCAGCAATATTCGGCCGACGGCCGCACAAGGCCGACGCCCCTGTTCGAGGGCGAACTGGACGCCCGCGTGTTCGGCACCGACAAGACCGACGCCGTCATGCAATGGCCGATTGCCGTCAAGGACGGCGATGCCGCGATCGGCGCCGGGCTGCTGCAGGGTCTGACCCCCGGCAGCAAGCTCGCCATTTTGCCTTCGGCGCTGTCGAAGCTCTCCGACGCCGTCGGCTATCTCGAAGTGAAATCGGCAAAAAACCTCGAAAGCCAGCTCGCACCAGTCGAATTTGACGGCAAGCCGGCGCTCGCGCCGACAGCCGTGCCCGCCGGCGCCTATGCGCGCGTTGCCGAACTCGCAGTCGACTACAAGCTGCTGGTGGCAAAGCCGGCGCCGACCGCAGGGCTCGAAAAAGAAACCGAGCTGGTCAATTCGGTTCTGGACGAATTGGTGGCGAAGCCGAAGTCCGGCTTCCACATCGCGCTGGTCGAGCCCGGCAAGAGCGCCGATCTGCGGCTTGCGGTGCTGCGCGAAAAATCCATGGACGGCGCTGCCGCCAACGCCAGCGACGAACCGGCGCTGTGGTTCCTGCCGGCGTCCGGCGACATCAGCTTGAAGGACGGCAGCAAGCCGCCGCGCATCGTCATCCATCACGACAAGCTTGCGGAAAACACAGCCAAGAACTTGACCACGATCTTCCGCGCCACCGGCCTGTCGCGGCTCGCCGCGGCGTCCGACTACCGGCCGGACGAGGTCAGCGTCCAGTTCCTGATCAAGCGCCAGGACAGCGATGTGCTGGAGCCGATCGAATCCTCGACGGTGCCGCGCGTTTCGCCGGGCGATCAGGTACACATTGCGGCCAAGAACGGGTCCGACGAGTTCGTCGACATCAACGTGCTCTACATCGGCAGCGACTATTCGATCACCCATATCGTCGCCGAGCGGCTGGCGCCGATCAACCAGCAGGCCGATCAGGGCCTGAAGGAAGGGCTGCTCGCCTTCACCGACACCAGCTTCGGCATGGAGCGCATGATTGCCGTGCTGACCGAGGCGCCGCCGCAGAGCGAGAAAGAGGATCTGAGCTTTCTTGCCCAGGAAGGCGTGCGCGCCGTGACGCGTGCCGCATCGGGAACGCCTGGTTTTTCCGACATGCTGGCCGACATCGGCATGGCGCCGGCGACGCGCTCGGTGATGCGGCTTGCCGACAAGAGCGGTCCCAAAGGCGCGGTGATGATCTTCCCGATGGAGACGGTGCCCCGCGCCTGACCTGACATCGCTTCGCCGGCTCTTGCCGGCGTGATATATGAACATTCCCGGCTCGCGACACTTCTATGCGCCGCGGCTGGATGCAACAGATGAGGACATCAGTGACTATCCCCGTGCTCTCCTGGCATGCAGCGACGGTCGGCCTTGCCGGCAGCCTGTTGCTGGTTGCCAGCGCCTCGGCGGACGAGAATTGCGGCCTGTGCGCCAAGCAGATCGTCACCAATTCCGAGCTCGCCACCTGCTTTCTCGACCAGTACGACCAGATCGCCAAGACCGGCAACACGGCCGTTGTCGTCGATCTCTCCAGCTGCGCCTCGCGCGGCGTGGTCGAGCCCTTGCCGTCACCCAGCAAGGCGGCTGCCGAACCGGACGTGCAGTTCATGATTTCGCGCACGCAGCTCGATTGCCTGAAAAAGAAGCTGGAGACACCCGGCGTCGTGCTCGATCCCACCGCCACCATCCAACTGGACAGCTGCGGATGAAAAAGCCGGGGGGCACTGCAACGCAGAAATCGCCGGCCACATCGGCGCCTCCGCTGGCCAAGAAGCCGGCGACCTTGCCCGAAACCACCGAAGGCTTTCCGTGGCCGAGCAGTCACGAGATCAAGAAGGAAGCCAACCCCTTCACCGACCGCGACTGGCGCATGCTGATCTACGCCTGGTCGGGTCTCGCCGTGCGCCTGGCGATCATCTTCACCCTGGCCTTCTCGGTCTTCCAGTTTCTCGCAAACCAGGAACAGAAGCGCGTCGAGCAGACGATGTCGCTGGTCGAGCTTTGGGAAAGCAAGGATTTTCAGCAGGCGCAGCGCGCGCTCAAGGAGCGCCTCTCGTCGCTCAACGCCAAATACGACAATCTGCTCAGCGCCACGCCTTCGCCGACCGAGGAACGGGTCTTCCGGCAACGCATTGGCATTGAGGCGATGACTGCCGGCGGCGGCACCATGCCGATCGCCGATTTCAACGACAATTTTGATCGCATCGTCTATTTCCTCAATCGTCTCTCCATCTGCGTTGAGGGCAAGCTCTGTTCGCGCGATGTCGCCGATGCCTATTTCCGCGACTATGCGGTGTCGTTCTGGAGCTATTTTGCCGGCTACATCGAAAAAGAACGCAAGGCCGGTTCCGCCAATTATGCCCAGGCGATCGAGAATTATGTGCGTCACGGATCGCCGCCGCCCGCCGACTCCAAATAGCGGCGCAACAAGGTGCCGGGCAGCTCCCATCCCTTGCGTGCTATCCGGTGGCTAATCCTGGTCGGTCTTCTGGCGTTAACGTCAACCGCCGGTGCCGAGGACCTCGATTTCCATCTCGATCTCAACACCGGCGGCCACAGCGCCAGGGTCACCGATCTTGCCTTCACGCCGGACGGCGAGGGACTGGTCTCGGCGTCCGATGACAAGACCATCCGCATCTGGGACTGGCAGAGCGGGGTGACGCTCCGCACCATTCGCGGCTATCTTGGCAATGGCAATGACGGCAAGGTCTTTGCGATTGCCGTGTCGCCGGATGGCAAGACGATCGCCGCCGGCGGTTATTTCGGCGCCGGCATCGGCGACAAGCCCCCTTATGGCGATATCAGGCTGTTCGATTTCGCCACCGGCAAGATCAAAACCGTGCTCAAGGCCGCCGACTATGCCATCTATGATGTCGCCTTTTCACCCGACGGAAACACGCTCGCCGCCGGCGGTGGCGATGGTTTCGTCTACCTCTGGCGGGCGGACGACAAATCCGCGTCGGGCTGGACGCTGGCGGAAAAACTCGATGCCGATTCCTGGCGTGTGGAAAAGCTCGCCTTCGCCGCTGCGGGAACCCGGCTGGTGGCGACGACCACCGACAACGGCATAAGGCTCTGGGACATCGCCAAGTCAGAGGAAATCGCTTTGCCCGCCGAGGCCGAACCGCTGCGCGATGTCGGCGTCGCCGCACTCGCCGTGTCATTGGATGGCAGGCTGTTCGCCACCGGCAGCAAGGACGGCGACGTCCAGCTCTGGCAGGCCAGCACCGGCAAATTCGTCCGCGCCATGCCGAAGCAGGATTTCCAGATCGGCGCTCTGAGCTTCGCCACGGGTTCGCGGCTTGTGGCGTCATGCAGCTATCGCTGCGCCGACAAGCATCGCTCGGCGGTCTGGAATACCGACAGCGGCGAGCAACTGCTCGATTATAACGGCCATGACGGCACGGTCTTTGCTGGCGCCGGCAATGCCGACGGCTCGCTGGTGGCGACAGCCGGCGGCACCCGCAACGCCATCCAGGTCTGGAACCCCATGACCGGCGAGCGCAAGGCGCTGCTGCAAGGGGTCGGCGAACCGGTGACGGCGATCGGGATCGATGCGGCGAGCAGCTCCATCGCTTGGGGCAACACCAACCCCTGCCCTGAACGCGTGTCCTGTCCCGAGCTGCAGGGCACGCTGGACAAGGTGCTGGCGCTACCGACGGCCGAGCGGTTCTTCGAGGACCCGGTGGCGTTTGCGGAACAGGGCGCCTATGCCCGCGCGGCACTCGCAGAGGGTGAGTGGTCGCTCCGTGCTGTCCCCGGCGGCAAGGACGGCCTGGAGAATGCCGTGCTCGAAATCGCGAGCGGCGGAAAGGTGATGCACAGCATCGAGAATTCCGCCACCAATGGCTTCGTCCATTCGGCTTACACGCTGATCGGCAATGGGCTTGGCCTGATCACCGGCGGCAGCGACGGCACGCTGTTGGAATACAAAACCGCGGCCGCCGAGGTATCGGGTGAATTCACCGGCCACACCGGCGAGATCAACGCCATGGTTGCCGCCGAGAAGGAAGGGCTGTTGGTCACCGGCAGCGCTGACCAGACCGTGCGGCTGTGGAATTTGAAGACACACAAACTGATCGTGTCGATGTTCTTCGCCGGCTCCGAATGGATCGCCTGGATGCCGCAGGGCTACTATTATTCCTCCGCCGATGGCGACAAGTTGATCGGCTGGCACGTCAATCAGGGCCGCGACCACGAAGGGCGTTTCATCAGCGCCGGCCAGCTGAAGAAATATCTCTGGAGCCCGGAAATGGTGCGCCGGGCCATCATCCTGCGCAGCGCCGAACAGGCGGTCCAGGAAATGCGCCCCGGCGTAGACCGCCAGCTGGAAAAGCTGCTCGAGCGCAAACCGCCGGAATTCGGCATCAAGCTTGCCGCCGACCAGAGCAACGTCCGCGAGGGCTATGTCGCCGTCGAGATTTCGGGCGCGCAGGAAGCCGGCGCCGATGTCGCCGGATTTTCGATCCTGTCGAACAGCCGCAATGTCGGCAATGTCACGGCGCGCTCGGCCGATGGCGGCAAGAGCACCATCGTCGAAGTGCCGGTCGAGAATGGCGAAAATACCATTCGCATCACCGGCACCAACGAGTTCGGCTATCTGACCGAGCGCAGTGTCACAGCACTTGGCAGGAAAACCGAAAAGCCCGCCAACAAGGGCAAGCTCTACGTCGCCGTGATCGGCGTCGACAAATATCCTTTCCTCACCGATGCATGCGCCGGCCACGCCTGCGATCTGCGCTATCCCGTCGATGACGCCACCGAATTCCTCAAGGTGATCTCGCAGAAATCCGCGCCCTTGTTCTCGGCGATGGAGACGCTGGTTCTGGTCAACCGCGAAGCGCTGGATGAGGCGCCCGATTCCGGCAAGGACGTGTTCAAGGTCGCCAGCGCCGACACCATCCTGGAACCGGATTCCGACACCATCGACGACCAGCTCGCCGACTTCCTCGACAGACCCGGCGAGAACGACACCACCATCATTTTCGTCGCCGGTCACGGCATCAACATCGACGAAGACTATTATTTCATCCCCACGGACGGCCGCAAACAGGATCCCGACCGCTGGAAGCGCTCCTCGCTGGTCGACTGGGGCGACATCCAGAAATCGGTTGAGCGGGCCAAGGGCATGCGCTTCATGCTGCTCGACACCTGCCACGCCGCCAACGCCTTCAACCCGCGCTTGGAAAAAGACGCGCAGGACGCACGCATCGTCGTCTTCTCGGCCACCGCTGCCAACAACACCGCCGCCGAACTGCCCGACCTCGGCCATGGCGTCTTCACCTATTCGATCCTCGAAGGCCTGCGCGGCCGGGCCAAGACCTCCGACGACGGCGTGACGCTGTTCGGCCTCGCCGACTACATCTCGCGCGAAGTGCTGCGGCTGACCGCGTCCAAGCAGAAGCCGTTCTACTATGTCGGCGGCGTGGAGAACATTGTGCTGGCTGAGCCGTGAGGGGTTTGCGCCAAGACACCCCCCTCTGCCCTGCCGGGCATCTCCCCCTCAAGGGGGGAGATTGGCAGCTTCTTTGGCGACGCCTTTTTCTTCACCGTTGGAGATTCGCGAAAACCGCAAAACAGCTAATCTCCCCCCTTGAGGGGGAGATGTCCGGCAGGACAGCGGGGGGTGCCTGGGCACGGACCAGCATTCTGATCTTTGCCACCGCCTTGCTTATCCTCTCAGTGCTTCAAGCGTCTGCCGCCCCCATCACCTGCCCGCCCGGCGACACAAACTTCCCGTCCTTCTACTCCGACCCCACACTCTTCACCGACGCCATCGCCGCCGTCGCCAGAATCGAGCCGTCCAACCAACGCCTCACCGGCATCACAGTCCCCCACCACCTGCTCGTCGCAGATCTCGTCGCACTCGGTTTCCACGCCGCGTCCGGCTTCCGCTACAAGCGCATCGTCATCCTGTCGCCGGACCATTTCCATAAGACGCAGAAACTCTTCGCCACCACGACGCGCGGCTTCGACACTGTGCTTGGCCCGGTCCTGGCCGACACGGCAGCCCTGCGCCTTATCCAGGCGAACAGCGACATGGTCGAGGACTCCTGCCTCTTCGCCAAGGAGCACGGCGTTCAAGCCATGCTGCCCTTCCTGCATCATTATTTTCCCGAGGCAACCATCGTGCCGGTGGCGATGTCGGTCAAGGCGAAGCGCGGCGACTGGGACCGGCTGGCGCAGGCGCTGAAAGCGATCGTCGACAAGGACACGCTGATCGTCGAATCCACCGATTTCTCACATTATCTGCCGCAGCACGAAGCCAGGCGTTTCGACCAGCAGACGCTGAACATGCTCGCCGCCGGTTCGCTCGACGGCATCGCGGCGCTGCGCC
Organism: Mesorhizobium sp. M0139; assembly: GCF_040322455.1. Lineage (NCBI taxonomy): Bacteria > Pseudomonadati > Pseudomonadota > Alphaproteobacteria > Hyphomicrobiales > Phyllobacteriaceae > Mesorhizobium > Mesorhizobium sp. M0139. Next base: position 223,021 of record NZ_JAMYTN010000008.1, read on the forward strand.
AGCCGGATCACGCCGATTCGGTCGGTGCGCTCTATATCCAGACCAGGCTGCAGCGCGAACTGTTCGGTGCTGCGCCGCTGGTCGTCGCCAACGAGAACTCGCAGGCGCATTCAAGCGACTATGTCGAGCGCACCACCAGCTATGTCGTGGCGCTGTTCGGCGCCTTCGGCCCCGGCTTCAATAATCCTGCCCGTCCCGACGACAAGCTCTACTATTTCGCGGGCGACGTGAATTTCGGCCGCGCCATGAAGAAGATCCTGGTCCGCGACGGTGTTGCCGAGAAGATCGTCGAAAGCGTGCTGGCCCTGACCCGCTCGCGGCCGCTGATCGTCAATCTCGAAGGCGTGATCCTGCCCAACGTCCCTGAAGCGATCGACGACATGACGCTGGCCATGCCCGCAGACCTCGCCATCGACATGCTCAAGAAATTGCATGTCGCCGCTGTCAGCCTGGCCAACAATCACGCCTACGACCTCGGCCCGTCAGGCTATGCCGAGACGCTGGCCGCACTCGATGCGGCCGGCATCGCCCATTTCGGGCAGGGCGAGACGCTGGCGCTTGCCGATCTCGACCTGGTCGGGCTGACCGACATCGATACCAACGGCTCCAGGAACACCGACCTTCTGACGCCTGCTTTGCTCGACCGGCTGCTGCACGACAATGCCGAGCGGCCGGTGATTGCCTTCGTCCATTGGGGCCGCGAGTACAAGACGGAGCCGTCGCCGCGCGAGGAGATGCTTGCCGACCAGATGCGGCTGCGCGGTGTCACGGCAATCGTCGGCGGTCATCCACATGTATCGAGCGAGGCGATCCTGCCGCTCGGCGGCGGCGATGTTGCGGAGATCTATTCGCTCGGCAATTTCCTGTTCGACCAGAAAGCCGAACGATCGTCCGGGTCGATGCTGGAACTCAGGGTGTTCAGCCAGGACACGATCTTTGCCCGGCTGATCCCGCTGCCCAATTTTTTCGAGATGGGCTCGAAATGACGCGATTCCCGAAAGGACGTGACAGGACCTCAACAGCCTTGCAGATCTTCCGGCAGATAGCAGACCGCCGGCTTGGTGCTGGTTTCGAACAGCGACTGCTTCGGCCTGAAATAGAAGAACGTGGCCGGCTTGCTCTCGCGTGTGCTGCCATCGGCGAAATGGGCGGCGATGCTGAAGCGATGGATCGACGACATTGACGACCACATTTTCAGCCGTGCCGTGTAGGCGCTGAGATTCTTGTTGCCGCGCACCGGCATGGGGATGCTGTAATCGGTCTTGCCGATCGGAAATTCGATGTTCTGGTAGCGCAGCGCTTCGGGCGACGCGCCGCCGCCATCGCCGCATTCGGCGAGCGATTCTGGGACCTCGATGCTGACCAGCGAGACGATGACGCGAAACGGCTCGCTCTGCTGGTAGACAGCGCCCTGATCGTCCGCCCAGGAATAATCGAGCTTGCCAATCCCGGTCACGCTCATTTTCTCGACGCTGCCGCTGATGTAATCGGCAACGTCGCCGAACTTGACCTTGTTGGCCACCTGGGCGCGGCAGACATCCAGGCTGTCCCTTGACGGGCAGGTGAAGCGCTCGGTCTCGAGCGTGGTTGTGTCGACGCCGGCTTCAATCAGCACGTCCTTGATCGAGACGTCCACGCCATCGCCGAAAGTGCCGATGTCCTTCGTGAACATGCGGCTCGGCTCGCCGGTCGCGTTGTCCTCCTCGTCGGTCCTGGTGAACTGGATCGACATCTTCATGTCTTTCACGTCGCCCCAGCCATTGTTGACGATCGAGAAGTCGGGGCGGAAGCCGACGCAGCCATAATGCTCGCTGATCGACAGCATCGGCTTGCGGTAGGCCTCGCTCGCGGCCACCTTCATTTCCAGGCTGTCGATCTTGACCCTCGACCGGTCGGTGGTCTTGAGGTCGACTTCGGCGAAGGCCGGCGCCGTCTCCCAGTCCATGCCTTCATAGACATTGCCGGTACGAATCTCTCCGGTGCCGTTCCAGGCATCGTTGTACTGGTCCGACACCGGATAGATCGCGATGTCTTCGTCGCGCACGAGATGCTGGTACTGCATGTCGGCCTGCTGCGTCATGCGCTGGTCGACGGCAATGCCGATCTCGACCTTGTCGGCGGAACCGCCGCCGGTCTGCGCCTTGAGCAACCCGCCCACTCGGGCATCGGCCAGCACATCGGGGCGCGCACCGCCGATCTCCTTGCCCATCGCCCATTGCGACCAGTAGACGGTGCCGCCGGCCAACCGGGTGCGGCCCTTGCCGTCCTTCAGCCCATCGGCAAAAGAGCCGACGAATATCTTGCCTGTCTTCGTCTCCAGCCTGCCCTCGCCATTCGGCACACCGGCCCTGAATTGCCCTTCATAGCGATTGCCGTCGGCATCGACATGGATCGCATGGCCGTCGAGCTGGCCGGCGACCCAACGGCCGTCGAGAATCTCGCCTGAACGCAGCTCCAGCCGGCCTTGTCCATCGGGGCGGCCATTCCTGATCTCGCCGAAATAGCTGGAATAGATCGTCTTGGGGTCGTAGCTCGCCGAGCCGCGTACGCGCCAGACCAGCCTGCCCTTGCCGTTGACGGTGCCGTCGGCTGCGACGGTGCGGTCCGGCGACACGCCGGCTGCCGGCTCCCAGGTGAAATCAAGACCCAATTCCGGGTGGGAATCCCAGACCCGTACATTCTTGCGCAGCACCGAACGTGTTTCGCTTTTATAGAGGATTTGCACCCGCTCGGCCCAGGCGCCATCGGGTGTGGCACCGCCTTGATCGGCCATAGCGGAAAAGCATGTCAGTGCGGCCAGCATGGATGCAGCCGCCATCGCTTTGACCCCGAAGATCATTCTTGCCCGCGCCATCTTACCCAACCCCTTGGATCGCCTAGCGTAAGCACCGCTGCAACACAGTGCAAGGGAGGTGTTTCGATACAAAAAACCGGCGGCAGGAACGTCCCGCCGCCGGTTTGCTAATGCTGGTTCTCGCCGCTGTTTGCCGGCGAAAGATCGGGCCTTATTTGTACAGGCTGTTGATCCACGCCACGTTGGCAGCGTTCAGGCGCACCGCAGTGTTGGCGTTGGGGCTTTCGGCCACGTTCACACCGGTGACGACGCGCTGCTTGGCGCCATTGTCATAGGCGTAGACCGAGCTGCCGCTCGACCCCGGATAGGTGTCGCAGTCGTACTGGAAATACTCCGCGCCGATGTTTTCGGCTTTCACTTCGCAGGTCGCCTTCCACATCGTACCCATCGGCTTGTCGCCGGGGTAGCCAACGATGTTGGCGGTGAAATCGCCGAGGTTCTCATAGTTGGCATAACCCAGCCAGCCGAGATTGGTGCCGACATCCTGCTTCAGCGTGATGATGCCGAGGTCCCACGGAATGACCGAGCCGTAGTAACCCTGATAATTGTCGATGAAGCCCTGCAGGATATAGACGCTCTCGTAGCTGAAAGCGCCAAACGGTGCATCGTCGGCGGTGTTGCCGTTGAGCGACGGCACGAAGATGACGTCGTCGAGCCAAGCCTTGTCTTCATTGCTGTAGAGGCAATGCGCGGCGGTGAGCACCGTGCGCGGACCGATCAGGGTTCCCGAGCAGCTGCCATAACCGCTCTTGGCTTTGCCTTCGATATAGCCGATCGCGGTGAACGGGTAGGTCTTGGTGTTCTTGATCTGCTCGCGATCGTCGGCCCCGAACACCTGGCGGCCGGCTTCGTCGCCGCCCGTCAATCCGGTCTTGTTGGCCGCTGGTGCGTTAGCGGGCGCGTTCAATTCCTTGATGACAAGGTCCTTCAGCGTCTCGCCTGCATCGATCTTGATGTCCTTGCCATCGGCGGAACGTCCGACGATGCCATAGGATTTGACCGCCGTGCCCTCGTCGGTCAGCGGCGCTGCCCGGCTGGCTTCATCTTCGGTCAGTTTCGGCGGAGCGATCGGCTTTGCACGGCCGGGCTGGTAGTCGCCCGTTCCGAGATCGCGCATGCTTTCGCCATTGCCGGCATTCGCTGAGCCGGGATCGGCGGCGAAGGCAGGCATCGTCCACAGTGCGGTGGATAGCAGTGCGGACGCAATGATAGTGCTTGTCAGTTTCGTCATGGTGAGACTCTCCCAAAAGTCAGCAAGGAGTGGAGCAAAATACAGAAATATTGTCGAGATCGTGGTGGAGTTAAAAAATTAGTTTGGTTACCCGCCCGTATCGGATCATCGGTCCGGGCGGCCTCGTTAAAGCCCTCCGCCAAACGCACCCGCGTCGATATACTGCCTAAAATAATCCAACATTGGCAATGACAAATCGCTTCCACGTAGCCCGTGGGGGGCTATAGGGTTTGGGTGGGCTCTGCCCGATGGGGCACGATTAGCAAAAGTGGTATTTCGGTTTTATGACCGCGCGGATGTCGTTCGTTCTGGCAGAAGGCGATCGAGGTACCGCTACCGCTTCTGTTGGTTATGCGTCATGGCGGCATGGCTCGGCAATTTTCATCTCAGGAGGGTTTCAAGGTGAACATTATCCATCGGTTCAGGCCGCTTGCCGCTGCATCGCTGCTCGGCATCGCGGCCGCTTTCCCCGCCGTCAACGCGCTCTATGCAGCCGACGACGCCGTCAGGCCGGAAGCGGCGGTCTCGCCGATGCAGCGCGTTGCCGAAGCCCGGGACAAGGCCAAGGCCGAGAACCCCGACGGCGCCGACCGCGTCTATGGCGGCAAGGAAGCCGACAAAGGGGCCTATCCGTTCCAGGTGGCGCTGCTGACCAGCGCCCGGCTGGATCCCAGCCCGGCCTCGCAGCCAAACGCGCAATTCTGCGGCGGCAGCCTGATCGCGCCGCAATGGGTGCTGACGGCGGCGCACTGCCTCAACGACAAGGGCCGACCGATTTCGCCCGATACGGTGACCGTGCTGACCGGCGCCACCGATCTTACCGAAGGCAAGCGCTACAAGGTGGTCGAGGTTATCGTCAACGAGGGCTACAGCGAACAGACGCTGGACAATGATCTCGGCCTGCTCCGGCTGGCGGAGCCCGCCGATGCGCCGGTCATCAAGATCACCAATGAGCCGACGCCAGACAGCGGCAAGACCACGGTCATCGGCTGGGGCAAGATGCAGGACGGCACCTTCCCGACCGCGCTGATGGTGGCCGATCTCGATCTCGAGCCGAGCGCTGCCTGCAACAGCGGCATCAAGTCGATCTATGCGCATGACCTGAAGGCGGCACTTGGAGATCTCTCCCACCGGATGCGTTATTCGGAAAAGGGCATCGATGCCGCCGCCAATGCGATCGCCGCCGATATGTCGGATCCGCTGACCAAGAACATGATCTGCGCCGGCACCGACAGCGGCGAACGCGACGCCTGCAACGGCGACAGCGGCGGTCCGCTGTTCATGACCGGCGCCAGCGGTCCGGTCCAGGTCGGCGTCGTCTCCTGGGGCGAAGGTCCGTCCGACGGCACCGCCGCTTGCGGCCACAAGAATGCCTATGGCATCTACACGCGATTGGCCAACTATACCGGTTGGATCGAAGCCAAGATGAAGACCCCGGCTCCGGCAGCCGCGGCGGCCCCCAAGGCCGGTCTCGGCACGGCCAAGAAGCCCTGAACGAGCCCGAAGCTTGATTAACGCAAAACGGCGGGATCTTTCCCGCCGTTTTGATTCATGTCCGGTGCCGGCTGTTCCGCTTACTTCCGTGGCGGTCCCTTGCGCTCGGCCGACGCCGCCCACAGATTGATGTCGGACTCGCGTGCGTAAGTGTCGATTTCGGCGAGCTCGGCATCGCTGAACTCGAGCACCTTGAGCGCGCCGACGCAGTCCTCGACCTGTTCGGGCCGGCTGGCGCCGATCAGCGCCGAGGTCACCCGGCCCTTGCGCAGCACCCAGGCCAGCGCCATCTGCGCCAGCGTCTGGCCACGCTTGCCGGCGATCGCGTTCAGCGCCTGGATGTTAGCGATGGTCTTTTCGTTGATGAAGGCGGGCCGCAGCGACTTGCCTTGGCTGGCGCGGCTACCCTCGGGGATGCCGCCGAGATATTTGTCGGTCAGCATGCCTTGCGCCAGCGGCGAGAACACGATCGATCCGACACCGAGCCCTTCCAGCGTATCGAGCAGTCCGTCCTCTTCGACCCAGCGGTTGAGCATCGAATAGCTCGGCTGATGGATGATGCAGGGCGTACCGAGCTGCTTCAATATGTCGGCGGCCTCGCGCGTGCGCTGCGAATTGTAGGACGAGATGCCGGCATAGAGCGCCTTGCCGGAACGCACCGCATGGTCGAGAGCGCCCATCGTTTCCTCAAGCGGCGTATCCGGATCGAAGCGGTGCGAATAGAAGATGTCGACATAGTCGAGCCCCATCCGCTTCAGGCTCTGGTCGAGGCTCGCCAGCACATATTTGCGGCTGCCCCATTCGCCATAAGGCCCTGCCCACATCTCATAGCCCGCCTTGGTCGAGATGATCAGCTCGTCCCGATAGCCGGCGAAGTCGGTGCGCAATATCTCGCCGAAGGCGATCTCGGCCGAGCCGGGCGGCGGGCCGTAATTGTTGGCGAGATCGAAATGGGTGATGCCGAGATCGAAGGCCTTGCGCGCGATCGCCTGCTTGGTGTTGTGCGGCGTGTCGTTGCCGAAATTGTGCCACAGGCCGAGCGAGATCGCCGGCAGTTTCAGGCCGGATCGCCCACATCTGTTGTAGAGCATTTTCTCATAGCGGTGTTCAGCCGGCTGCCAGCGCATGGGTACAGATCCTGGATTGTATGGGTGTCGGCGCGAGCGCGCCGCCACCCTTCTACCTCATTTCTGCTTCGCCAACAGTCCTTTTGCGTCCTTGACGCCGAGTGCAGCCGGCCGCTCGCAGCTGGTCTGCATGGCGACGAACTTGCCGGTCTCGCCCGACCGCAACAGGCCGGTCATGACATCGACGGCATGCAGCGCGAGCTCCATCGAGCAACGATGCGGCCGGCCCTCGGCGATCGCCAGCGCCATGTCGGCAAGGCCTGCGGTGCGGTAGTTGGCCATCATGCCCTGGCCGTGCATTTCGTTGGGCACGCCGAACGGATGCTGCCATTTCGGCAGTTTCTTCACCGGTTTTGCCGCCTTGGTTATGCGCACGTCGCCACCGAAGAAATTCGGATCCGGCACGAACACCGTGCCCGTCTCGCCATAGAGTTCCATCGGCGCGTGACCATGCGCCCAGACGTCCCAGCTGGTGTTGAGCGTGATCACGGCGCCGTTCTCGAACTCCAGCAGGCCGTGGATCGTCGTCGGCGTGTTCACCGGGATTTTTTCGCCCGCGCGCGGTTTCGACGAGATCGTGCGTTCCTTGGCAGGCGTCGTCGCGAAGGCCGCCACCTGCTTCACCGGCCCGATCAGCTGGATCAGGTTGGTGATGTAGTAGGGCCCGATGTCGAGCACCGGCCCGGCGCCCGGCTGGAAGAAGAAATCGGGATTGGGGTGCCAGTGCTCCATGCCGTGGCCCATCACATGACAGGTGCCGCTGGTGATCTTGCCGAGCGCGCCGGTGTCGATGAGGTTGCGCACCAGCTGGTGCGCGCCGCCGAGGAAAGTGTCCGGAGCCGAACCGATGCGCAGCCCTTTCTTCTCGGCCCGGCTCTTGAGGTCGAGGCCTTCCTTGACCGACAGCACGAACGGCTTTTCCGAATAGACGTGCTTGCCGGCATCGAGGATCTGCTTCGACACCCCGTAGTGCACCGCCGGGATGGTGAGGTTGACGACGATGTCGATCTCGTCATCCTTGAGCAGTTCTTCGACGGTCTCGGCGCGCAGCTTGAACTCCTTCGCCCGTGCCTTGGCCGCGTCCATGTTGATGTCGGCGCAGGCGCGCATCTCAATGCCGCGAAACAGCGGCGCCAGCGAGAAATACGCTTTCGAGATGTTGCCGCAGCCGATGACGCCGATACCCAGTTTCTTTGCCATGATGATTGTTCCTAGTAAGCCTTGACGGATGCGAGCGAGCGGCTGGCGAAGCGCTCGATATCGTTGGGGTTGTCCTGTTCCATGACGTAATATTTGGCCGCGCTCTTCGCCCGAAGTGTCTTGATCAGGCCGGCCCAGTCGATGGTGCCGTGGCCGACATCCGCCCAGCCGTCCTCGTCAAGGCCTTCGCCTGACTTGGCCATGTCCTTGACATGGACGGCGCTGATGCGCTTGCCGTGCTTTTCGATCCACGGCAGCGGATCAACGCCACCGCGGACTACCCAGGCGACGTCCATCTCCCAGCCGATGTCGGGCGCAGCCGACAGGATGTGATCCTGCGGCACCGAGCCGTCGGCGAGTGTCTTGAACTCGAAATCATGGTTGTGCCAGGCAAAGCCGTAGCCGGCTTTTTTTGCGGTCTCGCCGACCTTGGCCAGACGCTCGCCAAAGCCGCGCCAGCCGGCAGCGTCGGCCGGCCGCTGCTCGGCCAGCAGATAGGGACAGATGACGAGCGTGATGCCGAGTGCGTCGGCTGTTTTGCGTACCCCGTCGAAATCATTCTCCAGCGCATCGATCGAGAAATGTCCGGTCGGCATCGAAAGCCCGTTCTTGTCGAGTTCGGCGCGGAACGCCGTGGGGTCGTCATAGACGCCGCCGAAACCTTCGACTTCCTTGTAGCCGAGCTTGCCGAGCATTTTCAGGATGCCGTCCCACGGCTGGAAATTGCGGGCGCTGTAGAGTTGGAATGACCAGTTCATCGTCTCTGTCCGTTTCTTGGGTGGTTAAGGCTTGGGGATGTTTTCGGGGGATCGTTTCGGTCGTTCTTGGGAGGATGGTTTGCGGATGATTCTAGAGGGTCACAGGCGATTGCCGGTCGCAGCGTCGAACAGCGAGGCGCGCGCCGGATCGAAACCGAACTGGATCGGATCGCCGCTGCGCAGCGTCCGTTCCGCTTCGACGCGGAAGGAGAAGTTGCGGCCGGCAAGCTTGGTCCACACCAGCGTGTCGGAACCCATCGGCTCAACGATCTCGACCGAACCGCCGGCGGAAAACGGCATCGACTTTGCAGCGTCACCGAAAGCGATGTGTTCAGGCCGGATGCCCAGCACGCAAGCGCCGGCCGGGCGCTCCGTGCCGTCAAAGGTATAGCGGTCGAGCGGCACCGAAACACCGTCGGTCCTGAACGCCGGAGCAGCACCGGCTTCCAGCTCCCCTTCGAGGAAATTCATCGCCGGCGAGCCGAGGAAGCCCGCGACAAAACGGTTGACCGGCCGGTTGTAGATCGTCTGCGGCGCGTCGAGCTGCTGGATGACGCCGCCGCGCATGACCGCGATACGGTCGGCCAGCGTCATCGCCTCGATCTGGTCGTGGGTGACGTAGATCATGGTGTTCTGCAGCTTGCGATGCAGAAGCTTGATTTCGACGCGCAGTTCCGAGCGCAGCTTGGCGTCGAGATTGGATAGTGGCTCGTCGAACAGGAAGACATCGACGTCGCGCACCAGCGCCCGCCCGATCGCCACGCGCTGGCGTTGGCCGCCGGACAAGGCCGCGGGCTTGCGCTGCAAAAGCGGCTCGATCTGCAGGATCTCGGCGGCGCGTGCGATGCGCTTGGCGATCTCATCCCTGGGCACGCCGGCAACGCGCAGGCCGAACGACAGGTTCTTCTCCACCGTCATTTGCGGATAAAGCGCATAGGACTGGAACACCATGCCGATGCCGCGATCCTTGGGCTCCTCCCAGGTGACGTTCTTGCCCTTGATGAAGATGCGGCCTTCGGAAATATCGAGCAGCCCGGCGATGCAGTTGAGCAAGGTCGACTTGCCGCAGCCCGAGGGACCGAGCAGCACGATGAACTCGCCCTCTGCGACCTCGAGATTGAGGGTCTGCAGCACCGATACAGAGCCGAAATTTAGGGACAGGTCCTGGATCGAAACGCTGGTGCCGTTGGCTGCCGTCATCGCCATCACCCTTTCACCGCACCGGCGGCGATGCCGCGCACGAAAAGCTTGCCGGAAATGAAGTATACGATAAGTGGCACAAGGCCGGTCAGGATGGTGGCGGCCATGTTGACGTTGTACTCCTTCACGCCTTGCACCGAATTGACGATGTTGTTGAGCTGCACCGTCATCGGATAGGTGTCGGGGCGGGTGTAGACGACGCCGAACAGGAAGTCGTTCCAGATGCCGGTCACCTGCAGGATGATGGCGACGACGAAGATCGGCAGCGACATCGGCGCCATGATCCGCAGGAAGATGCCCCAGAAGCCGGCGCCGTCGACCCGTGCCGCCCTGAACAGCTCTTCCGGCATCGAGGCAAAATAGTTGCGGAACAAAAGCGTGAGGATCGGCATGCCGAATATGGAATGGACGATCACCAGGCCGCTGAGGCTGCCGTAGAGGCCGATCTCGCGCAGGATGATGACGATCGGATAGATCATCACCTGATAAGGGATGAAGGCGCCGACGATCAGGATGACGAAGAATGTGTCGGCGCCCTTGAAGCGCCAGTTGGCCAGCGCATAGCCGTTCACCGAGGCGATCGCGATCGACAGCAGCACTGACGGCACAGTGATGCGCACCGAATTCCAGAAGCCCCGCGAAAGCCCGTCGCAATTGAGGCCGGTGCAGGCCGTCGCCCACGCCTTCACCCACGGTTCGAACGTGATTTCGAGCGGCGGCGAGAAGATATTGCCCATCCGTATCTCGGGCATGCCCTTAAGCGAGGTGACCACCATCACGTAGAGCGGCAGCAGATAGTAGACCGCCACCACGATCAGCGTGCCATAGAGGAAGATATTGCGGCGCGAGAAGACATGCCGCGGCTTCGGCCCGCGCGGCCCGGAGGCTTCGCGCTCGGCGGCACCCGCGCTGGCGGGCAAAGGGACGGCCGGGTCAGCCACGCTTCCTGCCTCCAAATTCAAGGTAGGCCCACGGCACGACGACGATCACCACCGAGAGCAGCATCATGGTCGAGGCGGCAAAGCCCTGGCCAAGATTCTGTGCGAAGAACATGTAGTCATAGACATATTTGGCCGGCACTTCGGAGGCGATTCCGGGGCCGCCGCTGGTCTGGGCGACAACGAGGTCGTAGACCTTGACGATGCCCGACGCGATGATGACCAGCGTGGTGATGAAAACCGGCCGCATCATCGGGATGACGATGAACAGATAGGTCTTCCACATCGGGATCCCGTCTACCCGCGCTGCCTTCCAGATGTCCTCGTCGATGCCGCGCAGGCCGGCCAGCATCAGGCACATGATGAGCCCGGTGCCTTGCCACAGCGCCGCAATCGAAATGCCGTAGATGACGATGCTGGAATTGTAGAGCGGGTCGAAGTTGAAGCTCGTCCAGCCGAGGTCCCGCACCACATGCTGGATGCCGAAATCCGGATTGAGCAGCCACTGCCAGACCAGGCCGGTGACGATGAAGGAAAGCGCGAACGGATAGAGGAAGATGGTGCGGAACGTGTCCTCGAAACGGATCTTCTGGTCGAGAAGCGCTGCAAGCAGGAAGCCGATGACCAGTGAGAACACGAGCGAGATCGCGCCGTAGATCAAAAGGTTCTCGATCGAGATCAGCCAGCGCGGCGTCGCCCACAGCCGGTAATACTGATCGAGCCCGGCGAAATTCAGCCGTGGCAGCAGCTTCGAATTGGTAAAGGAATAGAACACCGTCCAGACGGTGCCGCCGACGAAAACCACCGACGCGGTGAGGATCATCGGGATCGAGGCGACCTTCGCATTGATGTTGCGGAACAGCGGGTTGGGGCGTTCGCTCTTGCTCATCTCGTCAGCCGGCTGGGTAAGGGCGGTGCGATCCCGGCCCTGCTTTCGCAAGGCCGGGAGCGAGGTGTATTGCCTCCAACGTCAGTCTGCCGAAGCGATGAGGTCGGCGAAGCGCTTCTGCGCGTCTTCGATGGTCAGGTCCGGCTTGGCGAAGAATTCGGCGAAGAGATCTTCCTTCTGCTTCTGGGTATCCTGCGAAAGCAGTTGGTCCGTCCACGGGATGACGGCGCCCTTGGCGAGGATGGCCAGACCCTTCTTCATGCAGTCGTTCGCCGCATTGAGATCGACGTCACCGCGCACCGGCAGCGAGCCCTTCTTGAGATTGAAGGCGACCTGAGTCTTAGGGTCGAGCAGCGTCTCTGCCAACACCTCCTGCGCCTTGGACTTGTCGGCATCCTTGAGCAGCGGGAAATAGAAGGCGTCGCCGCCGGTGGCGATAACTTCGTTCAGACCGAGGCCCGGCAGGCAGGCATAGTCCTTGCCGGCGACCTTGCCGGCAACCTGGAACTCGCCTTGCGCCCAGTCACCCATGATCTGGCCGCCGGCCTTGCCGGTGATGACCAGATTGGTCGCCTGGTTCCAGTCCTGCACATTGGTGTTCTTCGCCATCTTGCGGGCATCGTCGGCGGCCTTGAAGACCTTGGCGATCTCGGGCCCAGCGGCGAACTTGGCGTCCTTGTCCTTGTAGACCTTGAGGAATGCATCGGTGCCGCCGACCGCCGCCAGCAGCACATCGAAGGCGCCGGAAGATTGCCAGGCCTGTCCGCCGACAGCGAGCGGGATGATGCCCGCCTTTTCCAGGGCGGGCGCTGCCGCCACGAATTCATTCCAGTCCTTCGGCAGCGGCACGCCGGCCTTCTCGAAGGCTTCGTTCGACAGCCACAACCACTGCCAGGAGTGGATATTGACCGGCACGCAGTAGATCTTGCCGTCTATGGTGCAACTGTCGAGCAGGCTCTTCGGCCGCACGATTTCCGTCCACTTGCCCTTGGTGGCGACATCGGTGAGGTCGCGCATCAGGCCGGCCTGCACCAGTTCTTCGGCCTGCCGGCCGTGATTGAACTGGGTGGCGCCCATCGGATCGCCGCCGGTGATGCGGCTGATCATGATCGGCCGTGCCGTGCCGCCGGATCCGGCAATGGCGCCGTCGACCCAGTGATTGCCGGTCGCGTCGAAGGCCTTGGCGAATTCCGCAACCGCCGCCGCCTCGCCGCCCGACGTCCACCAATGGGTCACTTCCAGGTCGGTGGCGGCCGCCGGGTCGGCAAGCTGAAGCGCGGCCGTCGCGGCAAGGGCAGCGGTCAAAAGTCTATAGCGCATTTCGGTTCCTCCCAGAATCTGAAACGTTACAGATTTTCGATACGGCAATTATGCGGTGCGTGCAACCCCTGAGATAAACGCGCTCGAATGTTTTTTCGAGGCGCGAACAAATTCGTTGCGTGCAAACCGGCAAACTCCGCGCAAAACCGGGTGCTGCGCTGCAAAATCATGCTGCAGCGCAAGAAAACCGTCTCGAACCTGATTGTCGCGCAACGTTTCTGGCCGCCAAAACCCTGCCAAACCCATGGCTTGAGAGACCCACGCGCTGCGATGTTGGAAATCTGTAACGTTTCAGTATATTGAGGCCTGACGGCGAAGAACCGTGCCACATCGTCATCGAAGCGATTGTCGGCTGGTCCGGCGGCTGCTATGCGCCTGACGGGGCGGGACGAATGGACAGGGACCAGACGGAGAAGGACGACGAGGCGTCGGCGCATGAGCGGCCGACGCTGAAAACGCTTGCCTTCATGACCGGGCTCGGCGTCACCACCGTCTCGCGCGCGCTCAAGGATGCACCCGAGATCGGCGCCGAGACCAGGCGGCGGGTTCAACTCGTCGCCAGGCAGATCGGCTACCGGCCGAACCGCGCCGGCGTGCGCCTGCGGACTGGCAAGACCAATGTTATCAGCCTCGTGCTCAATACCGAGCGCGAGATCATGAGCTTTGTCTCGGACATCATCTACGGCGTCTCGGAGGTCATTGCCGACACACCCTATCACCTGATCGTCACGCCCTACTCGCGCTCGCAGGATCCGCTGGACCCGGTAAAGTATCTGGTCGAGTCCGGCTCGGCCGATGGCGTCATCATCTCACGCACGCAGCCCAACGATCCGCGCGCCCGCTACATGCTGGAGCGTGGCATACCCTTTGCCACGCATGGCCGCACCGATATGGGGCTTGTCCACCCCTATCACGACTTCGACAATTACGCCTTCGCCGCCGAAGCGGTGCGCCATCTGGCCAGCGTCGGCCGGCGCCGGCTGGCGCTGGTAGCGCCGCCGGTCGGGCTCACCTATTACGACCACACGGTCAATGGCTTTGCCGACGCACTGAGCGAGGTCGACGCCAGCGAAGTGCCGTTCAACGCTGTTTCGATCGACCAGTCGATCGATCAGATCAGGACGCGGACCGCGCAGTTGATGCGCCGCGACGTCAGGCCGGACGGTTTCGTCAGCAGCGCCGCCGCAGCAACGCTGGCCATCGTCGCCGGCATCGAGGATGCCGGCCTGAAACTCGGCCGCGACGTCGATGTCGTGTCCAAGCAATCGTCGGAACTGCTGCATCTGTTCCGCCGGGAGTTGCTGATCGTCAACGAAGACTTCCGCCTCGCCGGCACCGAGCTTGCCCGCGCCGTGCTGGGCTGGATAGGCGGCGCGGCACCTGGCTCTTTGCAGACTGTGGTCAAGCCAGGCGACGTCGTCGCGTATCAGGGCTGACTGGCACGACCTGAGAGGCCGCCTCACCTGACCCTAGGCGGCAGCGCCGCTGCCCCATGGGCCATGGAAAGCCCCCTGCTCGCCGATGCGCTCGAAACCATGCGCGCCGAAGAAATCGCGCTGCGCCTGGATCAGGTTCGAGGTGCCGCGGCCCTGGCGGTAGCTGTCGAAATAGGCAAGCGCCGACGCCAGCGCCGGCACGGGCGAACCGGCCTCCGACGCTCTTGCGACGATGCGCCGGAGCGACGGATGCGCCTCCTGCATCATGGTGGTGAAAGCCGGCGCCATCAAAAGGTTGGTGGACGCGCCGCCCGAGCCGAAGGCTTCCGCCATGGTGTCGAGCATCTGCGAGCGGATGATACAGCCGGCACGCCAGATCTTGGCGATGGTCGGCATCGGCAAGTTCCAGTTGAACTCCTTCGAGGCGGCGCTCATCACCGCGAAACCTTGTGCATAGGCGGCGATCTTGCCGGCGAGCAGCGCCAGCTCCAGGTCTTTCAGAAGTGCCGCCTTGTCGCCGGAGATCTTGGTGACGCCGATATTGCCATAGGCTTTTTCGGCCGCCTGCCGCTCATCCTTGATCGAGGACAGCACGCGGGCCGCCACCGCCGCCTCGATGGCCGTCGCCGGAATGCCGAGCTGCTGCGCCTCGATGACAGACCATTTGCCGGTGCCCTTCTGGCCGGCACGGTCGAGGATGATGTCGACCACCGGCTTGCCGGTCTTTGCATCGTCGGCGGCCAGCACCTTGGCGGTGATCTCGATCAGATACGAATCGAGCCGGCCCTTGTTCCAGTCCTCGAAGACCTTGCCGATCTCCTTCGGCCCCATGCCGAGACCGTCACGCAGGATGCCGTAGATCTCGGCGATCATCTGCATGTCGGCATATTCGATGCCGTTGTGGATGGTTTTCACGAAATGCCCGGCGCCGTCTGTGCCAAGCCAGGCAGCGCACGGTTCATCCTTGAACTTAGCCGAGATCGCGGTCAGCACGCGTTCGACGCGCTTCCAGGAGTCTTCGGTGCCGCCGACCATGATCGACGGTCCATGGCGCGCGCCTTCCTCGCCGCCCGATACGCCCATGCCGATGAAGGTGAGACCCGAGCCCGACAGTTCCGAAAAGCGCCGCATCGTATCGCGGAAATTGGCGTTGCCGGCATCGATGACGATATCGTTGTCAGACAACACGCCGCGCAGCGCTTCGATCTGTTCGTCGACCGGCTTGCCGGCCAGCACCATGATGATGACCGGGCGCGGCGGCTTGATCGCAGCTGCCAGTTCCTCCAGGCTGTAGCAGGGCACCACCATGTCCCTGAGCGAACCGGCGCCTTCGAGGAAGGCATCGGTGCGCGCCCTGGTGCGGTTGAAGACGGCGATGCGGTGCCCGTGCTCGGCAATGTTGAGCGCGAGGTTGGAGCCCATTGTGCCAAGGCCGATCAGGCCGATTTCGGCTTTTTCCATCGTTTCTTCCCTGCTTTCGGATTTTGTTGAGGCCGCGTTTTTCGGGATGCCCATTTTTCGGCGAGATGATTGACGGGCCTTTCGCGCCACGTCAACCGCCTCGCCGAATTGTGTTGCGTCTGCGTTGTGTCAGACCGAGTCAGGAAGGGTCAGTTGGTGACCAGGCGACGCCTTGCCGATCGAACATATGACGTTAGGTTGGACATATGGCAGTCAAACGGATGGACAATGTCGGAATCGTCGTCGATGACCTCGACGAGACGATTGCTTTCTTTTGCGAGCTCGGCCTCGAACTGGAAGGGCGGGCGACGATCGAAGGCGAGTGGGCCGGACGTGTCACCGGGCTCGGCGATCAGCACGTCGAGATTGCCATGATGCGCTCACCGGATGGCTATAGCCGGCTCGAGCTCTCCCGCTTCCTCACGCCGACTGTCGTCGCCGATCACCGCAACGCCCCGGTCAACGCCCTGGGCTACCTGCGCGTCATGTTTACCGTGGACGACATCGACGACACGCTGGAAAGGCTCCGCAAGCGTGGCGCGCAGCTGGCCGGTGAAGTCGTCCGTTACCAGGAGGTGTATCGGCTCTGCTACATCCGCGGGCCGGAAGGGCATCTCATCGGGTTAGCCCAGGAACTCGGCTGAGCGCCCTTCGCAGGCGGGCTGAATATCACTCGGCGCGGATATCGATCGGCGCTTCGATCTTTACCACTTCGAAATCCGAAACCAGAATATCGAGCCGCGCCGTCCAGCGGCCTGGAATCGGAATGACGAGATTATCGACGCGCCAGGTGCCGTCGCCTGGCTTGGTCGCCGGACGCTTGATCGGCTCGATCCCCGAATCGGGCTTGGACAGCACCAGCGTCACTTCCTTGGCGTCGAGCGGGCCGAAATCGCCATCCATGATGACGATGGAGGCGGTGACCTCCCCGGTATGGCCGGGCGTGATGTCGATGTCGGCCATCGCCTTCATAGTGTGGATATGGGTCGACGTCGGTTGTGCCGCGGCGATTGCCAGGGCCCGTGGCGGCGGCGTGAAGCGCCAGCCGGCGGCAACGCCGAAGATCAGGAGCACGATCAGCATTTCGACTGAGATCGAGCGGCTAAGCCGTCGCCGCACTTCCGTCGCTCCGGCCTCGGCCAAGGCGGTGAGCCGCCATCGATTGACCGCCGCCAGCGTGAACAGAAACACCAGCAGCGCCAGCTTGATCAGCAGCAGCCGGCCATAGGCGGTGTTGACCAGTGCCGCCGGTGTCTGCACCTGGATGATGGCGAGCACCACACCGGCGGCGGCAAGCACTACCACCACGGGCATGATCGCGCGCGAAAACCGCCGCAGGAACGCCCCGGCTTCCACCGATTGGCTGCTCAACGCCAGGCCGAGCGGCAGCAATGCTCCAGCCCAGAAAGCGATGCCGGCGCCATGCAGGAACACCATAGGCCGCGTCAGCCATTGCGGTTCGGCTGCACTGGCATGGCCGCTGGCGGCAAGGGCTGCACCCACACCGGCCAGCCCGGCGAGCGCCAACGGCCTGGCGCCAGCACGCGATCCGACCAACGACAGCAGGCCAAGCCCGAGCGCCGCCAGCGAAATCAGCACCGTCCAGCCGAAGCTGGTGCCAAGCGCCGTCCGCCAGACCACCGGTTGCGCCAGCCGGGCGAGTGGCGCGCCCAGCGCGTCCAGCCCCTGGAACCCGAGCGACAGGGGTGCTGCGACCAGCCCGCACAGGATGGCGGCAATGACGAAGCGCTGGCCTGAGCGCTGGCCTTGCGCCAGCCATGTCAGCGCGAAGGCGCCGCCAATGCCGAGGAAAAGCCCGATGTAGAGAAGAACCTTGCCGGTCCAGATCGCTGACCGCAAATCTATATCGACAGCTTCCCCCACCGCCGGCGCCGCACTTGGCGCGCCAACGGAAAACAGCACCGAGCCGCCGACCGGATGGCCATCGGCGGAAATCACCCGCCAGCTCAAGACATGGGTGCCCGGCCCGAGCTTTTGTGGATTGTCGATCTCAACCGTTTGGTCGCTCAACCGAAACGAGGTCAAAGCGACAGGCGTACCGTCGGGCCGCACCAAGGTCAGCACCAGCGGCGACACAGGCTCGCTGAAGGTCAGCGAAAATTGCGTCGGCGCTCGCTCCAGAACCGCGCCGTCGGCAGGCTCGGCCTTGATCAGCGCCGCATGGGCAAAGGCCTGGTTTGGCGTGGCAAGGACGGCAAGCAGCAGGATCGCGGCCAGCAGGCCGAAGCACCTGCCGGCTGTCCGTTCTATCCGCTGAAAACAGGCCACGTTCATGCCATCCACCAAAACAGTGGCGCGCCGCTTCGAGGCAGCGCGCCGCCAATGCATCATTTCTTGGGCAGCAGGTTGAGGCCGGGCGCCGGATCTTCCAGCGCATCCTCATCCTGACCAGCCGCCGGAATCTCTATCCAACGCGTGGTGGCGCCATCGCATTCCTGCACCACCGGAAAATAGAGTTTTTGCCCGGCCGGCAGATCGGCGGCCAACGTGCCGCGGAAGACGAACTCGTCATAAAATTCATCCGGCAGGCTGCCGCCGCTCCAGTCGACTTCCTTGACGCCCGAGGTCACCGCCTCGCCATAGAGCTGGTAGGATTTCTCGTACTTGCCTTTCTTGACCTGCAGCGTCCAGCCGGGCTTGGGCATCGGCTTCACTCCGATCACCCCTTCCGGGATCTGCACGCGCACGGCAATCGTCGCCTTGCCGTCGCAGCCATGCGGCACCCGCAGCACGGCCTTGTAGGTCGAACCGACCGGCGCTTCCTGGGTTTCGAGCGTGATATGGCCGAAGGCAGCGCTTGTCCCCAGGACGAGGAATGCAGCGGCCGGCAAATGATGCTTGTTCATGATGGGTCCCTCTCGAAAAAATTGATTGGCAATAATTGGTCAGTCGTTGTCTTCCAGGGGTGGCGCGCTGCCTATGGCTTGCACGGCAAACTCGACGGTCACGGTTCCGGCCCTCTCGAAAGTCAGCGTAGCGGCAAACATCTGGCCTTCTTTAGGGGGCTGCTTCAGATCCATGAACATCACGTGATAGGCGCCGGGACCCAGCGTGACCTTGCCGCCCGCCGGGATATCCAGGCCAGCACTGACCGGGCGCATGGTCATGACGCCATCCTTCACCCCCATTTCATGCAGTTCGGCCTTGCCCGAAATGTCGGAGGAAATCGATAGCAGCCGGTCTGGCGCGCTGCCCTTGTTGACGATGGTGAAATAGCCGCCGGCAACCTTGGCGCCGGCCGGCGTGGCGCGCGACCAGGGATGCTCGATCTCGATGTCACCGGCCTTGAATTCATGCGCAAGGACGGAATGGGAGCCGACGAACAACAGTGCAAAGGCGAACAGGGCGCTGCCGAGACGCTGCTCGATAGTGCTGAATAAACGGGTGCTGCGGTGCAACGCGCCGGCACGAAGAAAACGGAACATGGGTAGGCTCCATGAATATAAGGTCGCGCCGTTGTCGGGCTGCGAACGTGTTTGTCATTGGATGATTATCGCCTGCGCAGGTTACGCAAAGCGAGCGGCGGTTTTCAGCCCGCAAGCGGCGGCGCGCGCGGATTGGCCGGAGAGCGCTCGCGCGTGACGTCGGGATGCCTGACTGCCGGCGGGGCAAAAGCGACTGTTTCCAAGTACTGGCTGACCGGCGCCAGGCCGACGCCTGCCGGCGGCGCATAGGCGACGGAGGCCATGCTGCAGCCGAGCATGCAGCACGCCGGCATATGCTGCTGGTGCGGATCGCCGCCGGGAAGCTTGACCGCTCCCTCATGGCTGCAGATGACATTGCCGAAAGCGTCGAGTTGCGAGGCATCCGGCGCAATACCGAAGGCAAACACGCCGAGCGTCGACTGGAGCAGCAGCACACAGGCCGCGACAAAGGCGGCCGTCATGCTCCATCTCTTACGCCGGAAGTCCAAAGACCTGCCTCTTCACGCAGCAACGCGTGGATATCTAGCACGCGGCATGTCGGCGGAAAATCGCCAAATCATCGCTGCGGCAACGCGGCGCGTTCGATCCATGTCGCACAAAAGTGCGCAGCGGTTTGGGATAACGCATGAGGCAGAGATCTTGTGCGCATAACGTCCCTTCGGACGTCGCGCTCAGGAAGCCGGGCGGCCGCCGATTTCCGGGATCGACGTCAACAGCGTGTGGCGTGCCGACTTCAGATGCTTGCGGCAGGCGGCGTCGACCTTGCCGAGATCGCGCGATTTCAGCGCCGCGATGTAGGCGAGATGCTCGCCAACCGCGACTTCGTTGCGTTCGCGCTCCTGCGCCTTGTTCCACTGGTAGTGGTAGTGAAAGATCATGGCGATGACGTCGTAGAAATCGACGATGAAGCGGTTGTGCGACGCCCGGTGGATCAGCCGGTGGAAGCGCTCGTCTAGCTCCGAGAATTCGTTGAAGCGGATGGCGATTTCGCTGGCCAGAAGCCGGTGCTCGTCTTCCAGCCGGTCGAGATCCGCCCAGACCGGACTATCCCCAGGCAAGGCGGCAAAGGCCGCCGCCGAGCGTATCTCGAACATTTCGCGGATTTCAGTGAGTTCGAGCGCAAAGGCACGGGTAAATCCTTTCAGCACCCAGTGGCTGTTGCGCCGCTTCTCGATCAGGCCGAAGCGGGAGAAGCGGATCAGGAACTCGCGCACGCTGGTGGTGCCGACGCCGATCTCGCGCGCCAGTTCGAGCTCGTTGATCTGCATGCCGGCCTCGGCGCCGCCGGCCAGCAACCTGCGCATAAACGACCGCTCGATGATCTGGGCCAGTGTGTCTGTCTCCTCCTCGGGGAAGAAATCATCCGGCTTCGGCGCCCTGAGCACTGTCTTGCTGCGTTTGTTCCACGCGATCAGCCCGGTCTCTTCCATGCGCGCCAGAATGGTGCGCACGGTGGTACGGCTGACGCCAAGCAAAGTGCCCAGCTCCGGCTCCGACGGCAGGCTCTGCGTCTCATCGAGCAGCCGCAGACCCCTGTTGTAAGCGTCCTTGTAGACGTTGTTGCTCTTCGACATCCCTGCCCCGTTGCGCGCCGGCGCTTGCTGTGGCTGGCTTGAAGCGCGATATCACATATGTCCTGGCGCTGACCCGGCAAAGCAAAACGCTCTGCGTGTCAGACGCCGCTCCCCACAAGCCAAGCGTCCATCGGACGCATGGTCTCCTCCTGAAAAAACAATTGACGCACAAATGTTTTTTCACGATAAAAGACATTATATGTAAACAGACGCGTGTCAATCCGCGCATCCCCAGGAACAGACCCAGGAAACTGCCCGTGAACGCCTCGAACAGCATTCTTCTGTCCCCCGCCGACAATGTCGCGGTCGCCAATGGCCGCATCGAGATCGGCACCCCTCTGCCCGGCGGCGCCGTCGCCACGGCCTTGATCGAGCCCGGCCACAAGGTGGCGATCAAGCCTATCGCCGTCGGCGAGGCGGTGGTCAAGTATGCCCAGGCCATCGGCCGCGCCACCCAGGACATCGCGCCCGGCGACCACGTCCATTCGCACAATCTGGTCTTCGAGTCCGGCCGTCTGCCGGTCGTGCCGCCGAGCGAAGCGGAGCATGCCACCGAAGCCGACCGCGCCCGGACATTCATGGGCTATCGTCGCGCCGATGGCCGTGCCGGCACGCGCAACTTCATCGGCATCATCGCCAGCGTCAATTGCTCGGCCACCGTCTGCCACGCCATTGCCGACGAGGCCAACCGCGTGCTGTTGCCGAAATATCCGGGGATCGACGGCTTCGTCCCGATCGTCCATGGCCAGGGCTGCGGCATGAGCGGCACCGGCGACGGCATGATGGTACTGCACCGCACGCTCGCCGGTTACACCCGCCACCCGAATTTCGGCGGCGCGCTGATGGTCGGCCTCGGCTGCGAGGTCAACCAGCTTACCCTTTACGGCCAGAAAGGTGCGGCGGCGGGAAAACGCCATTTCAACATCCAGGACGCCGGCGGTTCGCGCAAATCGGTCGAAAAAGCGATGGGCGTGCTCGCCGAAATCGCCGAGGAAGTCGGCCAGTATCAGCGCGAGCCGATCCCGGTCTCGGAGATCGTCGTCGGCCTGCAATGCGGCGGTTCCGACGGCATGTCGGGCATCACCGCCAATCCCGCGCTGGGAGCGGCGGTCGACATCCTGGCCGGCGTCGGCGGCATCGGCATCCTGTCGGAGACGACGGAGATCTATGGCGCCGAACATCTGCTCGCCTATCGCGCGGCAACGCCGGAGATCGCCAAGAAGCTCGACGGTTTCGTCAAATGGTGGGAGGACCATGTCGCCAAGCACGGCGCCTCGATCGACAACAACCCCTCGCCCGGCAACAAGCGCGGTGGCCTGACCACCATCCTGGAAAAGTCGCTGGGCGCCGTGGCCAAAGGCGGCCAGACTCCGCTCAACGGCGTCTTCGGTTATGCCGAAAAGGTCACCGGCAGTGGCTTGGTGTTCATGGACACGCCCGGTTACGACCCGGTCTCGGCGACCGGTCAGGTGGCGGGCGGCGCCAACATCATCGTCTTCACCACCGGCCGCGGCTCCTGCTTCGGCTGCCGGCCCACGCCGTCGATCAAGGTCGCCACCAACTCGACCATGTACCACCAGATGGAAGAGGACATGGACGTCAATTGCGGCGTCATCGCTTCGGGTGAGAAGACCATCGCCGGCATGGGCCGGGAACTCTTCGAACTCATCGTCGAGACGGCATCGGGCCGCAAGACCAAGAGCGAGGCGTTCGGCTACGGCGACAACGAGTTCGTGCCGTGGCACCTCGGCGCGACGCTCTAACCACCGACGAAAAAAGCGGGCTGCAAAGACGGCTCACAAGGGGAGGCTGTGGATGGACAAACGCCGCATCGGCACGACTGCGCTCGAGGTAACCGAGATAAGCTTCGGCGGGGCGGCGATCGGCGGGCTCTACCGGGCCTGTCCGCGCGAAGCGGCGATGGAGACGCTGCAGACAGCCTGGGATGCCGGCCTGCGCTATTTCGACACCGCGCCCTTCTATGGCTTCGGCCTGTCGGAACGGCGGACCGGCGATTTCCTGCGCTACAAGCCGCGGGATTCCTATGTGCTGTCGACCAAGGTCGGACGGTTGTTCCGCCCGGTGCCGGAAGACCAGGTTCCCGATCATTCCTATGTCGACCCGCTGCCCTTCGCGCTCGACTACGACTACTCCTATGACGGCATCATGCGCTCGGTCGAGTTCTCCTATGCCCGGCTCGGGCTGAACCGGATAGACATCCTGTTTGTGCACGACATCGGCACCTACACACATGGCGTCGAGAAGACGAAGCTGCACTTTCGCCAGCTGATGGACGGCGGCTTGAAGGCGCTGGAAGAGCTTAAAACGTCCGGCGTGATTTCCGCCTATGGGCTCGGCGTCAACGAGGTGCAGATCTGCCTCGACGTGCTGCGCGAAGCGCCGCTCGACTGCATCCTGCTGGCCAGCCGCTATTCGCTGCTCGACCGCTCGGCTGAAGCCGAGTTGCTGCCGCTGTGTCGTGAGCGACAGACTTCGCTCATCATCGGCGGCGTTTTCAACTCCGGCATCCTGGCGACCGGGCCGGTGCACGGCGCGCATTTCGATTATCTGCCGGCGACGCAGGACATACTCGAGCGTGTTGGGGCGATGGAGAAAATCGCTGATGAGGGCGGATATCCGCTGGCGGCGGCTGCATTGCAGTTTCCGCTGCAGGAGCCTGTCGTGGCCAGCGTGCTGACCGGAACGGCCAAGCCCGCCAACCTGACGCGCAACCTCGACCTGTTCGACGTCCAGGTGCCGCAAGCGGAATTCGCCCGCTACGCTCCCTACACCATCGTGCAGGAGCTCGGCTGACGAAACGCCACGATCACGGTTCTCAAGAAGGAATGAACATTCCATATTGACTCGACGGTGGAATTAATATTCCATGATGCTCAAGGAGGATCGGGAGCGTCTGGACGTGGCACTGAGGATCGGCAGGGAGGTTTCCCCGCCAAGCCATGCGCAGGCCGATATGAAACACCGCTTGCGTCGGCCGGACCGATGCACTATCAAAAAGCGGCAACTGTTTTTTATTGATAAAGTTCTGTTTGGGCCGCGCCTATCCAAATGGAGCTTCCGTAACCTTCACCGGGCGATCTAGGGAGGATTCCTAATGAAATTCGTGACCAGCATTCTCAACCGCCGCTCACTGATGGCACTAGCTGCCGCCTCGATGCTTGCCGGCACGCTGCACACGGCGCCGGCTTCGGCGGCGGACGTGACCATTCCGATCATCGTCAAGGACACCACGTCCTTCTACTGGCAGATCGTCCTGGCCGGCGCCCGCAAGGCCGGCAAGGATCTCGGCGTCAACGTACCCGAACTCGGCGCCCAGGCTGAAACCGACGTCAACGGCCAGGTCTCGATCCTCGAGAATGCCGTCGCCGGCAACCCGGCCGCGATCGTCATCGCGCCGACCGAATTCAAGGCGCTCGGCAAGCCGATCGATGAAGCGGCCAGCAAGGTCAAGGTCATCGGCATCGACTCCGGCGCCGACTCCAAGGCGTTCACCTCGTTCCTGACCACCGACAATGTGCAGGGCGGACGCGTCGCCGCTGACGGTCTTGCAGCAGCCATCGGCGAAGCCAATGGCGGCAAGATCGAGGGCGACGTCGCCCTGATCACCAACGCGCCGGGCGCCGGTTCGCTGGAGCAGCGTAAGCAGGGCTTCACCGAGCAGCTGGCCGCGAAATATCCGGGGCTCAAGCTCGTCGCCGACAAATATGCCGACGGGCAGGCAACGACCGGTCTCAACATCGCCACCGACCTGATCACCGCCAACCCGAACCTCAAGGGCATCTTCGCGTCCAACCTGATCATGGCGCAGGGCGTCGGTCAGGCTGTCGCCGAGAATAACCTTGGCGGCAAGCTGGCGCTGGTCGGCTTTGACAGCGACGAGAAGCTGATCAAGTTCCTCAATGACGGCGTCATTTCCGCGCTCGTCGTCCAGGATCCGTACCGGATGGGCTATGACGGCATCAAGACCGCGCTCGCCGCCTCGAAGGGCGAGAAGGTCGAGGCCAATGTCGACACCGGCGCCAACCTGGTGACCAAGGCAAACATGAAAGACCCCAAGATCGACGCCCTGCTCAACCCGAAGCTCTGAGCCCGTCAACCAAAAATCCTTTCCGGGGCCTCGCGCCCCGGAAACACCGGATACAAGCTTGAATATCCACAGGCTTGAATCACCTCGACGATGCGGCTTGACTGCATCGCGACGTGCCAATCGTAAGGCCAATCTGGGAGGATTGTCATGACGCCCACGGCGCAGGAACTGCACCCGGCCCCAACGCTAGCGCCCGGCAGGACGATCCTCGAACTGCACGGGCTGGAAAAACGCTATCCCGGCACGCATGCGCTGAAGCCCGTTCACCTTGCCTTCAAGGCAGGTGAGATCCACGCCATCGTCGGCGAGAACGGCGCCGGCAAATCCACCTTGATCAAGCTTCTGACCGGCGTCATGCCGCGCACCTCCGGCGATGTCATCTGGGAGGGCAAGCCGGCAGCGCTGGCAACCCCACACGAGGCGATGGCGCTGGGCATCAACGCCGTGCATCAGGAGGTCGTGCTCTGCCGCCATCTCACCGTCGCCGCCAACATGTTCCTCGGCGAGGAGAATTCGCGCTTCGGCATCCTGCAGCAGCGGGCCATGGTGAAGGAAGCGCAGAAGATCATCGACGGTCTCGGCTTCGATCTGCCGGCGCATGTCATGCTGGGTGACCTCACCATCGGCCAGCAGCAGCTGATCGCCGCCGCCCGCGCCACCGTGCGCGGCACCAAGTTCCTGATTTTCGACGAGCCGACCGCCTATCTCACCCGCAAGGAAGCCGACCAGCTGTTCACGCTGATCCGCAGGCTCAAGGGCGAAGGCGTCACCATCATCTACATCAGCCATCGCATGGAAGAGGTGTTCGAACTCGCCGATCGCGTCTCGGTGCTGCGCGACGGCACGCTGGTCGGCACCCGCAACATTGCCGAGACCAATGACGCCGAGCTGGTCAAGATGATGATCAATCGCTCGATCGAGCAAGTCTACCACAAGGAGCATTTCACCCCCGGTGCCGTGATCGTTGAAGCGAAAAACCTGTCGGGCAAGGGCTTCGAAGACGTCTCGATGACAGTGCGTGCCGGCGAGATCGTCGGGCTCTATGGCCTGATCGGCGCCGGCCGCAGCGAGTTTGTCACCACGCTTTATGGCCGCCACAAGAAGTCGGCCGGCCAGATCCGCTGGCAAGGCAAACCGGTGCTGATCAATTCCGAGCACGACGCGATCAAGCTCGGCATGGCGCTGGCGCCGGAAAGCCGCCGCGACCAGGGCCTGTGCCTGAACCTGCCGGTCGGCCTCAACCTCAACCTGCCGATCTACAAGCGCATCTCCAACAACCTGCTGATTTCGAACACGAAGGAAAAGGCTGAAGCCGATCGCCAGATCGCCGGCCTCCGCATCAAAACGCAAACACGCGGCGCCCTGGCCTCCAGCCTGTCCGGCGGCAACCAGCAGAAGATCGTCATCGGCAAATGGCTGGCGCACGGCGCTAAGCTGTTCATCTTCGACGAGCCTACGGTCGGCGTCGATGTCGGTACCAAGGCCGAGATCTACCGCCTGTTCGGGGAACTGTTGTCCAAGGGCGCCGGCATCATCCTGATCTCGTCCTATCTGCCCGAGGTTTATGAGCTCGCCGATACGCTGCACGTGTTCCGGCGCGGCAAACTGGTCGCCAGCCATGGCTTTCGCGCCGCCAGCCACGAAGACGTGCTGACGCAGGCGATCGGCTGACAAAACAAGAAACGGGAGGAACCATGAGCATCGAAACCGTCGCGATCGAAAAACCGAAACGGAACTACAACGTCCTGTTCGGGCTGACGCTTCTGGCGTTGCTGGTTCTGCTCTGGATCGTGCTGTCGGTGGCGACGCCGAGCTTCGCCTCCTCCAACAACATCGCCAATCTTTTGCGGCAGGGCTCGATGATCGCCATCATGGCGGTCGGCCAGACCTTCGTCATCATCACCGGCGGCATTGACCTCTCGGTCGGCGCCGTGGTCGGCTTCGCCACCGTCATTGTCGCCATGATGATTAATGCCGGCTTCCCGATCTGGGTCGCCATTCTGGTGACGCTGCTGGTCGGTGTTGCCATCGGCCTGTTCCATGGCTTCGGCATCGTCAAGATGGGCCTGCCGCCCTTCATCATCACGCTGGCGACGCTGACCTCGTTGCGCGGCATCGGCCTGTTGATGACCAACGGCAACTCGATCAACATCAACAGCGACAGCTTCACCGCGTTCTCGCGCAGTTCCTTTGTCGGCATCCCCAATCTGTTCTGGATGGTGATCCTGGTCGGTATCCCGGCCTACATCTTCCTGCACCACAGCCGCTGGGGCCGCTATCTCTTCTCTGTGGGATCCAATGCCGAGGCCTCGCGCCTCTCGGGCGTCAATGTCCAGCGCACCATCTACATGGCCTACACGCTGTCGGGCCTATGCGCGGCCTTCGTCGGCGTGCTGCTGGCGGCGCGCATCGGCATCGGCAACCCGACCCAGGCCGAAGGTTGGGAGTTGCAGGCGATCGCCTCATCGGTGATCGGCGGCACCTCGCTGTTCGGCGCCGTCGGCTCGGTGCATGGCCCACTGCTCGGCGCCTTCATCCTGGCCACCATCAACAACGGCGCCAATCTGCTCAACGTCAACTCGTTCTGGCAGCGCATCATCACCGGCGCGCTGATCATAATCATCGTCTATTTCGACGGGCTGCGCCGTCGCGGCAAGTAATTCTCCCTGACCTTCTGCGCCGGCCTGCTTAACAACGGACCGGCGCCTTTTTTGAGAAACACTGGAATTGCCGAATGAAAGCTGTTGTCTGCCGCTCGCCCGGCGAGCTTGTCCTGGAAGACCGGCCGGCGCCAGGAGCGCCGCCTGCCGGCTGGGCGCTGGTCGCCGTCAGCCATGTCGGCATCTGCGGCACCGACTACCACATCTTCGAAGGCAAGCACCCGTTCCTTGCCTATCCCCGCATCATGGGCCATGAAGTGTCGGGCACCGTCGTCGAGACCGGCGAAGATGTCGACCTTGCCGTGGGCGAGCCCGTCATCATCAATCCCTATCTCGCTTGCGGAAAATGCATCGCCTGCCGGCACGGCAAGCCGAATTGCTGCGTCAGGATCGAAGTGCTTGGCGTCCATCGCGACGGCGCCATGGCCGAGCAGATCCTGGTGCCGGCGCAGAATCTTTATCCGGCAAACGGCTTGTCGCTGGCCGATGCGGCGGCGGTGGAATTCCTCGCCATCGGCGCGCATGGCGTGCGGCGCGCTCGCGCCGAACCAGGCGCCCGCACGCTGGTCATCGGCGCCGGGCCGATCGGCCTTGGCGCAGCGCTGTTTGCGCGCATCGCCGGGCTCGATGTCAGCCTGCTCGACATGAGCACGGAGCGGCTGGATTTTGCAAAAGGCGAACTCGGCTTCGCCACGCTCGACGGCTCACAAAAAGCGGCAGCCGAACTGGTGCGCGAGGCAACCGGCGGCGAAGGGTTCGACATCGTCTTCGACGCCACCGGCAACACCGCCTCGGTGCAGTCGGCCTTCGCCCATGTCGCGCATGGCGGCACGCTCGTGCTGGTCAGCGTCGTCAAGGATGACATCGTCTTTTCCGACCCGGAATTCCACAAGCGCGAAATGACATTGATCGGCAGCCGCAACGCGCTGAAAGTCGATTTCGACCACGTCGCCGCCTCGATCCGCAACGGCGCCGTGCCGCTGGCAAAACTCGTCACCCACCGCACCACGCTGGCCGGCACGCCGGATGATCTCACCCGCTGGGCGCATGAGAAATCGGGGTTGATCAAGGCTGTGATCGAGGTGGGGTAAGACATCCGAAAAATTTGGTGGAGCGATAAGTGCCGAGTTAAGGCAGATCGCATACCTCGGCGATTTGCGAAAAGGCCCGTCGCTTCCTCATCCACGGGCGGAGCAAGGAGCGAAGCGACGCGGCGCAGACCCGAGGTTTCATTCGGTGACGTCTGCGCTAGAATCCAGCGGTGCAAAAAGAGGCGTCCATTCGCATCTCCTACCTGCACCGCTGCGGCGCGCGACAGTCGCGGCATGGGTCCTCGAGTCTCCGCGTCCGCTGCGCCCGTGGATGAGGGAAGTGAGCGGCTAAGCCGCCCGCTTCCACCCATCCCTGATATGCCTGTATCCCTCGCGATAAACTGCCTCCGGCGTCTCGGAAAAATCCCGCCACACCTTGGTCGCCGCCGCCAGATCCTTCAGCGACCTGCCAAACGCCTCGATCGTCAGCCAGTCGTCATAGCC
Source organism: Mesorhizobium sp. M0139 (assembly GCF_040322455.1). NCBI lineage: Bacteria > Pseudomonadati > Pseudomonadota > Alphaproteobacteria > Hyphomicrobiales > Phyllobacteriaceae > Mesorhizobium > Mesorhizobium sp. M0139. Next base: position 252,252 of record NZ_JAMYTN010000008.1, read on the forward strand.
GCTCTTGCGGATGGCCGCGAAAGTCTCTTTCCACGGAATGTTCCCGCGCCCCGGCACGCCGCGATCGTTCTCCGAAATGTGGATGTGCACGACATTCCGCCGGTGCTTCATGTAGGCGCCGATCGGGTCGGCTTCCTCGATATTGGCGTGGAAGGTGTCGTACATCGCCTTGATGTGCGGCCGGTCGATGGCATCGACGTGCTCGGACAGATCGGCCATCGTGTTCAGCAGATAGCACTCGAAACGGTTGAGCGCCTCCAACCCGATGGTAACGTTCCGCTTGCCGGCATGATCGCCAATGGCGCGTTGCGAGGCGATCGAGCGCTTCTTCTCGGCAGCGGTCGGCCCGCTGCCGGAGAAGGCGCCGAGCGTCGAATGCAGCGGCCCGCTCAGCGTACTCGCGCCGAGCGCCTGGGCGCAATCGATCGCCCATTTCATGTAGCCGATGCCGGCCTTGCGGGTCGCGGCATCCGGCGAAATCAGATTCATCGCCGGGTCGCCCATCGCCGTAACAGCCGTGCGCTCCAACCCGATGCGGTCGAGCAAATCGCCAAGGTTCTTGTAGTCCTCTGGCGTGCCTGAGAAGATCGGTATCTCGACGCCGTCGAAGCCGGTCGCCTTGATGTCGCGCAGCAACGGCTCGTGTTTCTTAGACACGGAAGTCGTCCACAAAAACATGCACATGCCGATTTTCATCGACAGCCCCTCCCCGTTTGACGGCGCGCGCTGGTTTCTTTCGCACCTCGCACCATGCGCCCTCATTCGGCCGCTTCGCGGCCACCTTCTCCCCGAAGGGAGAAGAGACTTGGCGCCGGCGCTCCCTAAAGTTTCGTCCACGCCCCGTTCTTCTTCGATGACTTCACGCAGGCCTCGATGAACGCCATACCTTCGACGCCGTCCTGGATGGTCGGGAACACCACGTCCTTGCCCGGCTTGCCGCCCTTCTTGCGTGCCGCGCGGATCGCCCGCGCCGCCTCCTGGTAGATGTTGGCGAAGCCTTCGAGATAGCCTTCCGGATGGCCAGACGGAACGCGGCTGACGCGTCCCGCAACTGGCAGCGCGCCGGCGCCGTTGCGGGTGAGCAGCTGCTTGGGCTGGCCAAACGGCGTGTACCAGAGATAGTTCGGATCGGCCTGCACCCATTCCAGCCCGCCTTTAGAGCCATAGATGCGCAGCTTCAGCCCGTTCTCGTGGCCCGGCGCCACCTGGCTCGCCCAGATCATGCCCTTGGCCGGATGCACCTTGCCGACCGGCTTGAAGCGCAGCATGACATTGACATTGTCGTCGAGCAGTCGCCCCGGCACGAAAGCGTCGAGATCGGCCGACAGGGAATCGAGCTCCAGACCCGAGACGAAGCGCGCCAGATTGTAGGCATGCGTGCCGATGTCGCCGAGCGCGCCGCCCGCGCCCGCCTGCTTGGGGTCGGAGCGCCACGCCGCCTGCTTCTGGCCGGTGGCGGCAAGATCCTCGGTCAGCCAGTCCTGCGGGTACTCGGACTGAACGATGCGGATGTCGCCAAGCTGCCCCTTGGCCACCATCTCGCGCGCCTGCCGGATCATCGGATAGGCAGTGTAATTGTGCGTCAGCACGAACACCTTGCCGGTCTTTTCAACCACGGCCGCGAGCTTCTTGGCCTCGGCCAAAGTCGTCGCCAGCGGCTTGTCGCAGATGACGTGGATGCCCGCCTCGAGGAAGACCTTGGCCGCCGGCACGTGCACATTGTTGGGGGTGACGATCGCCACCGCCTCGATGCCGTCCGGGCGCTTGGCCTCGGCCTCGGCCATCTCGGCATAGGAGGCGTAGCTGCGCGCCGGGTCGAGACCGAGTTCGGCGGCGGAAGCCTTGGCGCGCTCGGGATTGGCCGACAGGGCGCCGGCCACCAGCACGAAGTCATTGTCCATGCGCGCCGCGATCCGGTGCACCGCGCCGATGAAGGCGCCTTGGCCGCCGCCGACCATACCATAGCGGATCGGGCCGCCCCCCGCTTCCGACTTCGATGCGCCGACCATGTCTTTCTCCTGCTTGTGTCAAATACCCATCATGGCGCGCAGCATCTTCTTGTCGGTGGTGCCGCCGGCGAAATCATCAAAGGCCTTTTCCGTCACCCGGATAATGTGGTGCTGGATGAAGGGCGCGCCTTCGGCCGCGCCGTCCTCCGGATGCTTGAGGCAACACTCCCATTCCAGCACCGCCCAGGAATCGTAGCCATACTGGGTAAGCTTGGAGAAGATGCCGCCGAAATCGACCTGCCCGTCGCCAAGCGAGCGGAAGCGGCCGGCGCGATTGGTCCAGCTCTGATAGCCGGAATAGACGCCTTGCCGCCCCGTCGGATTGAACTCGGCATCCTTGGCATGGAAGGCCTTGATCCGCTCGTGATAGATGTCGATGAATTCGAGATAGTCGAGCTGCTGCAAAAGGAAATGCGACGGGTCGTAGTTGATGTTGCAGCGCTTGTGACCGCCAACCGCATCTAGGAACATCTCGAAGGTTGCGCCGTCGAAGATGTCCTCGCCGGGATGGATCTCATAGCCGACGTCGACGCCGTTCTCGTCATAGACGTCGAGGATCGGCTTCCAGCGCTTGCCGAGTTCGGCAAAGGCCTCCTCGATCAGCCCGGCCGGCCGCTGTGGCCAGGGATAGAGATACGGGAAGGCCAGAGCGCCGGAAAACGTCACCGAGGTTTTCAGGCCAAGATTCTTCGAGGCCTTGGCGCCGAACTCCATCTGTTCGACCGCCCATTTCTGCCTGGCCTTGGGGTTGTTGTGCACCGCAGGCGGTGCAAAGCCGTCGAACTGGGCATCATAGGCCGGGTGCACCGCCACCAGCTGCCCTTGAAGATGCGTCGACAGCTCGGTGATCTCGACGCCGGCATCAGTGCAGACGCCTTTCACCTCGTCGCAATAGGTCTTGGAAGACGCCGCCTTCTTGAGGTCGAACAGGCGTGCATCCCAGGTCGGGATCTGCACGCCCTTGTAACCGAGACCGGCCGCCCATTTGGTGATCGAGGCCAGCGAATTGAACGGCGCGGTATCCCCCGCGAACTGCGCCAGAAACAGCCCCGGACCCTTCATTGTCGACGGCATCGGCATCCTCCCAATTCATTTTTCCAAGGACCAAGCATAGCGCCTGATGAAAGCAGGGCCAGCCTCTTTGGTCTCTTGTGATGTGCATTCTCGTATGGCATTCTGGTATTACCAAATACCGGAAATGGGTCAAGCCATTTGACTCACGCGCAAAGCTGCCGGGGCATTCCATTTTTGGCGATATATACCAGCATAATCAATACGGTACACAGATGCCGATATCGCATCGCGGCGGTTCTTGCCGCGCGACAAAAATTGCTGTAGACCTCCATTAGGGCCCAATTGGTCGAACCAGTTGCGCAAAAACGCTGGAGCGCCTTGGGGAGGAAACACGCGACGCGCCTTGTGGGGCGCATCGCAGGCGAACTGGCACAGACGAATTCTGGGAAGGATAGACCATGCATCTTTCGACGCACAACTGGATGCGCGCGGAACCGTTGGAGGTGACGCTGAAGCGCATCAAGAAATTCGGCTACGAGTCGATCGAGATTTCCGGCGAGCCCGAGCAATACAAGACCAAGGAGACCCGCGCGCTGCTGAAAGAATACGGCATCCGCTGCTGGGGGTCGGTGACGCTGATGCTGGGCGAACGCAACCTTGCCGCCAGGGACCAGGGCCAGCGCGAACGCTCGGTGCAGTACGTCAAGGACGTGCTGACCATGGTCAGCGAACTTGATGGCGAGATCATAACGCTGGTGCCCGCGACCGTCGGCAAAGTGGTGCCGGACGGCACCGAGGAAGAGGAATGGAAGTGGGTGGTCGACGCCACCCGCGAATGCTTCACCCATGCCAGGAAGGTCGGCGTCAAGATCGCGGTCGAGCCGCTCAACCGCTTCGAGACCTATCTGTTCAACCGCGGCGCGCAGGCGTTGGCCCTGGCCGATGCGGTCAGCCCCGAATGCGGCGTCTGCCTCGACGCCTATCACATCCATATGGAAGAATTTAACGTCCATGACGCGATCCGTCAGGTCGGCAAACGGCTGTTCGACTTCCACGTCGCCGACAACAACCGCTTTGCCGCCGGCCTTGGCCAGATTGATTGGCCACGGATCGTGCAGACGCTGAAGGAAGTCGGCTATGACGGCGCGCTGACGAACGAATTTGTCGCGCCAGTCGACCGCACACCCGCCGCGCCCTATCCCGACATGGTCGAGCGCAATCCGGTCGACATTTCTCCCGAACAGCTGAAGTTCATCCAGGATCACGGCTCCAGCGTGCTGACGGAGAAATTCTACACCGACCAGATGCGCATCACGGCCGAAACGCTGCTGCCGCTAATCAAGTAGCCGATCGGGATGCGCATCAAAACGGTCCAGGCGTGGTGGGTCCGCGTGCCGATTGAGGCCGCGAAGCAGCATCGCAGCGACTTTGGCCAGGTGACGACGTTCGACGCCGCCATCCTGCGCATTGAGACTGACGACGGGCTGATCGGCTGGGGCGAGGGCAAGAACGCCGCCGGCAGCGCCGGCAGCTATGGTGCGCTGGTCTACATGCTGAATCACGAGGTCGGGCCGCAGCTGATCGGCCGCGACCCCGCCGACATCGGCATGATCTGGGAGATGCTCTACAACGGCGTGCGCCATGACAGTGCCGCGCGCGCCGGCCATGCCATGCCGCAGCTGGCGCGGCGCGGCATGAGCATTGCGGCAATCAGCGCCGTCGATATCGCGCTCTGGGATATTCTGGGCAAGTCGTTGGGACAGCCGGTGTGGCGGCTCATCGGCGGCCGCAAGCTCGACCGCATGCCGGCCTACGCCTCCGGCGGCTGGGCTGCCGCCGACGCTATCGGCGAGCAGCTCAAATCCTACATCGCCAAAGGCGGCTTCAAGGCGCTGAAGATGCGCGTCGGCGCCATGGACGGCGCCCCGCACATTTCCGCCGCCCGCGTCCGCGCCGCACGGCAGGCGCTCGGTCCTGACGTCGAGTTGATGGTCGACGCGCACGGCACCTATACGGTGGCCGAGGCCAAGCGCTTCATCAGCCTGGCCAGCGATCTCGACCTCGCCTGGTTCGAGGAGCCTGTTATCGCCGACGACAAGGCTGGTATGGCCGAGGTGCGCGCCTCGGGTTCGATCCCGATCGCCACCGGCGAAAGCGAAGCGACGCGCTACGCCTTCCGCGATCTCGCGGTGCTGAAATCCGCCGACATCTTCCAGCCGGATCCGGCCTTTTGCGGCGGTATCAGCGAGGCGATGAAGATCGGCACCATCGCCAGTGCCTTCAATCTGCGCTTTGCCCCGCATCTGTGGGCCGGCGCGCCATGCTTCTTCGCCGGCCTGCATGTTTGTGCGGCCTCGCCTGCCAGTTTTACCGTCGAATATTCGCTCGGCGCCAACCCGATGATCCACGATCTTATCGAAGAGACTGTCGAAGCAAGGGACGGTATGATAGCGATCCCTGAAAAGCCGGGTCTGGGATTCACCATTTCGGAGCGGTTCCTGGAGGCGCACGCGCAACGCGGTTGACGATGAAAGAAAAGAACCTTCTCGCCGAACTCGCCGCCTATCTGTTCGCCCATTCGGACAAGGAGAGCGGCCGCACGCCCTCGGAGCGCGAGCTGGCGGAGCATTTCGGTGTCAGCCGCGGCCAGATCCGCGAGGCGCTGGCCATTCTGGAGGCCATGCGCATCGTCGAGCGCCGCGCCAAATCCGGCATCTATGTCGACACCAGGCAGGCCAGTGTAGAAGCCTTGGCTCTTTTCGCCCGCGCGGGCCTGCCGCTCGATCCGGTGCAGATCTACGAGACCGTCGAACTGCGCAAGATCCACGAGATCAAGGCCGCCGAACTTGCCTGTTCGCGTGCCACTGAAGAGAATTTCGAACGCCTGCGGGAGATCCTGAAAGCCTCGGAGGAGTGCATCGCCGCCGGCGAAGGCCTCGCCAAGGAAGACCGCGAATTCCACCTCGAAATCGTGCGGGCGACCAAGAACGGCGTCTTCCACAATATCTGCAGCGTCTATTACCTGATGGGCGAGCAGCGGCTGCCGATCTACTTCAACGATCCCGAGCGCTCAGTGCGCTCGCATGCCGAGCATATCCAGATCTACGAGGCGCTGCTGCGTCGCGACGGCAATCTCGCCCAGGCGCTGATGAGCGCCCACCTGCAAGGCGCGGAAAGCTACTGGAAGGGGATCATCGAGGGCCGCGAGGCGCAAGCGCAAAGCCTGGCATTTGAGAAAGCCTAGAGCAATTCCAGGAAAAGTGTGAAACGGTTTTCCCGGGAAGCGCGCAGCGCTTTCCCTTGCGACAAACACGAGAGCCCCATGCCCAGAATCCTGTCGACGCACACGCTGCATCCGCGTGCCTCCGCAATGCTGGCGGGCGCCGGTGAACTCGTCGTCGCCTCAGCGCTCGATGCGGCAACGCTGACCGCCGAGGCGAAGCATGCCGACGTCATCATCGTTCGCGCACCGCTGCCGCCGTCGCTGTTCGAAAACGCCACGAAACTCAGAGCCGCGGTCCGCCACGGCGCCGGGCTCGACATGGTGCCGATGGAGGCCGCGGCCGCGGCCGGCGTGCTGGTCGCCAACGTGCCGGCGGTCAATGCGCGTTCGGTCGCTGAATATGTGATGTTCGCGGCCCTTGCCCTGCTTCGGCGCTTCCGTTCGGTCGACCGCGACTTGCGCGCCAAGGGCTGGAATGCCGGCCGCGACCACGCCAGCCATGCCAGCGAGCTTGCCGGCAAGACCATCGGCATCATCGGCTTCGGCGCCATCGGTCAGGCAGTCGCCCATATCGCCGCGCACGGCTTTGGCCTCGACGTCGTGGCGACGACCCGCAGCATGCAGCCGGCACCCGACAGGATCGGCTTCCTGTCGATCGATGCGCTGATCGAACAGAGCGACATCATCGTGCTCTGCTGCCCGCTGACGCCGGAAACGCGCGGCCTGATCAGCCGCGAACGCATCGCCCGCATGAAGCCGGACGCGCTTTTGATCAACATTTCGCGCGGGCCGGTGATCGATGACGAGGCGCTGATCGAGGCCTTGCGCCAAGACCGGATCGGCGGCGCCGCACTCGACGTCTTTGCCACGCAGCCGCTGCCGGCAAACCATCCCTATTTCGGTTTCGACAATGTCATCGTCACCCCGCATATGGCGGGGATCACCGAGCAATCGATGATGCGCATGGGGGTGGGTGCTGCCGGCGAGACCTTGCTGGTGCTGGCCAACCGGCTGCCTGTCAATCTGCGCAATCCCGACGTGGTCGAGCATTACCGCCGGCGGTTTCCTGCCGACTGACGTTTCTGCGAGCCGCCTCAATTTTCGCGGATTTGCCGTCGACCTTCGCCGACATGGTCAAGAGCGTCGTGAGAGTTCTTCTTCTGATTGCCGGTACAAGCGTGCCGCCAGCCGAGGCTCAGGCCGAAAGCAGCTACGTGCCTTGCGACAACGGCCTGCGCTGCGTGATGGCGCCCTGCCCTTCTACCAGCGCGCTCGACCTCGCCACCGGAAAGGTCGTCAAGGGTGTGTGGGTCGACATCGACGGTTTGCCGCAGCAGGACAAGGCGCTTGACCTTTCCGACAAGCTCTATGCCGGCAAGCTCGTTGTCACAGGAACAATCGAGAACCGGCCACACAGCTTCAACGGCAAGCAGCACGACGTGCCGACATTGTTCGCGACGGGCATCCTGCGCACCGCCAAGGACAGCGAACGCAAGCACTGCTCGTCGGGTTGACTATTACCGACCAAGCAGCCGCTCGATTTCAGCCGCGATGCGCAGCAGATGGTGGTCATGGCCATTGCGCGCCACCAGCATCAGCCCGGCCGGCAGCGTCATGCCGGGCATCGGCAGCGAGATCGCGCAGAGGTCGAACTGGTTGGCGACCTGCGTGTTGCGCAGCAGCAGACCTTCGGTGCGTTCACGCAGAGCCGTATCCTCGGCCATCGAAACGATAGTCGGCGCTGTCACCGGCGTGGTCGGCAGAGCCAGCACATCGACCGAACCCAAGCGCTCGTCCATGGCTATGCACAGTGCCGCGCGACGACGCATTGCCCTGATATAAACCGGCGTCGGTATGGCCGCCGCCCGCGACAGCGGCCCGCTGACATGGGGATCGACCGGCACCGATGCGCCCGTCGCCAGCCAGTCGGCATGGATTTCAGCACCTTCCATGGCCGCGATCGAGCCGCGTTTGGTGGCCAGGCGCAGATCGGCAATGAGGTCGTCGATCGAAATGTCCGTCAGCCACGCGCCTGCCTGCTCGATCCCGGCAAGGCTGCGATCGAACGCGGCGGCAACCTCCGTTTCCGTGTCTTCGAAAAGCAGGCCGCGCGGAATGCCGACACGAAGCCCGGCAAGCGCTAACGGCAGGTGCAGTTGCGGCATCTGCTCGCCGGCCATCGCGGCGTCAGCAAGCGCACATTCGGCAACGCTGCGTGCCAGCGGCCCGATCGAATCCAGCGTCGCCGACAAGGGATAGGCGCCGGTCAAAGGCACGCGCCGCGCCGTCGGCTTGAAACCGACGACACCGTTCAGCGATGCCGGGATGCGCACCGAGCCGCCCGTGTCGGAGCCGATGGCGATGTCGCTCGTCCCCTCGCCCACGGACACACCGGCGCCGGACGACGAGCCGCCCGGGATGCGGCTGGCGTCGGCGGCATTGCCCGGTGTGCCGTAGTGCATGTTGTCGCCGATGGCGGTGAAGGCGAATTCGGTCATGTTGGTCATCCCGATGATGACCGTGCCAGCTTGGCGCAGACGGCTGACGATTGCCGCATCGTGTCGACGAGGCGCGGTGTTCCTCAGCATCAGCGAACCGGCCGTGGTCGGCTCGCCGGCGACATCGAACAGATCCTTGATCGAGACGATGGTGCCGTCGAGCGGCCCAAGCGACACGCCGGCCCGTTTGCGGGCGTCGCTGGCATCGGCCGCGGCGCGCGCGGCTTCGGCATAGAGTTTGGTGTAGACCTTCTCGTCCGCCTCACGATTGGCAAGACGTGACAGGATGATTTCGAGACGGTCGCGGATTGATTGCATGTCGATGTGGGATTCCGTCAAGGTGGAGCGTCTTTAAGGCAGGCGCCGGTTTGGCCTGCGAAAGGGATACCCCGGCCAGCGTGCCTTTGCACCTGCCAGCGATAGGAAGGGACTGATGCTATACAAAGGCAGCTGCCACTGCGGCAAGGTAGCGTTCGAATTCAAAGCCGAACTGACCGGCGCCGTGCGGTGCAATTGTTCGATGTGCAGGCGCAAGGGCGTGCTGTTATGCGCCATCCCGCATGACAGCCTGAAGGTGCTCGCATGGGGCGATGATCTCGGCACCTATACGTTCAACAATCACGTATTGGCGCATCGCTTCTGCCGGACCTGCGGCATCCATCCCTTCGCCGAGGATGTCAGTCAGGGCAACCAACGCAGCGCCTACGTCAACCTTAACTGCGTTGCGGATATTGATGCTGCCGGTCTGTCGATTTTCGACTTCGATGGCCGCTCGGTCTAAGCTTACCGGTAACCCGCGGCATCGGCAGGTTTGCCGGCGTTCTGTACCTCCGGAACATAGCGCCAGGCGTCCGGGCGTGAGCCGTCGAGATCGGTAAAACCATAAATCTGCGCCAACCCACCGCTGGACAGCGACTGGCCGTTCCAGCGCGCACGATCCGGATCCGCCGCAAGCGACGCGACCGCGCGGCCGACAAAGCGCGGCGTTTCGGAAATGACGAAATGCGGCACGTTGGCGGTGGCGTCGCGCCAATTGTCTTCAGTGACGCCAAACGCCTCCAGCATCATTTCGGAACGAAGCCAGCCGGGCGTCAGCGACACCGAGGTGGCGCCATGCGCAGCAAGATCTTTGGCGTGTGCCCATGCCATGCGGTTCACCGCGACCTTGGCGAGATCGTAGAACGGCGACAGCCGATAGTGATCGGCATTGTACTCGGCGGTGCCGTCAGTGACCTCGACCAGCAGCCCGCCCGGCCGCTCGATCATCAGCGGCAGCGCATGATGCGCGGTGATCAGATGCGTGTCGATGCCGAGCCGCAACAGGCGCAGGCCGTTTTCTAGATTGTGGTCCCAGACCGGCTTATTCCACTCGAACAGCTTTTCGCCGCCCCAGACATCGTTGACCAGAATGTCGAGCCGACCCTGTTCGGCCCGGATGCGCTCGACCAGACTGCGCACATCATCAGTCACCATATGATCGACTTGCACGGCAATGCCCTTGCCGCCATGCGAAGAAACCAGCTCCGCCGTCTCCTCGATGGTTTCGGGCCGGGCATAGTCGGATTGCTGGCTGCGTGTGGTGCGCCCCGTGACATAGACGGTGGCGCCGGCGGCACCGAGCTCAACCGCGATTCCCCGCCCTGCGCCACGCGTGGCGCCGGCGACCAAAGCGACTTTTCCCTGCAATGTCATGGTACGCTCCCAAACTAAACAATGATTAATCCAGCTGGCCTTCGCCGCTCACATCAGATATAAATGATCATTCGGTTATATCTGGATGTCAAGATGACGCGACCAAAAACCACATCCGACGAGCAGGTGCTGGAAGCCGCGCTGCGATTGATTCACGATCAAGGCCCCGAGGCGCTCACCTTCGAGCGGCTGGCAAAGGCCTGCGGCCTCTCGGGCGCGACACTGGTGCAGCGTTTCGGCAACAAGGCGCAGCTGAAGCAGCGCACCTTGCTGCAAGCGTGGGATGGCCTCGATGCCAAGACGAGGGAACTCGCAGCCACCGTTCCCAAAACGCCGGCCGGCGCGATCGAATTGCTGGTGGGGCTGTCGCAGGGCTACGGCGGCATCGAAGCCTACGCCGAGGGCCTGCTCGTCCTGCGCGAGGATCTGCGCGACCCCGTGCTCAGGGCGCGAGGCGCCGCCTGGAAAGCGTTCCTGAGCGAGGCCCTTGCGGCTTGCTTGGCCGGAACGCCCGACACCCCGCGCGACATCGGCCTGCTGATGGCATCGCATTGGCAGGGCTCACTGCTGTGGTGGAGTTTTGACCCGACGATCGAGGTGGCCACCTATGTCGAGGAAAGCCTCAAGTGCTTCGTTGCAGCCATCACCAAGACAGCGGCCCGAAAACCGTGATGGGCCGCTGCGCAAGCTGGGAGTGGATGTAGTCTAAATTAGCTGGCGTGCCGCAAGCTCACGCCGCTGCCCTTGTCGAACAGCACCACCTTGTCCTGATTCCAGGCAAAGCGCACCGGCTGCTCGATCTGGACATCGGTTCTGGCCGGCACCGTGGCGCGCAGCGTCGTGTCGCCGACCCGCAGAGTCAGGATCTTTTCCACGCCATGGTTCTCGACATCGTGGACGCGTGCCTCGACCGGCGCACCGCTTTCAAGATACACATCCTCAGGTCGAATACCGAAGACGAGCGGGCGACCGTCGGTCGCACCGCCCGCCTTGGCACCCCCAGAGAAAGGCAGTTCGAAATTCAGCGGCGCCATCACCGCGCGGCCGTTGACCAGCTTGCCATCGATCAGGTTCATCGGCGGCGAGCCGACGAAGCTCGCCACATAGGTATCGCGCGGATTGTTATAGATCTCGTGCGGCGTGCCGGTCTGGATGATGCGGCCATGGTTGAGCACGCCCACCTTGTCGCCCATCGACATCGCCTCGATCTGGTCGTGGGTGACGAACAGGAAGGTGGCGCCAAGCTGGATCTGCAGGTTCTTCAGTTCCGTGCGCAGCGCCTCGCGCAGTTTGGCGTCGAGCGCCGACAGCGGTTCATCCATCAGGAACACGCGCGGCTTGCGCACGATGGCGCGCCCGATCGAGACGCGCTGCATTTCGCCGCCTGAAAGGCGGTCAGTCTTTCTGTCGAGCAGATGCTCGATCCGCAGTGTCTTGGCCGCCCGCGCAACACGGTCCTTGATCTCGGCATCCGGCAGCCGACGTATCTTCGGCTTCAGGGGAAATTCGAGATTTTCGCGGACCGTATAGCGCGGATAGAGCGAATATTGCTGCAGCACGAGCGCCACGTCGCGCTCGGCCGCACCCCAGTCGGCGACGTCGACGCCGTCGATGAACACCTGACCCTCGGTCGGCTTTTCCAGACCCGCGATCATGCGCAGCGTCGTCGTCTTGCCGGCGCCGGTCTCGCCGAGCAGCACGAAGAACTCGCCATCGGCGATCTCGAGATCGAGCCCGGCCAGTGCGGTGTGGTTGCCGAAGCTCTTGGAAATATTCTTGAGCTGGATATGAGCCATCAGAGCCTCACCTCAAGCGACTTGCCGCTTGCCGTGTCGAAGAAATGTGCCTGCGTCGGATCGATCCTGGCGAAGACCTTTTCGCCCGGGCCGCCGACGAAGCCGCTCTTGGTGCGCGCGCGCAGCATCTTGGAGCCGACCTTGAGATCGACAATGTCGAACGAGCCGAGCGGCTCGACGATCTGTGTCTCGACCGGCAAGAAACCCTCCGCCGCTTCATGGCGCACCAGCACGCCTTCGGGCCGGATGCCGAGCGCCAGCTGGCCGCCGGCATGGCCGTTGAGCTTGGACAAAAGCGTGCGCGGAAATTCGAAGCCGGCGGCAGCGCCACCGACGGTGACCGAGGCCGCCGATGCGGTCTCGGCGATCGCCGCATCGGCGACGTTCATCACCGGGCTGCCGACGAACTGCGCCACGAACAGATTGGCCGGATGCGAATAGACCTCGTCGGGCGAACCGACCTGCTGCAGCACGCCCTCATGCATGATCACGATGCGGTCGGCGAGGCTCATCGCCTCGATCTGGTCGTGCGTGACATAGATGGTGGTCGAGCCCTGTTTGATGTGCAGCCGCTTGATCTCGGCCCGCATCTCTTCGCGCAGCTTGGCGTCGAGGGCGCCGATCGGCTCGTCCATCAGCATCGCCTTCGGCCGCCGCACCAGAGCCCGGCCGATGGCCACACGCTGCATGTCGCCGCCCGACAGCGCCGACGGCTTCTTGGCCAGCAGTTCCGTGATCTGCAGCGTCTTGGCGACCGAGCGCACCTCGCTATCGATCTCGGCCTTGCTCTTGCGCGTCGCGCGCAAGGGAAAAGCAATGTTCTCATAGACGCTCATATGCGGGTAGAGCGAGAACGACTGGAACACCATGGCGATGTCGCGGTCGGCGGCCTTGAGGTGTTGCACCGGCTTGCCGTCGATGAGGATGTCACCGCCGTCGATCGTCTCCAGCCCGGCAACCGCCCTCAATGTCGTCGTCTTGCCGCAACCCGACTGACCGAGCAGCACGATGAACTCGTTGTCGTCGATCTTGAGGTTGAGGTCCTTGATGACCTGGACCGCACCGAAGAATTTCTGGACGCCGCGAAGCTCAATCTGGGTCAATGCTCTGCTCCCGGATTGCGCACCTGGCCGGTACCGGCCTTCTCCGCCGGCGCGATCTTCGAGGTGATGTTGAAGCCGATCAAGCCGATCAGGATGATGGTCACGCCATAGCTGTGCAGCAGCAGGTTCCACGGCTGGCAAAGCGCGTTGATGCCGAGGACCATCAGCACCTGAGACCCCGGTTCGAGATATTTCTGGTTGATGGCTCGAAAGCTCATTTGCGGATCGCTCCGAAGGACATGCCGCGCAGCAAATGGTTGCGGAGCAGGAAGGTGAAGATTGCGACCGGCAGCAGGAACAGGAAGGTTCCGGCGGCGATCACCGTCCAGTCGGGCAGGCCGGCGCCGACCTGGCTGGGGATGAAGGGCGGCGCCGTCTGGGCGCGGCGGTTGGTCATGATCAGCGCGAAGGCATACTCGTTCCACGCCGTGATGAAGCAGAAAACCGCGGTCGCGGCGATGCCGGTGGCGGCCTCCGGCAGCACGATCTTGAAGAAGGCTTCCATGCGGGTGTAGCCGTCGACTAGCGCTGCCTCTTCATACTCCTTCGGGATCTCGTCCATGAACCCCTTCATCAGCCACACCGAAAAGGACAGGTTGAAGGCGGTATAAAGGATGATCAGCCCGATATGGGAATCGTTGAGGCCGACGGCCCGGTACATCAGGAACATCGGGATCGCGACCACCACCGGCGGCAGCATGCGCGTCGACAGGATGAAGAAGAGCAGATCCGCCTCCCCCTTCACCTTGAAGCGCGAGAAGCCGTAGGCGGTGAAGGTACCCATGCCGACAGCCAGCACCGTCGAGGTGATGGCGATGATCAGCGAGTTCATGAAGCGGCTCGGATAGCCGGACCATTGCACCTGGCCCTTGCCGTCGCGCACGATCTTTTCACCGCCGTCAAACACGACACGTTCCCACCAGGGTGCCGCCGCATACTCTTCCGGCGACGGCGGGTTGCGCATCTGCGAGCGCTTGGTGAACAGCTTGACGAACGGCGATATCTCGGGCTGGAACACCACCGTCGGCGGGATGGTCGTGGCAAGATTGCGCGGCTTGAACGCCGTCGAGGCGATCCAGTAGATCGGCGCCAGGAAGATGATCGTCACCAAAAGGACGGCGACGATGGCGACGCGATTGAAGCCTATTTCGGAAGAAGTGCGGACGGCGGCCATCTCAGCGCTCCTTCACCTTGTTGAGGTACTTGACGTAGATGTTGGTGATGGCCAGCACCATGATCAGCACGATGTAGGCGAGCGCGCAGGAGCGCCCGGTCTGCCATTCCTGGAACGCCATCTTGTACAGCCGGATAGAGATCAGCTCGGCCGTCGGCTGGCTGGTCAGGATATAGGCGAGGTCGAAGGTCTTGAACGCTTCCATGGTGCGGAAGATGACCGCGATCATCAGGATCGGCGCGACCAGCGGCAGCGTGATGCGGAAGAAGGTGTAGAACGGTCCGGCGCGGTCAATCGCCGCTGCTTCGTAGAGATGCTTCGGCACCGCCGAAAGGCCGGCCAGCGACAAAAGCATGACGAAGGGCGACCACATCCAGATGTCGGTCAGCGCAACCGCATAGAGCGCCATCTTGGGATCGGCCAGCCACTCGAAATTGCCGAGGCCAAGCGCATAGTTGATGACCCCCCATGACGGATCATAGAGCAGTTTCCAGAACAGACCGACGACGGCCATCGACAGCATCATCGGCAGCAGCAGCAGCGTTGTGATGAGACCCTTGAGGGGAATATCCCGGTTGAGCAGCATGGCCACGCCGAAGCCGACGAGCAGCTGACCCGCGACCGAGATGATGACGTACTTCGCGGTGATGGCGAAGTTGGACCAGACATAGGGATCGTTGAGCAGATCGCGATAATTCTGCAGCCCGACGAAATTCGCCGGCGCGTTGGTCGACGCGCGGAAATCGGTGAAGGAATAGCCCAGCGAATAGATCAGTGGGAAAATATTGAAGACGATCAGGAACAGGATCGTCGGGATTATGAAGAGGTTGCGGATCGACATGTCGCTCAAGCCGCGTGCAGCGGCCCGCGAGGAAGTGTCCAGCGTGGTGATCATCGTGGTCGCCAAGACCCTGCTCCCGTTTCGGAAAAAAAGAACGGAGGAGGCACGGATGCCTCCTCCGCGAGAAAAGCTGCTTATTGGCCGCGGCCGTATTTCTTGAACGTCGCGTTCCAGTCGCCTGCGAGCGCGTCCAGCGTTTCCTTGGCGGTGCCTTCGCCGCCGATCATGTAGGGATAGACGCGCTGGTTGAGCTGCTGCAGCAGCTCGGCATATTCCGGCACCGCCCAGAAGTCCTTCACCTTGAACATGGTCTCGTAGAAGGCCTTGTTGTACGGCGTGGCGTTCTGGAATTCGTCCGACTTGAGCACGGCGGCGCTGCAGGTGTAGCCGCCGAGCGCTGCCCACTTCTTCTGGGTCTCGTCCTTGATGAACCATTCAAGGAACTTCGTCGCCTCTTCCTGCTTCTTGGAGTAGGAGACGATGGAGATGCCCTGACCGCCGAGTGCGGCGAACTGATCGCCGTTCGGGCCTGGAGGATTGGCGAAGAAGCCGGTGTTCTTGGCGTTCGGGTTCGACGCCTCGTTGATCAGCGAGGGGAAGAACGCGAAGTAGTTCATGCTCATCGCGGCCAGGTTTTCGGTGATCGCCTGGTTGTCCTCGACGAAGAACGACTTGGCCCAGCCCGGAGGCGTGAACGTGTAGAGTTCCTTGTAGGCGTCGAGTGCGGCGATTGCCTTGTCGGAGTTGATGAAACCGTCGACCTTGTAGGTCTTGTAGTCACCCAGTTCGCCGCCGAAGGAGAACAGCGCGTTTTCGAAGCCCATCGCCATCGCGTCATAGGAATTGTCGGTGTAGATGGCGATGCCGTATCGCTTCTGATCCGGCCGATAGAAGAACTCCGCGATGTCGCGCAGCGCCTTGAAATCCTTCGGCACGTCGAGATCGTAGCCGTATTTGGCCTTGAAGGCTTCCTTTTCCTTCGGGTCCTCGAACCAGTCCTTGCGATAGGACCAGCCGACAGCGTCGCCTTCGAGCGGGATCGCCCAGTACTTGCTGCTGCCGCCCGGATACTCGGCGTAATATTTCACCGTTGCCGGCGCCATCACTTCGCCAAGCTTGTGCTTGTTGAAGAAGTCGGTCAGGTCGACATAGTGGCCGCCGGTCGAGCCGGCGCCGAGCCATTGCGAGTCGCCGACGACCATATCATAGGCGTCGCCATGGGCGTTGAACTCGGTGAAAGCCTTGGTCTGGAAGTCGGACCAGGGCGTGGTTTCCACCGTGATCTTGACGCCGGTTTCCTTCTCGTACTCGTTGCCGAGTTCCTGCAGGTAGTTGGCCGGATCCCATTCCGCCCAAAAGATGGTGAGCTCCTTGTCCTGCGCGTAGACGGACGTTCCGCAGGCAAGTACTAAGCCGATACCAGCAAGCAGGCTGGTCATTGTCTTGCGCATAATGATTTCCTCCCTTGTGCGCATTCTACCTTGTCATGAGAGCCGGCGGTGAAGCCGGCCCTGGTAGTTCCTCCCGAGATCGCACCTTTCCGGTTCCAAGCCTCCTCGCTTTGCCGGAAAATGGATCGCAGCTCTCACTTTCGATCCGCTTTTTCTGTCCTGATCTGGTATTACCAATTTTGGATAGCCGTCAAGCTCTTTCTTGGATCACCACCGGACCTTGTATAACCGGATTTTTCATGTATCCGACTGTTTTCCCTGAATTTTCCTACTCGTTGATATAGGAGAGCCTTGTTTCGGCACTGCCATCCCGGTTAACATCAATAGTGGGCATCCAAATCTGGTCGAACCAGATTGGCGCTATTTCGCCAATGCCGCCGTCGGGGCCGCATCGATTTCAGCCGTTGATTCCGCCACCGCGGCGCGCACAAGGGCGCCCGCCGCCCATTGCGCGACCGACCGCATGCCGCGGCTATCGAGCCCCCATATATCCTTCAGCACGATCAGCACTTCGACGCCGAACATCATCGACAGCGCCTGCGCCAGGCGCTTGAACTCGCGCGGCGGCAGCCGGCCCTTGAGCGGTGCGATGGCATCCTTCAGCAGCTGGACGCGATGTCCGCGCGTGAATTGCGGCTCGCCGCCCAGCGTGCCCGCCTGCCGCTGCGCCCATTGGTCGAGCGACAGTTTCAGCGCTGCCTTGAAAGTTGCCTCGAAAGCTTCGATGCGCGGCATGGCGGTATCGAACAATTCGGCAACGCGCCGCCCGGCATCGGTGGACGTCGATTGCCAGGTCAGGATCGGCCCAAGCCCCTCGTCGACCACCGCCTGCACCAGGGCTGCCTGGCTGGGGAAATAGCGATAGGCGGTGGCGCGCGACACTTGCGCCGCCTCCGCGACTTCGCTGACCGACGGGGTGACGCCCGCCTGCATCAGCCGCGTCGCCGTCTTCAGCATCAGCCGTTTTGTGCGGGCCCGTGGGCCGCGTTCTGCAGCCTCGTTGGCGTCGTCGTTCCCAGCGGCTTGTTGACGTGAGACTTCCATGTCAATACGATACGCGCGTCTCAAAAAATTGCAATGACCTTTGCCCACCGAAAGGCCGGCAAAGGGCGACAGGCGGCCCGGCGCCGGTCGGCCGGTGACGGGAGAAACGCGATGAAGCGCATCTACGTGGTGGGCACAGCCGACACCAAGGGCGAGGAACTTGCCTTCCTGGCCGATGCTATTGCCGCCACCGGCAGTTCGGTTGCCCGCGTCGACATCGGAACGCGCGGTGCCACGGTGCCGGTCGATATCCCGGCCAGCGAGGTCGCGGCGCATCATCCGGGTGGAGCCAGTGGCGTGCTCGGCATCGATGATCGCGGCACGGCAGTGGCCGGCATGAGCGCCGCCTTCACAAATTTCATTCAGTCGCGCGACGACATATCAGGCGTGATCGGCATTGGCGGCGGCGGCGGCACGTCGATCATCACTGCCGGCATGCGCGCGCTGCCGCTTGGGCTGCCCAAGATCATGGTCTCGACGCTCGCCTCCGGCGACACCGCGCCCTATGTCGACGTCTCCGACATCATCATGATGCCATCGGTCACCGATATGGCGGGACTGAACCGGCTGTCACGCGTCGTGCTGCACAATGCGGCGCAGGCAATCGCTGGCATGGCCGCCAGGCCGGCGCCGACTGCCACCGGCAAGCCGGCACTCGGGCTCACCATGTTCGGCGTCACCACGCCTTGCGTGACCGCCATCGCGGATCAGTTGCGCGCCAACTATGACTGCATGGTTTTCCACGCCACCGGCACCGGCGGCCGCTCGATGGAGAAGCTCGCGGACTCGGGCCTGCTCGCCGGCGTCATCGACATCACCACGACGGAAGTCTGCGACCTGCTGTTCGGCGGCGTGCTGCCGGCGACGGAGGACCGCTTCGGCGCCATCGCCCGCACCAAGCTGCCCTATGTAGGCTCGGTCGGCGCGCTGGACATGGTCAATTTCTGGGCGCCGCCGACCATTCCCGAGAAGTTTAGGGGCCGGCTGTTCTACGAGCACAATCCCAACGTCACACTGATGCGCACCACGGTGGACGAATGCCGCGGTATAGGCGAGTGGATCGGCACCAGGCTCGCTCGCTGCGAGGGCCCTGTGCATTTCCTGATCCCCGAAAAAGGTGTCTCGGCACTCGATATCGAGGGCGGCGCCTTCTTCGACCCCGAAGCCGACGCCGTGCTGTTCGGTGCCATCGAGCGCACCATCAGGCCGAGCGCCACACGCCGGGTCACACGCCTGCCGTTGCACATCAACGATCCGGAATTTGCCAAAGCCGCAACCGCGGCCTTCCTCGACATCGCCAGACAGTGAGAGCCAACAAATGCCCGCAATACCGCGCAAGGACATATTGAAGAAGTTCAAGGCGATGATCGCCGACGGCGTGCCCATCGTCGGGGGCGGCGCCGGCACCGGCCTGTCGGCCAAGGCCGAGGAAGCCGGCGGCATCGACCTCATCATCATCTACAATTCCGGCCGCTACCGCATGGCCGGGCGCGGCTCGGCTGCCGGCCTGCTCGCCTATGGCAACGCCAATGAGATCGTCAAGGAAATGGCCTATGAGGTGCTGCCGGTGGTCAAAAAGACGCCGGTGCTGGCCGGTGTCAACGGCACCGATCCCTTCGTCATCATGCCGTTGCTGCTTGCCGAGCTGAAGACGATGGGCTTTTCAGGCGTGCAGAATTTCCCGACCATCGGCCTGTTCGATGGCAGCATGCGCCAGAGTTTTGAGGAAACCGGCATGGGGTTCGGGCTGGAGGTCGACATGATCGCCGAGGCGCACAAGCTCGATCTTCTGACCACGCCCTATGTCTTCAACCCCGACGAGGCGCGCGCCATGACAAAAGCCGGCGCCGACATTGTCGTCGCCCATATGGGGGTGACGACAGGCGGCTCGATCGGCGCGACGTCGGCCAAGTCGCTCGACGACTGCGTGGTCGAGATCGACGCCATCGCCAACGCGGCGCGCTCGGTGCGCAAGGATGTCATCCTGCTTTGCCATGGCGGGCCGATCTCGATGCCGGATGATGCCCGCTACATCCTCGACCGCTGCAAGGGCCTGCACGGCTTTTATGGCGCGAGTTCGATGGAACGGCTGCCGGCTGAAGCCGCGATCGCCAGGCAGACGGCGGATTTCAAGGCCGTCATGCTGCACGACCAGAAGAAAAAGAAGGGGATGAGATCATGACCGACAAGAGCAAGGTATTCGTATACCCGAAGGACGTGAGCGCCTTCGGCTTTGACTGGGGCAAGCTGTCGCTGACGGTGGCGCCTGAAGTGAATGGCGCTGAGCGCTTTTCCGGCGGTGTCGTCGACCTGCCCTCAGGCAAGGGACACACGCGCCACAACCATCCCGGCGCGGAAGAGATCATCTTCGTTATGTCGGGCAATGGCGAGCAGATGGTCGAGGACGAGGAGGGCAATCCGGTCGTCGCCAAGGTCGGCCCCGGCTGCACCATCTATGTGCCGGAAAGCCGTTTCCATTCGACGCTGAACACGGGCGATGGGCCGATGCAGCTCTTCGTTGTCTATTCGCCGGCTGGACCCGAACTGGTGCTGCGGGAGCTGCCGGATTTCAGGCTGATCCCGGCGGGGAAGTAATCGCGAAAGGCCCCCTTCATCCGGCCGCTTCGCGGCCACCTTCTCCCCGAGGGGAGAAGAGGCAGAAGCCAGCGCCGGCGCAAACTCCTCTCCCCTCGGGGAGAGGTCGGATAGCCCCGAATTGCCCTTCGGAATTCGGATGGCAATCCGGGTGAGGGGGTAGCGCCGAGCTAGGCTATCCCACCTCTATTCCACCCCCGCGCCCGATCCCCAAACATCACATATCCCGTATCCGTCACCGCCAACGTGTCCTCCAACTTGATGAACCCCCGCGTCGGGTGAAGCATGGTCGTCTCCACCGACAGCACCATGTTTGTCTCCAGCGGCTTGGCGGCATAGGTGCCTTCATAGGTCACCGGATGGTTGGTCATCAGGAACGGAGCCTCATGCGTGATCAGCCCCATGCCGTGGGCGAAGAAATCCGTGTAGGGCGCGACCTTGGAGGCCTTCAGCACGCCCTCGGCATGCGAAATCATATCGCCGCCGACGGTGCCTGCGCTCACCTTCGAGAACGCCGCCTGCTGCACTGTCTCGACCTCGGCCAACAGATCTTCCAGTTCGGCATCCGGTTCGCCCAGAATGCCCATGCGGCAGAGGTCGCCAATATAGCCGTGATAATTGCCGCCGGAATCGATCGACAGCACGTCGCCCTTTTTCCAAGCCTGCGGTGACGCCGCGCGGTTGTGGCTGGCGCCCAACGTCAGCAGGCAATATTCGAAATGCGCGCCGCGATTGGTTTCTTCGCGCCGCAGATGCTCGATGATCTCCGCCTTGGTCGTGCCTTCATGCGCCCACTGGATGGTCGCCAGCATGGAATCCGTGATTAGCTCGGAGGCAATACGCAGCTTTTCCAGCTCGGCGTCCGTCTTGATGGCGCGCATGCTCTCCAGCATGCCGGTCGCGTCGATCAGCCTGGCATCCGGTAACGCCATGCGGATCAGCGCATAGGCGTCCGACGGCAGGAAGGCCGGCTCGATGCCGATGCGGGCGCCTGCCTTGCCGATTTTGCTGATGTGCTCAACCGCAAGATTGGCAGCATCGAGCGTGCCCCAGCAGGCGGCATGCAGCGTCGGCGTCCAGAATGGGTTGTTCTGGTGCTCGGCGCCTTCCATGCGGTTGCCGATATAGGCGGCATGATCGGGCCCGCCCTTTTCATAGACGACGACAGGCAGGTAACGGCTATGGCCGATCGCATCCATGGCGGCAAAGAAGATGAACTTGTAGCCGCCGAGCAGATACTGCGTGTTGTGCTTGGACGTCGCGAGCAGAACATCGATGCCGGCCTCTTCCATCAGCCGGTCGACCCTCGCCTGGTCGAACGGGATATTGCTGACGGCGCTCTTGCCCGGGGCAATGTTCATCTTTCTCTTCCTGATATCAGTGGGATCGCCGGCCGTACTGCGTCCAATCCCTTGGCTTCGATCAAATCTGCACCATTTCGTCAACTCTGGTCCAGCCAGAAACAGGTTTAGATTGCTTCGGCAGGCTGTCACCACTCGTCATTGCTGCACACTAAGGCAATCTGGTCCTACCAGAACACCAGAATGAAAGGGCCACCTCTAAACTGGTCCAGCGGACGAAAATTTCAAAGCCAAGCAAAGATGCGCCAATTCCGTCTCTGGCGAAACCCTTGGCAAGGGCCATAATCGCCGCGAGGATGCTGGCGGGTGCCGCCAGCTTCGAGGGGTGCGCCCATCTGGTCGCGGAGAGGACGGAGGTTGATCATGTCGGATATTTCCAGACGCACGCTGCTTGGCGGCTCAGTTTTACTGCTGGCCTCCACCGCCATGCCCACATTCAGCTGGGCGCAGACGCCGAAGAAGGGCGGCCGCCTCGTGCTTGCCGCCGATTCCGAGCCGCGCAACCTCAATCCGGCCATCGTCGCCTCCAACGGCGTCTTCTTCATCTCCAGCAAGATCGTCGAAACGCTGGCCGAAGCCTCGTTCGAAGGCAAGGACGGGCTCCAGCCGCGGCTGGCACTCAGCTGGGAGGGCGCGGCCGACGGCCTGTCGGTGACGTTCAAACTACGCGAGGGCGTCAAATGGCATGACGGCGAGCCGTTCACCTCGGCCGACGTCGCCTTCTCGGCGCTGCAGATCTGGAAACCGCTGCAAAATCTCGGCCGCACCGTGTTCAAGGATCTGGCCAGCGTCGACACCCCTGACGATCTGACCGCCGTGTTCAAATTCGCCAAGCCAACGCCGTTCCAGCTGATCCGCAACGCGCTGCCGGCGCTGTCAAGCGTGGTTCCGAAGCACATCTACGAGGTCGGCAAGATCGAGGAAAACCCGGCCAACAATGCACCCATCGGCACCGGGCCGTTCAAGTTCGGCGAATACAAGGCCGGCCAGTATTACAAGCTGACCAGGAATGCGGATTACTGGGCCAAGGACGAGCCGTATCTCGACGAGATCATCTACCAGGTGCTACCCGACCGCACGTCGGCTGCAGCGGCGCTCGAGGCCGAAGAGATCCAGCTCGCCGCCTTCTCCGCCGTGCCGCTGGCCGACCTCGACCGCATCTCCAAGGTGCCGGGCCTGAAGGTGATCTCCAAGGGCTATGAGGGGCTGACCTATCAGCTCGTCGTCGAGATCAACCATCGCCGCAAGGAACTGGCCGACGTGAAGGTCCGCCAAGCGATCGCGCATGCCATCGACAAGGACTTCGTCGTCAAGACGGTGTTCCTCGGCTATGCCGCCACCGCCACCGGCCCGGTGCCGAAGAACGATCCGCAATTCTACACTGCCGACGTGCCGATCTATCCATTCGACGTCGCCAAGGCCAACGCCTTGCTCGACGACGCGGGGTACAAGCGCGCCGATGACGGCAAGCGTTTTGCGCTGAAACTCCTGCCGGCACCTTATTTCAACGAGACCAAGCAGTTCGGCGACTATCTGCGCCAGGCGCTGGCGGCAATCGGCATCGACGCCGTGATCGTCAACAACGACTCGGCCGCGCACATCAAGGCCGTCTACACCGACCACGCCTTCGACCTCGCCGTCGGCCCGCCGGTGTTCCGCGGCGACCCGGCGATCTCGACCACCATCCTGGTGCAGAGCGGCATTCCCGACGGCGTGCCGTTCTCCAACCAGGGCGGCTACAAGAACGCCGCGCTCGACGCGCTGATCGCCAAGGCTTCGGAGACGCTGGATACGTCAGCGCGCACCGACCTCTACAAGGAATTCCAGAAACAGGTCGCGGCGGACCTGCCGCTGATCAACGTCGCCGAATGGAGCTTCATCAGCGTCGCGCGCGATACCGTGGGCAACATCGCCAACAACCCGCGATGGGCGGTGTCGAACTGGGCGGACACCTATCTGGCTGGCTAGCGATCAGCCCGGCATGCTTGCGCATCGGTTGGACGAATGCTCATCATCAGGGATGAGAGTTCCTTCACGCCTCTGTTCTGTCCTGCCGGATAGCGCCAACCTTCACCCTCCCCCTTGTGGGGAGGGTCGGCGAGCGGTTGCTGCGCAGCGGCAGCCGCTCGACGGGGTGGGGGTAGCGCCCTACGCGAAGCCGCCCCCCCCCCCCCCGGGGGGGGGGGGCCCCCGGCGCCCGCCCCCCCCCCCCCCCCCCCCCCCCCCCGGCGGGGGGGGGCCCACGCGCCCTACGAGAACCCCCACCCCGCTCCGCTTCGCGGATCGACCCTCCCCACAAGGGGGAGGGTAAGGCAGCCATGACCCGTGCCCTCACCCTCATTCGCCGTCGCCTCGTCGGCAGCATCTTCGTGCTGCTGATCGTCATCATCGGCACATTCCTCCTCCTGGAAGCCGCCCCCGGTGACGCGGTCGACGCCTACATCGTCTCGACCGGCGGCGACGCCGGCATGATCGAATTGCTGCGTCATCGCTGGGGCCTCGACCAGTCCGAGCTGACACGGCTCGCGAACTATCTCTGGGCGCTGCTGCATTTCGACCTCGGCCAGTCCGTTACCTTCTCGCGGCCAATTCGCGATGTCATCCTGGAACGCCTGCCGACGACACTGCTCTTGATGGTGACCGCCACCGCGCTCTCCTTCGGTTTGGGCTCGGCGCTCGGCATCTACGCCGGCGCCAGACCCGGCAGCTTTCGCGACTGCTTCCTGTCGATCGGCTCGCTGGCGCTTTATGCCGTGCCGGGTTTCTGGCTTGGCCTGGTGCTGATCGTCGTCTTTGCCGTCGACCTGCGCTGGCTGCCGATCGGCGGCATCGAGAGCCTGGCCTCGGACAAGACCGGTTTTGACCGCGCCACCGACATCGCCGTCCACCTCGTCCTGCCGGTTTCCGCGCTCGGCTTCATCTATCTCGCGCTCTATCTGCGCATGATGCGCGCCGGCATGGCCGAGGCGTGGCGGCAGGATTTTGTGCTCGCCGCCCGCGCCAGGGGGCTGTCACGCCGCCGCATCGTGCTCGCCCATGTCGCCCGCAACGCGCTCTTGCCGCTGGTCACCATGCTCGGCCTGCAATCGGCGCAGATGCTGGGCGGCAGCGTCGTCATCGAAAGCGTCTTTGCCGTGCCCGGGCTCGGCCGGCTGGCGCAGGAAGCGGTCGCTTCGCGCGACACGCCGCTGCTGCTCGGCATCATCCTCACCAGCGCCGTCCTCGTCATTGCCGTCAACCTTGCCGTCGACATCGCCTACGCCTTCCTCGACCCGCGCGTCGGCGCCGGCGAGGCCAGCGCGTGAGCGCGCTGCCGCGGTTCCTGCGCCGGCCGGAAGCGGTCGCCGGCGCGATCATCCTGGCGCTTCTGTTCGCCATGGCGCTGTTTGCGTCGCTGCTCTTCCCCGGCGACCCGCAGGCCATTGCCGGACCAGCACTGCTGCCGCCCTTCCAGGACTGGTCGCTGCCGCTCGGCACCGACCGGCTCGGCCGTGACGTGCTGGCCGAACTGTTCCACGGCGCCCGCACCTCGCTGGCGGTCGGCCTGGCGGCGGCAGCGGCGGCACTCTTCATCGGCGCGGTCGTCGGCACGCTGGCCGGCTTTGCCGGCGGCCTTGTGGACGAGGGGCTGATGCGCATCACCGATGCCTTCCAGACCGTGCCGAGTTTTCTCCTGGCGCTGGCCTTCGTCAGCGTCGTCGGGCCGTCGCTCGGCGTCGTCGTCACGGCAATAGCGCTTGGCGCCTGGACCGGACCGGCGCGTGTAGCGCGCGCCGAAGTGCTGTCGATCCGCGAGCGCGATTACGTCGCCGGCGCTCGCGTCATCGGCATGCATCCGCTTGAGATCGCTTTTCGCGAGGTGTTGCCCAACGCGTTGCCGCCGGTGCTGGCCTTGTCCTCGGTGATCGTGGCCGCCGCGATCCTCACCGAGGCAGCGCTGTCCTTCCTCGGTCTCGGCGACCCCAATCGCGTCACTTGGGGCGGCATGATCGCCGAGGGCCGCGCTGTGCTGCGCACCGCGCCCTTTCTGTCGATCGTTCCGGGCATCGCCTTGGTGCTGACCGTGCTTGGCGTCTATCTCACCGGCGAAGGCGTGGTCGAAACGACGGCGGTGCGGAGGAGCCTGTCGTGACCGCACTGGCTGAGATACGCGATCTGTCAGTGCGCTATCGGCGAGATGGCAGCGAGGTGACGGCGCTGAAGGGGGTCAGCCTGGATGTTATTGCCGGCGAGCGGCTGGCGATCATTGGCGAAAGCGGTTCGGGCAAGAGCACGCTGGCGCTGGCGGTGGCTGGACTGCTGCCGGCGAGCGCCAAGATTGAAGGGCATGTCAAGTGGCAATTTCAGGCGCCGCGATCCTTCCCACCCCCCTCTGTCCTGCCGGACATCTCCCCCGCAAGGGGGGAGATCAGCAGCTTTGCCGACGGCTTCCCTTCTGCAACGTTCGTGGTTGGCGAAGGCGGAGATGAGAGAGCAATCTCCCCCCTTGCGGGGGAGATGTCCGGCAGGACAGAGGGGGGTGTGACGGAACGCCGACCTCTCAAATTAACCGAGCCCAGCACGCTCCCCCTTCCCGGTCGCGACATTGGTTTCGTCTTCCAGGACCCCTCCGCCAGCCTCGACCCCGTCATGACCGTCGGCAAACAGATCGCCGAAGTCGCCCGCACCCACCTCGGCCTCGACTGGCCACAAGCTTACGCCAAAGCCAAAACCCTGCTCCAACGTGTCCGGCTGCCCGACCCACAAACCGCCATGCGTGCTTTCCCGCACCAGCTCTCCGGCGGCCAGAAGCAGCGCGTTGCTGTTGCCGCGGCCATTGCAGCCGGTCCGAAACTGCTGATCGCCGATGAGGCGACCAGCGCGCTGGACACCATTGTGCAAGCCGAAATCGTCAGCCTCATTCGGCAACTGGTGGCGGAGGACGGCATGACGCTGCTGTTCATCAGCCACGACATCGCGCTGGCCGCCGAACTCGCAGAGCGTATCGCTGTATTCCGGAACGCCGAACTGATCGAACTCGGCCCGACGGAGCAAATCATAAACGCCCCGCGCCATGCCTATACGCGAACGCTGCTCAACGCCCATCTCGGCCTCGACGCCGATCCGCTGCTACGACGGGCGCCGGCATGAACTTGCTCACCGTCTCCGGTCTTACCAAGCGATACCGTCTTGGCGGCAAGGCCATCGCGGCCGTCGACGGTGTCTCCTTCGCCATCGAACCCGGCGAGACGCTGGCGCTGGCCGGGCCCTCCGGCAGCGGCAAGTCGACGATCGCGCGGCTGGTGCTTAGGTTGATCGAGCCCGACGCCGGCACCGTCCAGTTCGAAGGCGATGACTTTCTGCTCTTGAAGGGTGCGGCCCTGCGCACCAAGCGCGCGCGCCTGCAAATGGTGTTCCAGGATCCGCTCGCCGCGTTCAACCCGCGCGCCACGGTGGCTCGCGTGCTTGACGATCCCTTGCGCATCCATGCCATCGCTTCCCGCGCCGAGAGGCCGGCCCGCATTGCTGCCTTGCTGGATCGCGTCGGGCTGGCAGCCGATCTCGCCCCGCGCGCCATTCACGAAATCTCCGGCGGCCAGCGCCAGCGCGTCGCCATCGCCCGAGCCATCGCGACCAAACCGTCGCTGATCGTGCTCGACGAGGCGGTGTCGGCGCTCGACGTTTCGGTCCGCGGACAGATCCTTGAGTTGCTGCTCGACCTGCAAGCCAGGGAACGGATCGCCTATCTCTTCATTTCGCATGATCTCGGCGTCGTACGGGCCATCGCCCACCGCGTCGTTCTTCTCAACGCCGGGCGGATCGCCGAGAGCGGCGACCCCCGCAACGTAGTCGACGCGCCGCAATCGGCAATCGGCAAGGCGCTGGTTGCGGCGGCGCCAAGATTGGACAGAAGCAGCAGGCAAGTACCATGAACGAACCAGAAGCCAGAGCCGAAAAACTCTCGCGCGAACTCGATTCCGCCTTCCGCAACCGCGCCGATCTCTACCGTCTGTTTCTCGACGAGCTGACCGGCGAACTCGGCGCGGAAAAGGCCGAGGCGATCATGATCCGCACCATCGAGCAGCGCGGCAAGGAGGTGGCGGCGGCCGCCTTCGCCCGTTTCGGACCTAACGACGCGCCGGCCATCGGCGAGGCATTTTTGGCCGTCAGCCCGGATGGCGGCCTGATGTATCCGACCGATGTCGAGCGCGGGCCGGACCACATCGCCTTCAAGGTGAAGCGTTGTCCGCTGAAGGACGCCTGGGTCGAGGCCGGTGTCGGTGATGAAAAACTCGCCACGCTCTGCCGCATCGCCGGCGCTTTCGACCGTGGTCTGTTCGAGGCAACGGGCGTGCGCTTCGACAATGTCACCTGGACGCCGGGCCACGGCCCCGGCTGCTGCCACATCGCGCTGACCAACAGGGATGCCGCCGGATAGCCAATGCTGATCAGTCGGCGGCAAACACATGCAGCTCCGTGCCCGCCTGTTCGGCAGCAGTGCGCAGGTCGGCCTTCGGTTCGCTATCGGTGACGATATCGGCAATGTCATCGAGCCCGCAGATGCGTTCCAGACTGCTGCGGCCAAACTTGTCGTGGGTCACCACCAGCACCGTCGACAGTGAACGCGATATCATTGCGCGTTTAACGGCTGCGGCGCCCGAGATCATGTCGCTCGGACCATCGGCGCTTATCCCCGATGCCCCGATAATGGCGACGTCGGCATTGTAGCGGCGCAGGAACTCGACGGTGTCTTCGCCAAGCACGCTGCCTTCGCGGCTGTCATAGGTCCCGGGGCAAAGCAGCACGCGGAAGGTCGGATTGGCGCCGGCCACCGAGGCCACGCCGGTGGAATTGGTGATGATGGTCAGGTCGCGCTTCAGCTGCGAAAGGTTGCGCGCCACCTCATAAGTGGTCGAACCGCCATCGATCATCACGATCTGGCCCTTCTGGACCAGGCCCGCTGCGCCGCGGCCGATGCGGGCGCGCTCCTCGACCAGGGTCAGGCCGCGCTCCGAAATCACCGGCTCTGATGTCACCAGCGAGATCGTCGCACCGCCATAGGTGCGGTTGATCAGCCCGGCATCGCCGAGTTCGATGAGATCGCGGCGGATGGTCTCGCCGGCGACGCCGATGCGCCGTGCAAGTTTGGAGATGCGGATGGACGCCGACCGGCGCACTTCCGAAAGGATAAGCGCGTGCCGCTCCTTCTTCGTCAGTCGGCCCTGATCCATGATTATTCCATTCCCTTTGCAGCAATCAGTGCGTCGGCAAGCTCGGCAAACCCTTGCGCGCCGCGCCCGCTTGTGACGAAGGCAGGAGATGCCGGAAGTTCGCCGGCGAAGTCCAGCACATTAGCGACACCGACGCTGTTGGGGAAGAAGCCGAACATTGGCGCATCGTTTGGACTATCGCCGACGAAGACAATGCTGTCCTTGTCGTGGTCTATGTCTATACCAAAACAGTCGCGCAAGAATAGCCGGCTTGTTGACAGTTTGTCGTATTTGCCGAACCAGCCATTGACATGGATGGACGAGATTTTCGCCGCCGCTCCATAGCGCTGAAAGATAGCGACGATCTTCAGCACTTCAGATTTGGGCAGCGGCGCGACATCCTCGCGAAAATCGATCGCCAAATCGGCTTCGCGATAGGCCTGGTCAGCGGCGACCGCCGCACCCGGAATTTCCGCGAGCACGGCGCGTTCGATCTCGCGCAGGCGCGCCGCGTCAGCCTGCCTTTCCCCGGCACTCCTGGCATAGTGACGAACGATGCGCTTGGCAGTGCCGTCATAGCGGAAATAGAAAGCGCCGTTCTCGCCGATCACGCCATCGACCGGCCATTGCCGCGCGATCAGGTCGCACCAGCCGGCAGGGCGGCCGGTCACCGGCGCGACAAGGAAGCCGGCCTGCTTCAGCCGCTCGAGCGCCGCATAGGCTTTTGCCGGCAGCCGTCCCTTGTCGGTCAAGGTGTCGTCGATATCGGTCAGAACGACGGCGATGTTGCGCCGGTCTAGCGCGGTGAAGTCGGCAAGCGGACGCAGCACCCGCTCAGGCTCCCGCCGCAACCGTTTCGAGCGAGGCAGCCGCGACGTCGAGCATGGTGAACCTGTCGCGGATCAGCCGGGCATTGGCGACCGCCTCGTCGTAGAAGCCAGCCGGTATGGCAACCTCCTGCGGCGTGGTCGGCGCGCCGGCGGCGCGCAGTGCTGCCGCGATCTCGCGCGCCGGGCGTGCCACCCGCACCAGCCTTTCACGATGCGAGCGCCATTGCTTGGCCAGCATGGTGTTGATGGCGTTTGCCCGTTCGCGGTCCAGCAGCTTGGGCTTGAATGCCGCCCAGCAGGAACGTCCGAGCGTTTCGCCGAAGATTTCGATGAAGCGGTCTGGCGTATCGGCGGACGGCGCGAGCTGCAGCTCCCGCAGCGCCAGCACGCGTTCCTGCAGCCGCGCCATCGTCAACGTCGTCACCGCTATGTGTTCGCCGTGATGCGCCTCAGGCAATCCCTGGCCCCGCATGTCGATATAGTGGGCGATCAGATGTTCGCCCTGGCTGGCCGGATAAGAGCCGCCGCACAGTGTCATGCCGAGACCGGACATGACCAGCGTGCGCACCAGCACTTCCATCGCCTCAAGGTCGCCGGTCCCGAGTTCGCCGGCCTTGGCGATGAGCGCCTTCTCGTCCTCGGCCAGAAGCATGAACGGCGCCTGCCTGTAGGGCGTGCCGAGCAACAGATGCGCCATCAGCCAATCGGTCTGCGCGGTCGGCCGCGCCATCGAATCGCCGAAGCCGGCAGCGATCAGCCGGTGCGGCGCCCGCGCCATGACATCGAGATCGAGGAAGACGCCGACCGGCAGGCTGGCCGTCAGCGATTTCTTCAGGCCGTCCTCGGTGATTGCCGCCGACACCGAGGTGTAGCCGTTCATCGATGGCGCGGTGCCGAACACCGCATAAGGTTTTTGGGTGAGATGGGCAGCATATTTGGTGATGTCGTTGATCGAGCCAGATCCGACCGCGACCAGGCCGCTGGCGTCTTTCGTGCGTGCGATCACCGATCGCACCGCGTCCATGTCCGGATGCGGATGGCGCGGCAGGATGATCTTGTCGACATCGCTGCTGCCACGCAGTCCGATCGACACCCTCTCACCCAGCGCCAGCCTTGTGTCGGGATCCATGACCACGGCGAGCTTGCGGCCGAGCGGCAGCGGCTTGACCAGCGCATCGGCCTCGTCGCCGAGACCGCGCCCTATGACGATGGTCTTCAGCGGCACCGACAGCATTCCCTGGCTGTCCGGGTCAGGCAGCGTGCCGGCAATAAGGCGATCGAGCATTTGTCTGGACATAGGATGCAGTCCGGTCAATCAGCATGAAGCGGGGTCAGGGCATCGAACAAGGTGCGATACCGGCGGTAACTTCTGTCGTAGGCGGCCTTGGCGGAAGGATCAGGGTCGATCGTCTCGATGTGGCCGGCCAGCCTTTCAGCCGCCTGCTGCACTGAGGAGGTAAGGCCGATGGCTGCGGCGGCAAGGATTGCCGCACCGATCGGCGAGGCATCGGCCGCACCCGTGATCTCGACCGGCCTGCCGCTGACATCGGCACGGATTTGCGCCCATACCCGGCTGCGCGCGCCACCGCCTGAGAGCCGGATGCGATCCGTCGCGATATCGAGATCGTCCAGCCGGTCGACCACGTCGCGCATGGCAAAGGCACAGCCCTCCAGCACGGCACGGGCACAAGCGGCTTTGCCGTGGAAGGATGTCAGGCCGTAGAAAGCGGCACGCGCTTCGGCGATCCAGCGCGGCGCCATGGCACCGGACAACGCGGGCAAGAACAGCAAATCGTCGCTGCCGGCAACCACCGTCGCCGCCAGTTCCGACATCGCCGCCGGCGAATCGACGCCGAAGGTTGTTAGAAACCACGTCACCGCGCCGCCCGAGAGCCATCCGGGATTGGAGATGAAATAGCCGTCGCCGAGAAAGCCATGGGTCTCGACCAGGCCGCCGGGGTCGAGGCGAAGCGTGCCGGACACCGCGCCGACCACTTCGGCCGTGCCGAGATTGCAGGCGACGACACCGGGCACGACAACCCCGGCGCCTATGGCGGCCGAAAAATCATCGCCGGTGCCGACCGCCAGCGGCGTGCCCACAGGAAGACCGGTGAGCTCGGCGCCGGCGTGGGTCAAGGCGCCGGCGATCTCAGATGCATCGTCGATGCCGGGCAATTTATGTGCATCGATGTCGAAGGCCGCCAGCAGATCGCCGGCATAATTGTGCTCCTTCAGCCCATAGAGCATGGTCGTCGAGGCCAGCGCGTGATCGATGACGGCACGACCGCACAACGCTGCGACCACGAATGATACCGGTTGATGCCAGAGCGCCACTCGGCGCGCTTCGGGCAGGTTGCGCGCGGCCCAGCGGATTTTCGCCGCCATATGGGTGGCGTCCAGAACGAGACCGGTGCGCTCACGGATGAAGTCCGGGTCGATGGCGGCGATCTCTCCTGCCGCCCGCCGGTCCATCCAGATGATGCACGGAGCCAGCGCCTCACCATTGCGATCGACCGCGACGCAGCCGTCGAGCTGGCCGGCAATGGCAATACCCTTGATGTCGGACGGCGCAAGCCCAGCCTTGTCGAGCGCGCCGGCAATGGCCGGCTTGAGCGCCGCCAGCCACAGCGCCGGGTTCTGTTCGGCCCAGCCGGGCGCCGGGAAGGCCGGCTGGTACAACACAGCGGCCTCGCCACGCAGCCGCAATTCGTCATCGACAACGATCGCCTTTAGGCTTTGTGTGCCGAGATCGATGCCGATGACTGGCATTAGACACGCTCGCAATCCGCGAGGACATCCCGCAGTTGCGAGAGGATAGAACCTTTCGTCGGCGAATAGGAGCCATCGAAAACCGCTGTGCCAATGGTAAAAGCGTTGGCGCCGGCCAGCTTGATTGCCTTGATCCGATCGGCTGATGCCACAGCGCCGGCGACGATCAGATGCCGCGACGGACCAAGCCCGCGCCGGGCTGCGCGCACCAGTTCGGCCGGGTCGGCCTCGGTGGCGCGATAGGCGAGGATGTCGCATCCCGCACAACCCTTCTCGGCGAAGGCCCGGCAGTCGGCCTCGACATCCTCGGCCGAACCGCCGAGCTTGGTCGGATGGCCGACCGGCCGCCCGGGAAAAGGGTAGTATTCGGTGCCGCTCCCCTCCAGCAACGCCATGATCTCGTCGACCTGGGTACCACCGAGCAGGCGCTGGATGCCGAGATCCCTGGCGATGCGCGCGGA
Organism: Mesorhizobium sp. M0139; assembly: GCF_040322455.1. Classification (NCBI taxonomy): domain Bacteria; kingdom Pseudomonadati; phylum Pseudomonadota; class Alphaproteobacteria; order Hyphomicrobiales; family Phyllobacteriaceae; genus Mesorhizobium; species Mesorhizobium sp. M0139. Next base: position 285,303 of record NZ_JAMYTN010000008.1, read on the forward strand.
ATTAAGGCAGGCCTCAGCCGTCGTCGAGACAACTTCCATGTAAGTGGTGGCGCCTGTCCGGCCAATGGCGACAGCGAGCTTGCGCAGCACATCCGGCGCGACGCCAATATCCTTGAAGCCGACATGCTTCAGGCCGACCGGCTCAATCAAATCGACCAGGTCGAGACAGTCCTCGACCGTGCGATCGTTGCGCGTCAGCATGAAGATGAAGTCCATCCGAAAGGTCCCTCGCCTGGTCGGGAAAGCCGGTTTGCTGCCGGTCTGTTAACACCTCCCAACCATTTGTTGCAAGGTGCCACATTTTGATTTGCAGTACCACACATTTTATGACAAAACGGGCGCCGGCCCGCCAGGCACGACTTCTAGGGAGAGGGAAGAATGCTCAAGCCGCTGAGACGTACCGCGTCCAGACTGCTCGTCGCAGTCGTATTTGTGTGGCCCCTGACGTGGCAAGTGACACAAGCGGACGCGTGGGATCTGAAAGAGGCGTCGAAACCCTATAGCGGCCAGACCATCCGCATGGTCGGCGAGGCGCTGCCGCCGCTCGAAGCGCTGAAGAAGATGGCGCCGGAGTTTGAAAAACAGACCGGCATCCATGTCGAAGTCGAGATGTACGAGCACTCGGAAGCCGTCAACAAGGTGCAGCTCGATCTCAACTCGCACCGCGGCCGCTACGACGTCATCATCCAGCCGCATCGCGAACTCGGCAAGTTCGCCACCAACAACCATCTGGTCGAAATCGCCAAGATGATGGCCGACCCGGCTTTGCGCGATCCGAGCTTCGAGCCGGAGAAGCAGCTCTACCAGACCGCCTGGCACGAAATCTCCTGGTATGACGGCAAGGAGTACGGCTTCCCCTTCACAGTGCTCAACATGTTCATGTGGTATCGCTCGGACCTGCTCGCCGATCCCAAGGAGCAGGCAGGCTTCAAGGCCAAGTATGGCTACGGCCTCGCTCCCGCCAAGGACTGGAAGCAATACCGCGATATCGCCGAATGGTTCTATCGCCCCGACCAGGGTTTTTACGGCACCGCCCTGCAGGGCAAGCGCCATGAGGCACTGTGGTATGAGTGGCTCAATTTCCTTTATTCCTTCGGCGGCGACGTGCTCGACGTGAAGAGCGGCTCGGCCTGCGGCCCGGTCATCGTCAACAGCCCCAAGGCCGTCGCCTCGCTCGAATATTACAAGAGCCTGCTGCAATTCTCGCCGCCGGACAGCCTCAACTATTTCTGGGATGATGTCATGGCGCTGATGCAGCAAGCCAAGGTCGCCGAGCTGATCATGTGGAACGACGCAACCTATGCCGTGTCGGTCGACACCACGGCCTCCACCGTGGTCGGCAAGGTTGGCTTCGATCTCGTGCCGCAAGGCGACGGCGGGAAGATCGGCCAGGTCGAGGGCTGGACCTATCTCATCCCGGTCTATTCGAAGAACCAGCAGGCCGCCTTCCTCTTCGTCCAGTGGATGATGGGCTATGACCGCCAGCTCGAACAGCATCTCAATGGCGGCGCTTCAGGTCGGCCGGATGTCTATGCCTCCGCCGAGGTGCAGAAGCTGCCCTATGCCAAGGCTTCGATGGAGGCCAACGAGCATGCGGTGCCGAAGGCGACGCTGCCGCAATCGGCCGAGATGACCGACATACTAGTGCGCGAACTGTCATCCTACCTCGCCGGCGAAAAGGAGGCGCAGGCCGCCCTCGACACCGCCGCCACCGACATCTCGACACTGCTCGGTTCTTGCGCACCCATGACCTATCCGGCACGATAGGCCTTGAGATGTCGCGCAGAGGCTACCCGCACAAGCGGGTAGCCGTTCTTGTCCGCAGGAAACGCCCGTGACGAACCGCACTCCATCGCCGCGCGGAATGCCGCTTCTCGACCGTGGGGTGGGGCCGCTCTTGATGCTGCCGGCGACGCTGCTCGTCGTCGTCTTCCTGGTCGGCCCGTTCTACTACATGGTCTACACCGCGCTGACCGACCTCAGCTTCGCCGACGCCAGCCATGCCGGCGCCTTCGTCGGTTTCGACAATTTCCGCAAGCTGATGCGCAACGACCCATTCTTCTGGGCATCGTTCCTGCTGACGCTGAAATTCGTCATCATCGCCGTCGGCCTGGAATTCCTGCTCGGCTTTGCGCTGGCCTTCCTGATCTTCCGCTTCGTCGCCAGCCAGCGGCTTCTCACCACACTGCTGCTCATCCCGATGATGATCGCGCCGGTCGCCGTCGGGCTGATCTGGCGGCTGCTGTTGCAGGGCGATTTCGGCATGCTCACCTTCTACATGCGCAAGGTCGGCCTGCTGGCGCAGAATTCGGCGGTGCTTTCGGCACCCGACCTGGTGTTTCCGACCATCGTCGCCATCGATGTCTGGCAGTGGACGCCTTTCGTCACCCTGATCATGCTCGCCGGGATGATGAGCCTGCCGCGCGCGCCGTTCGAGGCGGCGATGATGGATGGCGCCAAACCGTTCCAGATTTTCCGAAACGTCATGCTGCCGCTGCTGCGGCCGGTCATCGCGCTCGTGCTGCTGCTGCGCGGCATCGACGCCTTCAAGGAGTTCGACAAGGTTTTCCTGATGACCGGCGGCGGACCGGGAACGCTGACCGAGCTGGTCTCGATCTACGCCTACCGCGTCAATTTCCGTAACTGGGACCTCGGCTACGGCGCCGCGGTCGCCTTCATGATCTATCTCGTCGTGCTGATCCTGTGCTCGGTCTTCTACAAGGCCGTCTACTGGTCGAGCCGCAAGCAGGTGGGGGCGTTTTGAGGGCGCTGCGATGATCGATCAGTCCACCAACCGCGCCTGGAAAAGCTTTGCCTGGGCGGTGTTGCTCGTCGCCGTCGTGGTGGCGCTGACGCCTTATGTCTGGATGGTGCTGGCGTCGTTCAAGAACCGCGTCGATCTTCTGTCTTCTGTGCCGAAATGGATTTTTTCGCCGACGCTTGCCAACTATCCCGCCGTCTTCATCGACAAGGGATACTGGCCGCTGGCGATCAATTCGGTGCTGATCTCGGTGTCGTCGACCATACTCTGCATCGTCATCGGCGCGCCAGCGGCCTATGGCTTTGCCCGCTCGGATTTTCCCGGCAAGGAAGACCTGTTCTTCTTCTTCCTGACCACGCGCATGGCGCCGCCGATCTCAATCGCCGTGCCGCTGTTCCTGTTCTTCACCTCGCTGGGCCTGATCGACACCATCTACGCCGTTGTGATCGCCCACACCTCCTTCAACCTGTCGCTCGTCGTCTGGATGATGCGCGGCTTCTTCGCCGAAATCCCCAGGGAGATCGACGAGGCCGCGATGATGGACGGCCGCTCGCGGCTCGGCGCATTCTTCTTCGTCGTCGCGCCGCTGGCCGCACCCGGCATCGGCGCCACAGCGGTGCTCTGCTTCATCCTGTCGTGGAACGAGTTCCTCTATGCCTTCATCCTCGTCGCTTTCGACGGGCGGCCGCTGACCGTCGGCATACCGGGGCTGGTGACGCCGCATGGCACGCTCTGGGGACAGGTCGCGGCAGTCGCGATCGTGGCAACGCTGCCGATCGTGCTTTTCACGTTCCTTGTCCAGAAACAGCTCGTCCGCGGCCTCACCTTCGGCGCGGTCAAGGGTTGAAGGGATCTTGTATGGCAATTGTTTTCGACGGCGTCACCAAGGCCTTCCCGGACGGGACGGTGGCGCTGCAGGCGCTCGATCTTGCTTTCGAGCCCGGCGAATTCCTGGTTCTGCTCGGCCCGTCCGGTTCCGGCAAGACGACAGCCTGCCGGCTGCTCGCCGGGCTGGAGCGGCCGACCGCCGGGCGCATCATGGTCGAGGGCCTCGATGTCACCGACCTGCCGCCGCGCCTGCGCGGCATGGGCATGGTGTTCCAGAACTATGCGCTCTACAGCCATAAGAGCGTCTACGAGAACATCGCCTATCCCTTGCGCATCCGAAAGATGCCGGCCGCCGAGCTTGACCGCTGCGTCCGCGCCATGGCCGAGCTGCTCGAAATCACCCGTTACCTCGACCGCCGCCCTTCGCAATTGTCGGGCGGCCAGGCGCAGCGCGTGGCTGTGGCCCGCGCACTCGTCTGGCAGCCGAGCCTCTGTCTGATGGACGAGCCGCTGTCCAATCTCGACGCCTTGTTGCGGCTCCACATGCGCACCGAGCTGAAGCGTCTGCATCGCGAGCTGAAAAAGACCTTCGTCTTCGTCACCCACGACCAGGAAGAGGCGATGACGCTGGCGACCAGGGTCGCGGTGTTGCGCGAAGGCGCACTGATCCAGTACGACGACCCGCGCGAGATCTATCGGCGGCCTGCCAATCGCTTCATCGCCGAATTCATCGGCCGTCCAGCGATGAACACGTTCGATGGCGATGTCCGCGCCGGCGTCTTCCACGCCAGCGGTTTCACTTGCCCGCTTCCGGGAAAGCCTGATGGTCCCATCGTGCTCGGCATTCGCCCGGAGCAGATCCAGCTTGTCGACGCGACTGCCGGCGACGCCATCCTGTTTGCCGTCGACGTCGTCGAACCGGTCGAGCCGGACGTGCTGATCTTCGCCAATAGCGAGGCCAACGCGCTGATCGTCAGGACTGTGAATGACGATCGCGCTTTCGATCCCGGCCAGCCGCTTTATCTACGCTTTCCGCCGGCAGCGCTGCACACATTCGATGCTGTGTCGGGAGCGCGGCTGCCGTGAGCACGCTGCTCGCTTTGGTGCCGCTGGCCGCCGCAGCCTTGGTCTGGTGGCTGTTCTACAGCTTCAACCGGTCGCGGCGCTGGTTCTCGACAGGCGAACTCATCTTCTGGGACGCCATTGCACTGGTAACCCTGCAGCTTGTCTGGCTGATCTGGTTCTGAATGCGCATTCCAGCAACGCAGATCAGTAGCCCAGCGCACAACCGTCCTTGCGAGGATCGGAGGCACCGGTGAGCGTGCCCTTTTCCCAATCGATCAGCACCAGCTGGCCGCCGCCATGCGGCTCCTCGGCGATCGAAACCTGATGACCGCGCTGACGCAGGCCGGCGATCGCCTCAGCCGGAATCCCGCGCTCGGCCAGCACGGCATTGTCCTTGTAGAACACCCGTGGCGCATCCAGTGCCTGCTGCGGGTCCATCCCGAAATCGATCATGTTGGTCAACAGATGGACATGGCCGAACGGCTGGTAGCCGCCGCCCATCACCCCGAACGGCATCACCACCTTACCCCCTCGCGTCGCCATGCCAGGCATGATGGTGTGCATCGGTCGCTTTCGCGGCGCGATACGATTTGGATGGCCTTCCGTGAGGCGAAAACTGCTGCCGCGATTCTGCAGCACGACGCCTGTCTTGGGACCGACGACGCCGCTGCCGAAGGAACCGAAGGTCGAGTTGATGAAGCTGACTGCATTGCGGTCGCGGTCGACCACGGAGATATAGACGGTGTCGCTGCGCGGCAGCTCAAGCCGCGGCAGATGCGTCATGGCGAGGGCCGGATCGATGGCGGCGCGCAGCCGCTCCGCATAAGCTGCCGACAGCAGTTGTTCGACGGGGACCTGGACGAAATCCTGGTCGCCGATGAAAGTATCGCGGTCCTGGTAGGCAAGCCGGCCGGCTTCGATCTCGAGATGCAGCCGCTGGGCACTGTTCGGCTCCAACGAACCAAGGCTGAAGCCCGAAAGCACATTCAGCATGATCAGCGCCGTCATGCCCTGATTGTTCGGTGGCATCTGATGGATATCGTAGCCGCGATAGGACGTATTCACCGACGTGACGTAGTCGCCTTGGGTCTCGGCGAAATCCTCCAATGCATGCAGCCCGCCCAGCGCGCGAAGACGTTCCACCAGATCGTCCGCGACTTCACCTTCATAAAACCCTGCACGGCCTCGGTTGGAGATGATGCGCAAGGTGTCCGCCAAGTGCGGCTGCCGATGCACATCGCCGGCTTGCGGCGCCCTTCCCTCGGGCAGGAATATGCGCGCGGCATGTTCATCGGCTGAGAGCAGGGCGACCTCGTCGGCCCAGTCGAAGGCGACGCGATCATGAACGACATAGCCTTGTTCGGCATAGCGAATGGCTGGCGCCAGCGCGGCGTCGATGCCCTTTTTTCCGTGGTCCTCGAGTAGCCGGCACCATGCATCGATGGCGCCTGGTATGGTGACGGCATGCGGTCCGGCCGCAGGCAGTTCGCAATGCCCCCGCTCCAGATACCATTCGGCGGTTGCCGCAGCGGGCGAACGCCCCGAGCCGTTGAAAGCGAGAACATCGCCCTCGCCTTTGGGACTGTAGAGCACAAAACAGTCGCCGGCGATGCCGGTCGATTGCGGCTCGACGACGCCTTGCACCGCCGCAGCGCACACAGCGGCATCCATGGCATTGCCGCCGGAGCGCAGCATGTCGATGGCGGCCAGCGTCGCCAGCGGATGCGATGTCGCCGCCATCGCTTCTGTCGCGCGAACTGGCGAGCGTCCGGGGGACTGAAAATCACGCATGCAATCGCCTCCAATGATTTCGCGCCCGCCGGCCGCAGCCTTCAATGCTTGATGCGGTCGCGCATGGCGTACCACAACATCCCCAGCACATAGAGCGGGCCCCGCAGCGCCGTACCGCCCGGGAACGGCATCGGCGTCAGCGTCGAGAACAGGTCCAGCCGCGAGGCGTCGCCCGTAATCGCTTCGGCCAAGAGCTTGCCCGACAGCGTTGACAGGATGACGCCCTTGCCGGAATAGCCATGCGCGAAATAGACCTCGCCATAGTGCCCGACATGCGGCAGCCGCGACGTGGTCACCGACACCAGACCGCCCCAGGCATGATCGATGCGGCAGCCCTTCAGTTGCGGGAAGGTGGCCTCCATGTGCGGCCGCACGAAGCCAGCGATGTCGGCCGGCGGCGATGGCGTGTAGCGCTCGCCGCCGCCGAACAGCAGCCGACCGTCCGCCGACATGCGGTAGTAGTTGACGACGAAGCGCGTGTCGGACACCGCGACATTGGCCGGGATGACATTGTGTTTGCCCTCCAGCGGTTCGGTGGCGACGATGTAGTTGCCGACCGGCATGATGCGGCTGTTGACGCGCGGCTCCAGCCCATGCAGCAACGCGTCGCCGGCCAGCACGACATGTTTGGCCCTTACCGACCCCTGCGCCGTCGAGACCCGGATCGAAGGCTCGCGCTCCAGCTTTACCGCGACGGAATTTTCATGGATGACGACACCGGCCGCCACGGCGGCACGGGCAAGGCCGAGCGTGTAGTTCAGCGGATGCATATGGCCGCCAAGCGGCTCATACATCGCGCCATGATAGGGCGTGTCCACCTTGCCGCGTGCCTGCGCCGCCGACAGGATCTCGACGTCGCGGAACTTCATCACGCTCTCGAGGCATTTGGCCTCGTCTTCGAGATCCCTGAGGTCGGAGCCATTAACGGCACCGACGAGATGGCCGGTCAGCCGCAGATCGCAATCGATGGCGTGGCGCTCGATGATGTCGAGCACCAGGCCCCGCGCCTCGAAGGCGAGGTCGAACAGCGCCTTCGCCCGCTCGGGGCCGTAAAGCTTGACCAACCCCTTGGCGCCTTTGCGCAGGCCAGGGATCATCTGGCCGCCATTGCGGCCCGACGCGCCCCAGCCGATCTTGCCGCCTTCGAGCAGCACCACCTTCAGGCCGCGCTCGGCGGCATGAAGGGCGGCCGACAGGCCGGTGCAGCCGCCGCCGACCACCACCAGATCGGCGCCGACATCTCCCACCAGCGCCGGATGGTCCGGCGCCGGATTGGCGGTGGCGACATAATAGGAATTGCCGATATCGAGGCTCGAATTGAAACCCGTTGAGCCGGAGGCCATGATCACACCTTCAGCAGCAAATGGTCGCGTTCCCAGCTCGTCACCACGCTCTGGAACAGGTCGAGTTCGACGCTCTTGACGCGCAGATAGGTCTGGAAAAAATCCTCGCCGAGCAATGCCCGCACCGGCTCGCAAGCAATGAAACGATCAAGCGCCTCCTCCATCGTTTTCGGCAGCGTGCTTTTGATCTTGTAGGCATTGCCCGAGGCCTCAGCCGAGCGCGCCAGCTTCTGCTCGACGCCGAGATAGCCGGCAAGCAGCGAACCGGCGATCGCCAGATAGGGATTGCAATCCGCTCCCGGCAAGCGGTTCTCTACCCGCCGGGCGGCGCGGCCACCTGCCGGCACGCGCAGGCCGCAAGAGCGGTTGTCATGCGACCATTCGATGTTGGCCGGTGCGCTGTGGTTCGGCCGGATGCGGCGGAACGAGTTCACGTTGGGTGCGAACAGCGGCATGATCTCGGGCACATATCTCTGCAGGCCGCCGATGAAATGGCCGAACATTTCGGTGTCTGCATCATCTCTGTCGGCAAACAGCGCGGCGCCTGTCGTTTCATCGACGACAGACATGTGCAGATGCATCGAGCTTCCCGCCTGCGCCGCGATCGGCTTGGCCATGAAGGTCGCGTGCATGCCGCTCTGTTGCGCCGCTTGGCGAGTCAGCCGCTTGAACAGCAGCACCTGGTCGGCGAGCGGCACCGCGTCGCCGTGCAAGAGATTGATCTCCAGCTGCGCGGTGCCGGACTCATGGATCAGCGTGTCGAGCGGCAGGCCGGCGGCTGCGGCATAATCATAGACGCGCCTTATCACCGGCTCGAATTCTTCCAGCGCCACCATGTCATAGGGATGCTGCGAGCCCTCGGCGCGGCCATTGGCGCCAACCGGTGCCGTCAGCGGCTGGTCGGGATTCGGATTGGGCGCGGTCAGATAGAATTCGATTTCCGGCGCCACCACCGCGCGCCAACCGCGCTTCCGGTAGAGATCGAGCACGGCGCGCAGCACATGTCGTGGCGAGGCCATCCAGGGCTTGCCTTGCATGTGGAAGGCGTCGGCGAAGACATAGGCTTTGCCGACGCCACCGCCCGGCGCCAGGCACAGCGTCGACATATCAGGCACCATGCGCATATCCGGGTCTTGATAGGCAAAGCCTTCGTCGATGGAACCGGAGTAGCGGCCATCGATGCTGACCAGGAAAGCGCTGCTCGGCAGGTAGAGTGCGCGGTCTTCCAGCGCCTTGAGGAATTTCACCGTCGGCAGCGCCTTGCCGCGCAGCACGCCATTCATGTCGGGCACCAGGCACTCGACCTCCGTGATGCCGTGCTGGGCGAGCCAGGCCTTGGGATCGTTGCCGGTGAAGAGAGCGGTGTTGGTATTTTTGTCCTGCATTTTGGTTCACGTACCTATGAGAGAGAGTATGGCTTGCGCGGCCACATCCGTTCCAGGGGTCAGCGCCATCTTGGCAGCATTGTCCCTGAGGCGGGCGCGCATCGCATCGTCGGCCAGCAGGCCGAGAATGGCTCTCTCCAATCCCCCTTCCGTCCAGGCGTCGCGGCCGATATGGTCGCCGACACCTGTCTCTCCCGCGCGTTGCGCATTGTCGTGACCGTCCCAGCAATAGGGCATGATCAGCGACGGCACGCCGAAGCGCAGCGCCTCGCAAAAGCTGTTGTTGCCGCCATGGTGGATGAACAGGTCCGACTTCGCCACCACCGAAGGCTGCGGAAACCAGGCGTCGAGATAGACATTGTCCGGCACCGCGCGATAGGCGTCGCGCAGGCCGCCGGCATTGACGATGAAGCGCGCCGGCAGCCTGTCGAAGACGGCGAGCATGCGCTCGATCAGCCCGACATCCATCGCGCCGAGGCTGCCGAAGCTGACATAGACCAGCGGGCCGCCATTGCGCGGAAACACCGGCACCTCGAATGGCCCTTCCGAACGCACGCAGCCTTCGAGATAGACAAAGCGTTTGGGGTCGAGCGGCTCGGCCCGCTCACGCCGTACGATCGCTGGCGTCAGCAGCAGATTGAGGTCGGGTGATGTCTCGAGGAACAGGCCCTTGGGCAACGGCGCCAGGCCGGCATCCGCACGAAAACGGTTGAAGCGCTCATGCGCGGGTGCGGAGGCCGCGAGATAGCGCGCTTCGAACGCCGCACGTTGCGGGTCGTCGGCACCCATCCCCGAGAGATAGGGCGGCACCTCGGCATCCGGCAGTTCCGTCTCGGCACAGGAGACGACGCGCACCCACGGGCAGCCGGCGGCGGCGATCGCCGGGAACATGATGACGTTGTCGAGCACCACCGCGTCCGGCTTCAGCCGCGCCAGCAATTGGCGCAGCGGCGCCTCGGCGTTAACGGCGGTGTCGACGATCGCTTGCCAGGTCGGCGCGACATAGGTCTCGAGCTGGTCGATCGGGCTCAGCCGGAAATGCGGCAGGTGCCGGCGCACGAAGGCCTGCCAATAGCTCTGGCGGTCGCTGTCGCTCAGCGGCTCATCCGTCGGCAGATGGTATTCCTGGAAGCCATAGTCGGTAAAGACGCCGGAGAAGCCGGCATGGCAGATGAAGACGGGGCGAGCGCCCCGTGCGCGCAATGCCTGTGCGATACCGACGCAATTCAACGCGGCGCCGAAACTGGCTTCGGGAAACAGCGCGATGGTCGGGCTGGCTTTACGCGTCAATTATTCCTCTTCAATCCGGCCGGCTGATCATGCTGAACAGTGCGGGAGCTCCGCGGCTGGCTGCTTGCGGTCGCTGGCTGCGGGAGAGCCGCAGGTGGATGCGAAGCAGATCGGCAGCCACCTCATACTGCCGGCTTTCAAGATAGTCGAGTATGCCCGAGTGTTCGCGCAACGATTGCCGCAGCCGAAACACGTTGACGCCGGAATAGATGCCCGGCAGCCGGCGCAGGCGGAGATGATCGGCCAATGCATCCGACACAAAACGGTTGGCGCAGCCCTCGGCGATCATGCCATGAAAATCCATGTCCAGCCGCTGGAACTCGCGCGTGTCGAATGTCTCGTCCGGCAGCGCTGCAAGCGCTTCCATGCCTTGCCGCAACATTGCTGCCCGCGCCCCGTCCAGCCGAAAGCCTGGCGTCAGGATGGCCGCCGGCTCTAGCACCAGGCGGAACTCGTAGCTTTCGCCTTGCGCCTCCGGATCGTCCGGCGCGCGGCGAAACAACCAGGATTGCCCAGGCGCACGATCCAGAAGATTCTCGTCGGTCAGTTTGTTAAGTGCTTTTAGTACCGTCTTGCGATCAGCGTCGTAGCGTCGCATCAGCCCCGCGATGGTCACCGTCTGGTCCAACCGTCGCGCCGAGCGGTCGCGCAGGATGGCTTCGGCGAGCTCGTCTTCCTCCGCACTGGGTAGTTCGGCGGCAATGGCGGGCTGGGCGGCGAGGTCGACCGTCAGATGATAACCGCTGTCGGCCTCCCAGCGCGCCACGCCCCGTTCCGCGAGCAGGCCGAGTGCGGCGCGTACGGGCGTGCGCGAGACATTGCACAGCGAGGCGATCTGCTGTTCGGGCAGGCGGGCGCCAGGCTCGAAGCCACGCTGCCGCGCCACATCCAGGATGCGCTGCGCCAGATCGAGATGGTTGGTGCGAGGTCGTCTGGCTACGGCTTGCATGACTTTTCTCGAATGCGAATGTGGCGCATTGGTCTGGCTGATCGCCGGAACAGGGACAATCGGCCAAATTCCTCCGTCGGTTGACAGATTATGGATTGACGTACTTTTTTCTGCAATAGTACTGTCGGCACAATCGGCGAGAAAAGACCGAGGGAACAGGATCGAGGCAGGCGCGCGCGTCGCCGGCCTCGGTCCGGCAAATGATTTCGACGATCAAACCGAATGGGAGACTGCCATGCCCGCTACCAGCCTGCGGCGCCGTGCGCTCAATACATCCTCAATCGCTCTCGGTCTCGCCCTGACGCTCTCGGGGCCGGCCGCCGCAGCCGACCTCGTTATTTCGAACTGGGATGGGTACATGGCACCCGACGCCATGGCCGCTTTCAAGACCGTCACCGGCGTTGCCGGCGAAGTGGTGGTGCACGCCACCAATGAAGAGATCATGGGCAAGCTGATTGCCGCCGGCGGCAAGGGCTATGACGTGGTCTTCGTCTCCTCGCCCTTCGCCGAAGTATTAAACAAGCTTGGCCTGACCGAGCCGATCGACCATGCCAAGATCCCCAACCTCGCCAACCTCTATCCCGAAGCGACCAAGCTGCCGCACGATGCCGGCAACGCTTTCTCCGTGCCTTACACCTGGGGCACGACGGGCCTCTGCTACCGCTCTGACCTTGTCAAGACGGCGCCCACGAGCTGGAGCGACCTGCTCGCCCCTTCCGACGAGATGAAGGGCAAGACCACCATGCTGGCGACCGATCGCTGGCTGCTGGCCGCCGGGCAGCTCGACAAGGGCTATTCGGTCAACGAGACCGACCCGGCCAAGATGGCCGAGGTCAAGGACCTCTTGATCTCCGCCAAGAAGACCCTGCTCGCCTATGACGACACCACCTTCTATTCCAAGCTGGTTTCCGGCGAGGCGCTGATGGTGCAGGCCTGGGACGGCTGGTGCAATTACGGCATCGCCGACAAGCCGGAGATCAAATACGTCATCCCTAAAGAAGGTTCGGACCTGTGGGTCGACACGATGGTGGTGATGAAGGCGTCCGAGCACAAGGACGACGCCTTCAAGTTCATCAACTTCATGCTCGACGCCAAGAACCACGCCTGGGCGGCGCAGAACATCGACTACAAGGTGCCGAACAAGCCGGCGATGGAAAGCCTGCCGGCCGACTTCCTGGCCAAATTCCCCAACATGGCGATGCCGGTGGCCGATCTCGTCAAGTTCGAGCAGTTGCGTGACGTCGGCGAAGCCCAGCGCGACTATTCCAAGATCGTCAGCGAGATCAAGGCCGCGCAGTAAGCGGCGCAGACTTCACGGCCGGCAGCACTTCTGCCGCCGGCCCTGAGCGGTACCCGAGAAATTGTCCCAGACCCGACTTCGTTCCTCTCTGCTGATGGCCCCGGCGCTGGTCTGGCTGACCGCGCTGATGGTTATCCCATGCGCCCTGGTGCTGGCGCTCGCCTTCTTCCGGCGCGGCGTCTATGGCGGCATCGACTACACTTTGACGCTGGAAAATTTCGGGTTGGTCTTCGACCCGCTCTATGCCGGCATCTTACTCAAATCGGCGCGTATCGCCGGCACCGCGACCCTGATCGCGGTGGTGATCGGCTATGCCGCCGCCTATGCGATCGCGGCCGCCCCGCGCCGGTGGCAGCCGGTGTTCCTGTTTTTCGCCGTGCTGCCGTTCTGGTCCAACTACCTGATCCGCACCTATGCCTGGATCGTGCTGCTGAACCGCGAAGGCCTGATCACCCAGCTCTTGCGCTGGTTCGGCTACACCGGCGAACCGCCCTCGATGCTCTATACCGAAGGCTCGGTCATCGCAGGCCTCGTCTACAACTATCTGCCCTTCGTCATCCTCGCCTGCTACGCGCCGCTGTCACGCCTCAACCCGGAACTGGCCGAGGCCTCACGCGATCTCGGCGCCTCCGCTGCCACCACCTTCCGACGTGTCATCCTGCCGCTGACCGTGCCCGGCATCGCTGCGGGTGCTGTCTTCGTCTTTGTGCTGTCGATCGGCAATTTCGTCACCCCGGCGCTGCTTGGCGGCGGCCGCTTCCAGATGATCGGCAACCTCGTCTACGACCAGTTCCTGACCGCCAATGACTGGCCGTTTGGCGCGGCATTGGCGATGGCGCTGATCGCCATCATGCTTCTGGTGCTGATGGCGCAGGCGCTCGCCGCCGACCGCGCCGCGGGGCGTGCGGCTGAGGCAAGGGGCGACGCCGATGGCTGAGCGCTGCGCAATTCTTGCTTTCTCCCCGTTCACCGGGAGAAGGTGCCCCGAAGGGGCGGATGAGGGGCGGCGTCAACCTTTGCGACGCTCAACGCTGCCCCCCGTCTGCCTGCCGGCATCTTCTCCCCGTGAACGGGAAGAAGGACTCTGGTCGTTCGCTTGCGTTCCAATTGTCGGAGGCCGGCGATGACCCATTCCTTCACCCGTACGCTCGGCATGCGGACGATCCTCACCCTCGTCTTCGCCTTCCTCTACATCCCGATCGCCGTGCTGGTGGCGCTGTCCTTCAACGAAGGCGGATTGCCGACGGCATGGTCGGGCTTTTCGCTGAAATGGTATGCCTCGCTGGCCGGCAATTCCGCAATCCTTTCCGCTGCGCTCAACACGCTGATCGTGGCGTTGGTCTCCACGGCCATCGCCACGCTGCTCGGCACGCTGCTGGCCATCGGCATCGAGATGCGCCGGCAATACGGCAGGGGTCTCGAGGCGCTGATCTTCGCACCGATGATCATCCCCGACATCGTCCTGGCGATCGCTCTGCTGTCGTTCTTCTCCATGCTAAACCTGACCATGGGCCTGCACACCATCATCCTCGCCCATGTCGTCTTCAACCTCGCCTTCGTCTGCTCGGTGGTGCGCGCAAGGCTAAAGAGTTTCGACTGGTCGATCGTCGAGGCCTCCGCCGACCTCGGCGCCTCGGCTCTGACCACCTTCCGGCGTGTGACATTGCCGGTCATCGCGCCGGCAGTGATCGCCGGCGCTCTGCTTGCCTTCACGCTCTCGGTCGACGAGTTCATCATCGCCTTCTTCACCGCCGGTGCCGGCCGCGCCTCGACGACGCTGCCGATGCAGATCTACGCCATGATCCGCTTCGGCATCACGCCGGAGATCAACGCGCTGGCGACCATCGTCATGGCGGTATCCATCACCGCGCTGACCCTGTCGCAGCGGCTCAACCGTGGGATCATCGGCCAATGAGCGAACCGCGCACGCTGCTGGCCATTGATAACGTTTCGAAGAAGTTCGGCCGGGTCACCGCCGTCGACGGCATCTCGCTCGACATCCGCGAAAACGAGTTCTTCGCGCTGCTTGGACCCTCCGGCTGCGGCAAGACCACGCTGCTGCGCATGCTGGCCGGCTTCGAGACGCCAACCGACGGCCGCATACTGCTCGATGGCAAGGACATCGCCCGGACCTCGCCCAACAAGCGGCCGGTCAATCTGATGTTCCAGTCCTACGCGCTGTTCCCGCATATGAGCGTGCGCGCCAATGTCTCCTACGGATTGGAGATGGAGCGCTTGCCGAAAGCTGAAATCCGTTCCCGCGTCGAGGCCATTCTGGCCACCACCGAGCTTGTCCCCTTCGCCGACCGTAAGCCTGAGCAATTGTCGGGTGGCCAGAAGCAGCGCGTCGCGCTCGCCCGCGCGCTGGTCAAACGGCCTCGGTTGCTGCTGCTCGACGAACCGCTCGGGGCGCTCGACAAGAAACTGCGCGGCGCCATGCAGTTGGAGCTGAAGCGCCTGCAGCACGAAGTCGGCATCACCTTCGTCATCGTCACCCACGACCAGGAAGAGTCACTCGTCATGGCCGACCGCATGGCGGTGCTCAAGGACGGCCAGTTGCTGCAATGCGACGCGCCGCACGTGATCTACGAGCATCCCGCCGACCGTTTCGTCGCCGACTTCATCGGCGTGATGAATTTCGTACCGGGCAAGGTGTCTGCGGATGGCGTGATCGCCGCGAACGGCGCGCGCATTGCCGGCAAGGTTCCCGCCGCGCTTTCACCCGGCGCTTCCGCCGTGGCCTCGGTGCGACCCGAACGCATCCGGCTGTTCCCGTCACCCGAGACCGCCAACCGCACCGCCGGCATGGTCGAGGCGCTGGCCTATCACGGGCTGGACCTGCAGTTGCATATCCGCACGCCTCTGTCGCCAAAACCATTTCTGGTGCGCGTCACCGCCGATGCCGCCGACCGCCGGCCGGTCTCGTCAGGCGATCAGGTCGAACTCGGCTGGGACGCCGCCGATGTCAGAATTTTTCAGGAATAGGAGAGCTTGATGGCGCAGAAGACGATCGCGTTTTTTCCCGAAGCGGCCTACGGCCCGGCGCTCAATTCGGTCGGCATCGCGCAAGCGGTCGAGGCGCGCGGCCATAAGGCAGTGTTCCTGTCCGACCCCGGCTTTGTCGATGTCTACAAGGGTTACGGCTTCGAAGCGCATCCGGTGAACCTGTCGGAGCCGATGCCGCCCGAGCAGATGGCGAAATTCTGGGAAGACTTCATCAACGGCCACATCCCGAACTTCCGCAAATCGCCCTACGATCAGGTCGACAATTACGTGAAGGATTGCTGGACCGCGATCGTCGACAGCGCCAAATGGGCGCAGAAGGATTTGCCGCGAGTCCTAGCCGCCATCAAGCCTGATGTTATTTGCGTCGACAATGTCATCCTGTTTCCGGCCATCAAACAGTTCGGCAAGCCTTGGGTGCGCGTCATCTCCTGCTCGGAAAACGAGATCGAGGATGAGGACATCCCGCCGCATCTCTCCGGTTGCGGCGAGAACGACCATGTGGGCCACCAGCGCTATCGCGATCATTTCAATGCGGTGATCAAGCCCATCCACGACGACTTCAACGCCTTCCTCACCGCAAACAATGAAGCGCCCTACCCCGTCGGCCAGTTCTTCGAGGCCTCGCCCTATCTCAATCTGCTGCTCTATCCCGAAGCGGCAAAGTTCAAGCGCCGCCATCCGCTCGACCCGGCAAAGTTCCAGTATCTGGAAGGCTGCGTGCGGCAGGAAAAGCCCTATACCGTGCCGACATTCGCCGAGAACAATGACGGGCCGCTGCTCTATGTCTCCTTCGGCAGCCTCGGCGCCGGCGATGTCGATTTGTTGAAGCGCATCATCACAACACTGGGCAAGACCCGTTACCGCGCGTTGGTCAATGTCGGCGGCTACAAGGACCTGTACACGGATGTGCCGGGCAACGTCATCGTCGAGAGCTGGTTTCCGCAGCCTTCGGTCATTCCGCAAGTCGATGCGGTCATCCACCATGGCGGCAACAACTCGTTCACAGAGTGCCTCTATTTCGGCAAGCCGGCCATCATCATGCCCTATGTCTGGGACGGCCACGACAACGCCACCCGCGTCCAGGAAACCGGCCACGGGTTCGGTATGCCGCGCTACGACTGGAGCGACGCCCAGATGGTCAGCAAGATCGAAGCCTGCCTGACTGACCCGAAGATGAAGATCAGGCTGGCGAAGACCTCGGCGCAGATGCATGCCCAGAACGGGCCGGAAAAGGCCGCAGGGTTGCTGGAGAAGTTGCTGTGACCTCCTCCGCCCCGCACCTTTACCAAGCCTCCACCCGCACCGACCTCGTCGACTGGGGCGCCCAGTCCGACGCGCTGGACGGCGCGTCGCACTCGACCGGCAGGCTTGTCCACAAAGGACCCAACAACCAGCCGGAATCCGGCATCTGGATGTGCACGCCCGGCCGCTGGCGGCTCTCGATTCCGCGCGACGAATTGTGCCATTTCGTCGCCGGCCGCGCGAGCTACCGGTCGGATGCCGGGGAGGTGGTAGAAGTCGCAGCCGGGACCGTGGTCATGTTCCCTGCCGGCTGGACAGGCGAATGCACCGTGCATGAGACCATGCGCAACGTCTACATGCTGGCTTGAACAGCAACGGAGCTTCCCAATATGCCGACACCGCACTGGCCAAAGGCCTCGACCGTGAAACTGGAGGACTGGGGCGGGGGCAGCAACACGCTTGCCGGCCCGCCGCGCGCCTCGGGCAGGATCCTCTCGCAGAACCCGGACGGCTCAAGCGAATGCGGCCTGTGGTCGTGCACGCCAGGCAGCCGCAAGGTTACCTTTGCCGCCGACGAGTTCTGCCATTTCCTGTCGGGCCGCGGGACCTATGTCCGCGAGAATGGCGAAGAGATCCCGGTCGAGGCCGGCACGCTGGTGTTCTTCCCCGCCGGCTGGGCCGGCACCTCCACCCATCACACAAACACTGACCAAGGCCTTCATGTGCCGCTGAGCACTTTTTTAAAGGAAATCGCCATGACCACGCCAATCATGCAATCCCCACTTGCCATCACCGACCTCGTCGACTGGGGCGTCATCCCGACCATGATCGAGGGCGAGTCCCACACCTCGGGCAAGCTGCTCTACAAGGGGCCGGAGGGCCGTTCGGAATGCGGCCTGTGGGTCTGCACCCCCGGCAAATGGCACTGCCATGTCACCCGCGACGAGTTCTGCCACTTCCTCGAGGGCCGCTGCACCTATGTGCACGAATCGGGCGAGGTCATCCAGATCGAGCCGGACACGGCGGCGTTCTTTCCTCAGAATTGGAAAGGCGTCTGCACCGTCCATGAGACCATCAAGAAGGTCTACATGATCCGCTGAGCGGACCTGAAAGGATGACCATGCAATTCTCCGCTGACCGACCGGCTTTCTTCGTCAATCCGGACTACCGGCCGATGACCGGCACGGCAAAACCGGTGATCGATCCGGCGACGCTGGAGACCGTCGGCTCGATCTCCGCCGCAACGGACGGTGAGATCGATGCGGTGCTGTGTGCCGCAACCACGGCACAAGCCGCCTGGAAGAAGCTCGATGCCAAGAGCAGGGCCAAACACCTGCACGCCGTCGCCAACGCTATCGAGGCGGCAGACTTCACCCGCTGCGCAGAGCTGATGGTGCGCGAGATGGGCAAGCCTTATCCCGAAGCGATCGGCGAGATCGCCAATTGCGCACCGATCTTCCGCTACTACGCCGAGATGGCGCGCGACGATGCCGGCAAGATCGCCGGCACGACCCAGGCCGGTTCGTTCCAGTATGCGCGCTACGAGCCGTATGGCGTCTCCGTCCACATCATGCCCTACAACTTCCCGATCCTGCTGATGTGCTGGACGGTTGCGGCCTCGCTTGCCGCCGGCAATGGCTGCATCATCAAGCCGGCCGAAGCCACGACGCTGTCGACACTCGATTACATGACCGTGTTCCGCTCGCTGCCCGAAGGGCTGGTCTCCTGCCTGCCCGGCACGGCCGCCACCGCGCAGGCGCTGATCGCCTCCGAGCGCACCCACGCTGTCGCCTTCACCGGCTCGTTCGCCGCCGGCAAAGCCGTGGCAGTCGCCTGCGCCGAGCGCATGAAGCCTTGCGTCATCGAAGCCGGCGGCAGCGATCCGCTGATCATCAGCGAGCACGCGCCGCTGGAGGTGGCCGCTGCCGGCAGCGTCACCGCAGCCTTCCACCTGACCGGCCAGGTCTGCACCTCGGCCGAACGCTTCTTTGTCGTCGACTCGGTTCACGATCGCTTCGTCGAGCTGTTCGCCGAGGAGACGCGGGCGCTGCGCATCGGCAATGGCATGGACAAGACCGAGATCGGCCCGCTGGTCAGCGAAGCCGCCCGGGCGAAAGTGATGCGGCTGGTCGATGATGCTATCAGCAACGGCGCTATAGCCGTTGCCGGCGGGCGCATTCCGCCGGCGCACAACACTGGCTGGTTCTACGAGCCAACGATCCTGACCGGCGTCACCCCCGATATGGCGATCGTACGCGAAGAGTGTTTCGGACCGGTCGCCGCGATCTGCCGCGTCAAGGATTTCGACGAGGCGATCCGGCTTGCCAATGACAGCCCGTTCGGCCTCGGCGCCTCGGTGTTCACCACCGACCTCGCCGAGGCGCATGAGGCGGCCGAGCGGCTCGAGGCCGGCATGGTCTGGGTCAACAACCCGCTGATCGACAATGACGCCTTGCCCTTCGGCGGCTGGAAGGCATCAGGCCTTGGCCGCGAGCTGGGACGCCAGGGACTCGACGCCTTCCGACGCTCCAAGATGGTCATCATCGACCACAGACCGGCGATCCAGGACTGGTGGTACCCTTACCCCGACAGCTGGTTCCGCGAGACAGGCGGCCGCAAGCACGTGTGAGCCCGGCCAGTCCAAAACGTAAGCTGATGCTTACGCATCTGCCGAGATAGGCCGGCTATTTCAACGCTTGAAGCTTGTCGATCGCGGCAGTGAATCCGGCAAGCGAGACCGGAATGGTCACCGGCTTGCGCGTCACCGACTCCATGCCGATGTTCAGGTTGGTTCCCGATTTCATCGCCTTGACGAGGTCCGCCGACAAAGGGGTCGCGGCATAGGCGCCGTTCTGGTCGCTGGTCTGGATGGCGATGGTCGTCTTCTGCCCCTGGTCGATCTGGTACGAGGCGCCGGAAGGCAGGAACAGCCCGTGCGGCAAGGCCAGCAGCATGGCGAGGTTGCCGTTGCCATTGTCGCGGCGAACCGTAACGGTAAGAACGCGCTGCCCCGTCTTGGCCTCGGTAAGGTTTTGGGAGACCTGGCATTGAAGCTCGGTGCCGGCCGATCCGCTGGCGCAGTTTAGCGCCCACGGATTGCCTTCTGCAGGCTTCGTCTCGGCAGATTTGGTTGACTTCGGCTCTTCGGCAAGCACCGACCCTGCCGACACAACCAGCCATAGCGCGCCGACCCAGGCGGCCCGCCCACAAACGGTTCTCAGCAATGAAGCCACCCGATCCTCGTCGTGTCAGGGTTTCGCCGAGCGCGTTGATACAACAGCCGAGCCTGGCGGGGAAGCCAATACGGTACATGAGCGTCGGCTAAATTACTGTTGCTGGATTACCACAATAAACAACTTTGAAATCTTGTATGTGTAAAGCAAACGATCGATGCTCGCTATACACTGGGATTCGGATAGTATTATCGACGGAGCGTGTACTCGTCGGGGTTCGCAAGGGATGGAGACGACCGAGAAAACTCGGCAGATCAATGACATGGCGACGCACGGAAGAAGGTTCCGGGCGAATACCAAGTATCGCCGGTCAGGTTTTTCCAGACATCTCTGGAAGACGACTGCGCTGTCCACTCTGGCACTTGCCCTTTCCGGCATAGCCGCCCATGCCGGCGACACCGGACTGTGGCAGCCGCAGGTCCGCGCCATCATCGGCGCCAACAACAATGGCGGCAACACGGCGATCGAGGGTTTCCTGCCGCTGAAGCAGAACCTCGAATCCGTTCTCTTTCTCGATGTGCGCTCGAAATACGATTTCGACGACGGCTTCGGCCAGGACGTCGCCCTCGGCGTTCGCCGCATCGTCAATCCGGATCTGATGATCGGCGGCTACGCCTATCTCAACATCCAGAACCACGACAGTCACCAGTTCGTCGCCTCGACGCTCGGCCTCGAGGCCATCACCTCAAAATACGATGCGCACGTAAACGTCTATCTGCCGATCAGCGGCGACCGCAGCACGGCCGGGCAAGAGTCGAGCCTGTCGCTGGTCGGTCATCAGCTGATCGAGCAGATATCGGCCATCGCCCACCGCGATTACGCGGCCTGGGGCATCGAGGGCGAGGTCGGCGTTCAGGTGCCGCTCAACCTGCCCGAGAACCATTCACTGCGTTTCGATGTCGGCGCCTACCATTTCGGCGATCCCGACGGCGACGACGGCAGCATCACCGGCGCCAAGGCCGGCCTGGAATATTCCATCGGCGACGTCATCGGCAAAGGCACGTCGCTGACCTTCACCGGCGAGGTGCGCAACGACAACCGCGATGACACCCAGTTCGCCGGCAGCATCCGGCTGACGGTGCCGCTCAACGCTTTCGACAAGGGCTCGTCTTCGGCCGATGACGGCGCCGAGCCGGTCTATCCGGTCAGCCCCGGCCTGCGCAAACGCGTTAACGAGCGCGTGCGTGGCGATATCGGCGTTCGCATCGAGAGCCAGGACAAAGTTACCGGCACGTCGACGCGGGTGGCGATCAATGCCGCCACCAACACGGCATTCGGCCAGTTCTTCTTTGCCGATGGTGACAACGACGCGCTCGGCCTCGGCACGATCGGCGACCCGACCACGCTCGACAATGCGGTCGCCGGCGCCGGCGCGAACGGCGTCGTCGTCGCGCTCGGCGGCAAGGGCAACATTACGACAGCCGGTGTGACGCTCGCCAACGGCCAGACCGTCATCGGCGGTGGCGGGGGCGTCCAGGCGCGGCTCGTCGACGGCAGCATCGGCACCTACAATTTCGGCGGCTCCAACGGCACCCTCCAGGGCACCAACCCCGCCAACAACGTCCTGACGCTCGCCAATGGCAACACGCTGAGCGGCATCATCATCACCGGCGGCAAGGACGGCATCTTCGGCAACAACATCGCCGGCGCCACGCTGACCAACGTCACGGTCACCGGCACCGGCGGCCACGGCGCCGACTTCACCGGCACCTCGACCGGCGTCAATGGTTCGAACTTCACCGCGACCGGCAACGGCCTCGACGGACTGCATATCGAAGGCGACGGCACCTATAACTTCACCGGCACGACGCTGCTGCAGGGCAACGGCGACGACGGCCTGGATATAACCGGCCACGGCACCTACACTTTCGCCACCCTCAACGCGCTCGACAACAACGATGCCGGCATTACCGTGAAGGGCACCGGGGTCGCCGGCTCGATCACCATCAACGGCGGCCAGGTGTCGGGCAACAAGGCGCTCGGCGACGACGGGGTCGGTGTCTTCATCGATCCGATCACCGCCCATATCGTGCTGGATTCGATCACCCAGACCGGCGGCGCATCGGGCGTCGTGCTCGAGAATCTTTCGGGCAGCTTCACCGTCAACGGCGCGACGACGATCTCGAACACGACCGGACCGGCCATCGCGATCACGGATTCGCCGGCCGCGATCCGCTTCGGCGACATCGACATCACCAATCCCGGCACCGACGGCATGGTGTTTGCGGGCGCCAACACATCAATAATTGCCGGCAACATCGTCATTGCTGGCCTCGGCTCCGGCGTCGGCCTCGATTTCTCCGGCAGCCAGACGAATTTCACCGCGCAGTCGCTCAACATCACTGGCACAGGCGCCGCCGGCTCGATCGGCATCGATCTGTCTTCCCCGAGCGCGGGCGGGGCTACGATCGTCATCACCGATGGCGGCGCGATCGCCAATGTCGACACCGGCGTGCGCTTCGGCATTTCCGGCTCGCCGGCCAATTCGGCCAATGCCCAATTCAGTTTCGGTGGCGGCTCGATTGCCGGCATCACCGCCTCCCTCGACGCGCGGGGGCTCAACCAGACGCTCGGGCTCTATGCTTTCGGCTCGACGACCTTCAGCGGCCCGCAGCTGTTCGACCAGCAGAATGTGATTTTCGTCGGCGCGACCGCGACCGGTTCGGGCACCGGATCCTCGCTGCTCGATCTGGCGACGGTCGCGACGGCCGATGCCAATACCGACGGCACCGCGATCTTCGTGCTGGTCAATCGCGGCACGGACATAGACGATGCGGACGCCTTCTCGCTGAGCGCCGGCCAGACGCTGGCTTCGTTCGGCAACGGCCGCACGTTCTCGCTCGGCGGCATCCCGATCAATGTGACGGGCGACAATGTCGTGCACAGCAGCACCGTCTCCGACGCCGGCGGCGCAGCCACGCTGACCAATAGCGGTGCCGGCGACACGGTGACGCTCGCCAACAATACCTCGCTGCTCGACTTCAACCTGTCCAATACCGGTGGCGGCAACGCGGTTCACGGCAGCGCCGTCAGCAATGTCACAATGACGGGCCTGGCCGTCAGCGGCGCCGACCTGAACGGCTTGCTGTTCGACGGCACCAATACCGTTACCGCCACCAACCTCAGCTCGACCAACAATGGCGGCGCCGGCTTGTCGATCCAGGGCGACGGAACCTATTCGTTCAACGGCACGACGACGCTGTCGAACAACGGCACCGACGGCCTGTTGATCAACGGCAACGGTACCTACGGCTTCGAGACGCTTGACGCCAAGGTCAATGGCGGCAGTGGCGTCGACGCCAAATCGACGGGCGCCGGCAAGCTGACGACCACTGGCGGAACGATCTCCGGCAATGGCGGCAACGGATTCAGCGCATCCCAGATTGGGCTCGATGTCACGCTGACCAGCCTCAACCAGATTAGTGGCGGGACCGGTGTCGGCCTCACGAACGTCACCGGCAGCTTCGATATCTCCGGCTCGACGACGATTTCGAACGTCGCAAACGGCATTGTCATCCAGAATAGCTCGGCAACGGTAGGCTTTGGCGGCAATGTCACGGTCACCGCTCCTTCTGGCTCTGGTATCATACTGGCTGCCAATTCCGGTGCCATCACTTTCGGCGATGTCGCGATCGACCAGCCGGGCCAAAACGCGATCGACATTTTCGGTACGAACGGCACGATCAGCTTCGCCAACATCGACATCACCGGCCTGCCGCCCGGCAAGACCGGGCTCGACCTGTCGGGCAGCCAGTCGACCTTCACCGCCACCTCGCTCGACATCACCGGCGCCGGCACTTCGACCGGCATCGACCTTTCCGGCACCACCGGCGGCTCGGTGACGATCGGCACCGGCGTCATTTCCGCCGGCACCGGCGTCCAGATGGGCACGCACGGCGCGGCCGGGACCAGCGCCAACACCACCTTCTCGTTCGATGCCGCCGGCGGCGCATCGATCACCGGGACCACCGCCTCGCTCGACATGCGCGGCCTGCTGGCCGGCAACGGCACCTATGCTTTCAATGCCACCCATTTGGTCGGCCCGCAGCTGTTCGACACTGCCAACGTCATCTTCGTCGGCGCAGCAAACACCGGGACCGGCTCCGGCGCGAGCGTTGGCGACCTTATCAACGCCGACGCCGCCGACGGTCTGACGACCGACGCCAACACCATCTTCGTCCTTGTCAACAGCGGCGCTGGAACTATCAACACCGATGCCGACGGCTTCACGCTTGCCGACGGCCAGCAGATCGTCTCCTTCGCCAACGGCAACACCGTCGCTCTCGTCGGGCCGCCGGCCAACGTCACCGGCGCCGAGGTGGTTACTTCGGGCACCCAGGTCGATCCGTTCGGCAATGGCGCCGCCACCCTCAACAACTCGGCCGGCAGCACCATCGATCTCGCCAACGGCAACCGCGTCGCCGACCTCAGCGTCAGCAATGCGGGTTCGGGCTCGGCGATCAACGGATCGAATGTAAACGCGGCCACCATCACCGGGGTGACGATCAGCAGCGCCGTAACCGGCATCGACCTGACCGGCGCAACGGGTGCGATCAACATCACCAACACGACGATGGGCGGCGTCAGCGGCACTGGCCTGCTGGCCAGCAACTTCGGCGGCACCGGCACCTTCAACAATTTGGACATCACCGGCGCCGGTATCGGCGTCAGCGTCACGGGCGGTTCCACGGGCACGCTGACCTTCGACAATGCGAGTTCGATCGCCGGCACGACGGGCACGGCGCTCAGCATTCTTGGAGCAACGCCTAACCTCACCTACAACGGCACCATCAATCAGACGAGTGCCGCGAGCGCGGTCATCATCAGCGGCATGACCGGCGGCTCGGCCACCTTCGCCGGCCAAATCACCGCCAGCACCGGCGCGGCCAACGCCATCGACCTGACCGGCAATGCCGGCGGCACGATCAATTTCACCGGCGGGCTCGACCTCACCACCGACGGCGGCCTTGCCTTCAGCGCCATCAATGGCGGCACGCTCACCGTCACCGGCACTAACACGACCGCATCTGGGCTCGGCCCTGTCGAAAACGGCATCCATCTCGGTGGCGCCGGCGGTTTGACCATCGGCGCAGGCGGCGTCATTTTCGACAGCGTCACCGTCGACGGCTCAGGCGGCGCCGTGCAGACCGGCATCCTCATCGAAAACACCAGCGGCGGCAGCGTCACCTTCGGCGCTGTCGACATCAATCGCGTCACTGGCGACGCCATCCGCCTCACCAACGTGGCCAACGCCGTTACCTTCAATGGCACGACGACGATCGACACGGTTGTTGGCGGTGGCCCCGGCTTCGTGGTGCAAGGCAGCGCCGCGACGGTCAATGTCAACAATCTGGTGACGACGCTGGTTTCGGGCGACGACGTCAGCCTGACCAACAACACCGGCACGATCAACATCGGCGGCACCATCACCAATTCCGGCACCGGCAACGGCGTCGTGGTTTTTGGCGGCAGCGCCGCGATCACGGTCTCGGCCAACATCTCCAGCTCGGCAACAGCACCAGGCACGGCGGTCAAGATCGACGGCACCATCGGCGGCTCGGCCCAGTTCAGCGGCAGCGTCACGTCGACCGGCACCGGAAATCTGTTCGCCATCGGCTCGACATTGCCCCCGGCAGGCGGTGCGTTCAGCTTCACCGGCCCGACCCTGTCGGCGAGCGGTGGCGGCGGCGCGGTGGTCGGTGGCATGATCGGCACCGCAACGTTGAATGTTACCACCCCGCTATCGATCACCAATGCCTTGGGCACCGGCCTGTCCGTCTCCGGTGTCGCGAGCACCGCATCGGCAACCTTCGGGGCGGTGACCGTGACGGGCGCCGGCGGCATCGGCATCAACATTGTCGGCAATGCCGGCCCGGTGACCTTCGGCACGACCCAGGTCACGCTGGGCACCACGAGCGGCACTGCCGGCATCAACTTCGCCGGCACCAACAACGATGTCAGCTTCGGCACGACTACCATCGACGATGTCGGCGCCAACCAGACCGGCATCGACTTCAGCGGCTCCTCGACGACGGCCGATTTCGGCCTGACGACGATCACCGGCCTGGGCGACCTGACCTCGCGCGGCATCGACCTGTCGTCGACCACGGGCAACAAGGTCATCACCTTCCTGCAGGGTTCCAAGATCGACAATGTCGGCGTCGGCGTCGAACTGTCGTCCGGCGGCACCACGGCGACTTCAGCCAATGCCACCTTCACCTTCGGCGACGGCGATTCGACCGACGGCCTGGAATCCTTCATCACCGCGGCCGTTGGCGGCTACACCGTCGACACCGTCGGCCTCGACCCGATATCGGGCAACTACGATTTCGACGACGTGTTCTTCACCGGCAGCGCCAACCTCGCCACCGCGCCCGGTTCGGTCACGCTGGTCTCGCAGTCGGGCGGCTTCATCGCCGCCGGCACGACCGGCAATCTCAGCATGGGCGTCAACACCATTTCGCTCGCCGCCGCCGATGCGCTGACAGGCGCGCAGAACTTCGCCTTCGTCGGCACGATCAATCTCGGCGCCACCGCCTTCACGCTCGATTCCGGCCAGACGATCACCGGCTTCGGCAACAGCAATGTGGTTTCGACCGGCACGATCCAGCCGGCCAACGTCCAAGGTGCTCTTGGCGCCACCGGCGGCAACATCACCGGCGACGAGGCCGTCGTCAGCGGGACGGCCAACTTGATGCAGCTGCTCGGCGACAATGCCGTGCGCCACACCGCATTCGACTTCAGCAGCGCGGCCGGTGCCGCCTTCCTGATCGACCAGAGCGCGGCCGGCTTCAGCAATGCCAGCGGCATCACCATCGAAGGCGTGACGATCTCGAATGTCGCGGCGGGCCAGACCGCCATCCAGGTTACCGGCCTCAATGGCAGTCTGTCGGTCATCAACAACAACATCAACCTTGCCGGCACGCTGCTCGACGTCAATGGCGGCACCAGCACCATCTCGGTGTCGCGCGGCTTCCTGCCCAATGGCGGGCCGGCCGGAACGCTGACCGGTGGCGGCATCAACATCGCCAACCGCACCGGCGGCGCGGTGACCTTCACCGACCAGGTGGCCATCACCGGCGGCAATGGCGTCTCGATTTCGGGCGGCACCGCCGGCGGCGCCGTCAATTTCAATGGCGGCCTCGACATCACGACGTCCCTCGCCACTGGCCTCAGCCTCTCGGGGCTGAATGTCCTGACCGTCGCGAATGCCGGCTCGACGACGATCAACGCTACGGGCCAGACAGCGCTATCGCTGCAAGGCACACTCGGCGCCGGCGGCGTCAATTTCGACAGCATCACCTCGAGCGGCGGCACAAGCGGCATCATCCTCAACGGCGTCACCGGGGCGGTGAATGTCTCCGGCGCGACCAGCATCACCGGCACCAGCAGCTTCGGCATAGACGGCACCGGCGCCAACACCGGCACGTTCACCTTCGGCGCGGTGACGGTCAACAACACCGCCACGGCCGGCGGCGGCATCCATGTGGTATCAGGCACGGTCAACGTCACCGGCCTCGCCAACATCGATACGACGAGCGGCGTCGGCCTGTCGCAGAGCGGCGGCACGACAAGCTTCACCGGCGGTGTGACCATCGACACCACCTCCGGCACGGCCATCGTGGGCACCGGCGGCACGATGGGCATCACCGCCACCGGCGGTGCCGAGACGGTAAACTCGACCCTCGGCCAGGCGATCAACCTCATCAACGTCACCGCCAGCATTGCGCTCGACTCGACCTCGTCGGGCGGCGGCACCAACAATGTTGGCCTGGCCAATGTCACCGGAACAGTCAGCCTCGGATCCGGCGCATTGAGCGGCGCTTCGGGCGTCGCATTCCTGCTCAATGGCGGTGCTGCGACCGTCAGCTATGGCGGCACGGTCACCAAGACCACCGCCGGCAAGATCGTCGACATCTCCGGCGTCACCGGCGGCACGGTCACACTGTCCGGCGCGCTCAGCGCCACCGGCGGTTTCGACAATGGTGTTTATGTCCACGGCAACTCCGGCGGGACCATCACTCTCAGCGGTGGCACGAAGACGCTGACCACTGGCGCCAATACGGCGGTCGACTTGACGACCAACACCGGCGCGACGATCAACTTCGATACGGGTGGCCTGGTGATTACCACCACCTCCGGCACCGGCTTCAACGCCAGCGGCGGTGGCATGGTCAGCGTCGGCGCGCTCCTCAGCGACAACAGCATCACCACGACGGCCGGCGGCACCGCGTTGAACCTCAATGGCGGTACGATTGGCGCTGCGGGCATGAATTTCGACAGTGTTTCGGCCACTGCCGCCGCAACCGGCATCTCGCTGACCAATATCGCCTCGTCCGGCGGCGGCGCCATCATTCTCGGCACGGTCAACCTGCAAGGCATCACCACGCGTGGTGTCGATGTTTCCGGCACGCTTGGCGCGGCGCTGTCCTTCAACGATCTCGACATCGGCCTGAACAGCACCACGGGCGTGGCCTTCGACCTCAACGGTGCCACCATCAATGCGGCGGTGACGGCCAATGACTTCGATGTCACCAATGCCGCCGCCGCCGGCACCTCGATCGCCGTCGACCTGCGCGGCGCCATCGGCGGCCAGACGGTGCGCCTCGGTGATGCCGTGGTCGGCGGCGCCAGTTCGAGCATAGCCGGGGTCAACACCGGCGTGTTCCTCAACAGCGCCACCAACCTCGCTTTCACCTATGGCGACGGCGAATCGGCGACCGACCAGCTCTCGACCATCGGCGCCAATGTAGGCATCGACGCCTCCAGTGCGCCGGTTGCCGGCACCTACAACTTCCAGGACGTGAACTTCCAGTCGACCCCGGGCTTGGGCTTCGGTGTCGGCAAGGTCTATTTCGTCGGCGCTTCCGCGGCCGGCGACGGCAGCGGCCGCGACCAGAACAATCTGGCGACGCTGACCACCGCCGAAGCGGCAGCAGTCTCGACGGACATTCTCGTCCTCGTCAACGATGGCGGCGTCATCACCGCGGCAGGCAGCAATGGCAACGATACGCTGGCGCTCGCCATCGGCGAGCAGGTGCGCGGCTTCGGCAACGGCAACATCAACCTGGCGCTGACGGTGCCCTCCACCATCCAGCTCGCCAGCAACAACATCTCGATCATCGACCAGACGCCCAACGGCGCCGCGACGCTGACCACGAGTGCCGGCAACAATGTCATCACGCTCGGCGCGAGCGGCAATATCATCGACGGTTTCATCCTCGATGGCAGCCCGGCGGGCGCGGCGCGCGGCATCAAGGACAATGGTGGCGGTGCGAATACTGTCATCAGCAACATGACTATCAGCAATTTTGCCACGCAGGGTATCGAGATCACGCCGTCAAACAGCACGACGATCAACAACGTTACCTTCTCCGGCAACGCCAGCGATGTGTGGCTGAACGCGCCCAACAGCACCATCACCAACGTCACCAGCACCGGCGCCACCGGCATTGCCTTCAGGCTCGACAACACCGTCGGCACGACGACGCTGACCAACGTCAACATCACCACCGCAGCGACCGGCACCGGCATCGCCTTCGGCGGCGCGTCGGGCGCTGGCGGCACGATTGCCGGTACCAATGTCGATATATCGGGCGGCAGCGGCCTTTCGGTGACCGGCGGCAACGCGGTGATCAGCTTCGACGGCGCTAGCTCCATCATCAGCACGTCGGGCGCGGCGGCCACGATCTCGACCCGCGCTGGCGGCAGCTTCACCTTCGCCGGCTCGGTGATCGCCAACGGCGCTGCGAGCGGCATCAGCATTTCCGGCGCGACGGCGGCCAATACGGTGAGCTTCACCGGTACGGTCGATCTCGGCACCACGACGCCGATGACCGGCACCGCAGTCGCAATCAACAACGGCGCCACGGCCTCGACCGTCAGCTTCGCAAACCTCGACATCGTCACCAACGGCACCACCGGATTCAGCGCCGTCAATGGCGGCACGGTCAATGTGACGACCGGCAAGGTGAGCTCCACTTCCGCGCAGGCGGTCAACCTCAACGGCATCGCCACCACCACCGGCATCAATTTCACCTCGACCAATTCGACCGGCGGCACCAACAACGTGTCGCTGACCAATGTCACCGGCGCCGGCACTGTCAGCCTCGGCTCCGGTGCGCTCGGCGGCGCGACCGGCGCGGCCTTCCTGGTCACCGGCGGCTCGGCCAATGTCAGCTATGCCGGCTCGGTCACCAAGACCACGGCCGGAAACGTCGTCAGCATCTTCACCCGCACCGCCGGCACCACGACATTGTCGGGCACTCTCAGCGCCACCGGCGGCGTGGCCAACGGCAT
Source organism: Mesorhizobium sp. M0139 (assembly GCF_040322455.1). Lineage (NCBI taxonomy): Bacteria > Pseudomonadati > Pseudomonadota > Alphaproteobacteria > Hyphomicrobiales > Phyllobacteriaceae > Mesorhizobium > Mesorhizobium sp. M0139. Next base: position 315,795 of record NZ_JAMYTN010000008.1, read on the forward strand.
CCTCGTCAACGCCAACACCGGCGGCACGATCAACTTCTCCGGCGCCAGCAAGATACTGACCACCGGAGCCAACAATGCCGTCGACCTGACGGCGAACACCAACACCGCGGTCAACTTCACCGGCGGCGGCCTGGCCATCACCACCACCTCCGGCACCGGCTTCAACGCCACGAGCAACGGTACTGGCACCGTGACCGTTATCGGCTCGGGCAACACGATTTCGACCGGCAGCGGCGTCGCGGTCAACCTTGACAGCGTTGCTATCGCGGCGGGCGGCGTGACCTTCGCTTCCACAAACAAAGGCGCCGGCGGCACCAGCGCCGTCATCCTCGATACCGTCACCGGTTCGGGAGCGATCGACCTCGGCACCGGCGCGCTGGTGGGCGGAACAAGCGCCGTGATCCGGATCGGCGATGGCCTAGGCACCGCCAACAGCGGCGGCACGGCGGCCTTCACCTATGCCGGCACCATCACCAGCGGCACCGGCCAGGCCATCAACATCCAGGATCGCGCCGCGGCCGCCGGCAACATCACGCTGTCAGGCAACATCTCTCACAATGTGGCGGGCGTGAACGGCATCCAGCTGGATGACAACGCTGCCGGCATCATCACCTTCTCCGGCACATCGAAGTCGATCACCTCCGGGTCGGCCATTGCTGTGAACCTGACCGACAACACCGGCGCGACGATAGACTTCATCAATGGCGGGCTGGTCATCAACACCACCGGCGCCGCCGGCTTCAATGCCACGGGCGGCGGCACGGTGACGGTGCAGGGAACCGGCAACAGTATCGCGTCCGGCACGGGCACGGCGCTTAATGTCGCCAACACGACGATCGGCGCCGGCGACGTGACGTTCAGGAGCATTGCGTCCAATGGTGCAGCCAACGGCATCGTGCTCAACAACACCGGCACCAGCGGCAATCTGGTGGTGACCGGCACCGGCGCGACGGGGGGCAGCGGCGGCACGATCCAGAACTCGACCGGCGATGGCGTCAGCCTGACCGACACTCAGGATGTCAGCCTGAGCAACATGATCATCAGCGACAATGCGGGCAACGGCATAAAGGGGCTGCGGGTCAACGGCGTGGTGCTCAACGGTCTGACCCTGAACAGCAATGCCGATGCCAACACCGAGTCCGGAATCCTGTTCAACGAACTTACCGGCAACGCCTCGCACGTCACCACGTTCACCAACCTTACTGTCTCGAACTCTTTCACCCACAATGTGCAAGTCATCAATTCCGGCGGCACGTTGACGAACCTTGTGGTGAGCGGCGGTACGTTCTCGAACAACGGCGCCTCAAACAATGCCGGCAGCGACTTCATCTTCGAGGCGGACGGCGCCGGTGTCGCCGGCGCGCCGACGATGACGCTGACAGTCGACGGCGCAACCTTCACCGGCAACAACGCCTATCCTGGACCGGGAGTCATCCCTGGAACCGGTCTGTTCGTCATTGCCAATGACGGCACCGTCAACGCTCACATTGGCGAGACCACGGGAAATCTATTCAACAATCTGAACAACGGCATCAACCTCACCCAGAGCAGCAATTCCGGCGCCGGCACGGGCGGCAATCTGAATTTCACCGTCCGGAACAACACCGTCACCAACAGCGACTCGACGGCCATCAACGTGTTCAGCAGCGGCGACCTCGCACGGACGCTTGACGGCATAATCGCCAACAACGTCATCGGTACGCAAGGCGTAGCAACCTCGGGATCGCGAACCGGCAACGGCATCAGGGTTGGGCATGAAAGCCTCGGCGTCGCCAAGGTGCTGATCGACAACAACATTATCCAGAGCATCGGCGTCAACGGCATAAGCGGTGGCGACAGCGTCTCGATCACGCAGCTCGTGCAGCCGGGCACCGTGCACGCGACGGTCACCAACAACACCATTCGCGACATTGCCGACAGCCGCGGCATCACGGTCACCGCCACATTTGCCGGCGCTATAATCAATGCCGACGTTCATGCCAACACCATCACCAACGTCAACAACGCCAATGCCATCCGCTTCCTCGCGGACGGCCTCGGCGGCGCCGACGGCACGATCAACGTACCGCAGGCGAGCGAGGCCGGTATCGAAACCGTCAATGGCGGGGCAACGGCACTGACGGACACCCGGACGTTCTTCAACCAGCCGCTGCCACTGCTGCCTGCCGCGACACCGTAGTCAGCAACCTTGGATTTCGTCCTAGGAAATATATTTTATGAATCTGATATCGACTTGTTGTCTTACTTAGGCATAATACAAGAATTCAGACAGTAAGCCGCCAACGGAGGGAACGGGGATGAGTGAGCCTTATTTAGGTGAAGTCAAGATCATTTCCTGGAACTATGCACCGCGCGGCTGGGCATTTTGTAACGGCCAGTTGTTGCCGCTTAACCAGAACCAGCCATTGTTCTCACTTCTTGGCACCAGGTACGGCGGCAACGGCCAGACAAATTTTGCCCTTCCGGATATGAGGGGACGTGCGCCGGTTCATACGGGCGGCCCTATTGGTGCAATTGTCGGCGGCCAGGGCGGCGAAGAGTTTCACACGCTCACGCTCGGCGAAATGCCGACACACAACCATTTCGTCAACGCATCGAACACTGCCGGCAACGTCAACAATCCATCCGGCGCGCTGTTGGGGGCGAACGCCAGCCCGATCTATCAGCCGCCTGGCAGCGCGGTGGCTATGGCGAAGGAAAACATCACTTTCGTCGGTGGCGGCCAGCCGCATGAGAACAGATCGCCCTATCTCGTCTTGACTTTCATCATTGCCCTGCAAGGCATATTCCCGTCGCGAAATTAAGAGGACGCTTCGATGAGCCAACCTTTTGTCGGCGAGATCAGGATGTTCGGTGGCAATTTCCCTCCGAATGGCTGGGCGTTCTGCCAAGGCCAGTTGATGCCGATCTCCGAGAACGAAACCTTGTTCAATCTGATCGGTACGACCTATGGCGGCGACGGGGAGGAAACATTCGCCCTGCCCAACCTCGCATCCCGCATCCCCGTCCATGCTGGCAAGGGCCCGCTGGTCAGCCAGACCTATATCATCGGAGAACTGGGCGGGGTCGAATCCGTCACTGTTTCAACCCAACAAATGCCGAACCATTCCCATACCTGGACCGGTTCGTCGAATATCGCCAAGAATCCGGGTCCGTCCGGCGGTGTCCTGGCGACATCGAGCCTGCTGACGCCTTATGTGGGTATCGCACCTGATGGCAACATGGCCGCCGGAGCCATTTCGCCGGCCGGCGGCAGCCAGCCTCACGACAATATGGTGCCGTTCCTCGCCGTCAGTTTCATCATCTCGCTATTTGGCATCTTCCCCCAGCAAAGCTAGAGACTTGCCATGACCAATCCGTTCGTCGCCGAAATTCGAATTTTTGCCGGAGATTTCGCCCCGACGGGGTGGGCGACCTGCGATGGCCAGCTCCTGCCAATCTCGCAGAATACGGCGCTGTTTTCGCTGCTGGGCACAGTTTACGGCGGCGACGGCAAGTCGACCTTCGCGTTGCCGAATATGGCTGGCTCCGCGCCCATGGGGCAAGGACAGGGCAATGGCTTGTCGGAGCGGTTTCTCGGCGAGACGGGTGGCGAAACGTCCATCACCCTTCTGCAAACGGACATGCCGCAACATAATCATTTTGTCGCGATATCCACCGAGAGTGGCGCCCAGGGAACTCTTACCGATGCGGTTGTTCTGGGGAAGTCGGGGGGCGGAACGCTGTATCAGAACAACACTTCGCAAAATCTGGTCCAGATGGACCCCCAGGCACTGAGCATGACGGGCAGTACGTTGCCTCACAACAACCTGCCTCCCTATCTGGCGATGATGTTCATCATTGCCATGCAAGGCGTTTATCCGGCGCGTCCGTAAGCGCCACTCCATGATCCAGCTTCCGATTGTGGACAACGGGCCTGTTATATTTTGCTGGGTGCGCGCGGCGCGGATTGATCTGACGTTCCGCCCGATGGCGGACGCCGATCTGCCGTTCATGTCGGCGCTCTACGCCTCGACCCGCGCCGAAGAACTTGCCGTCACGCCGTGGAGCGACGCGCAGAAAACGGCGTTCCTCGACATGCAGTTTCAAGCGCAGCACGCGCATTACCAGAAATACTATCCCAACGCCGACTGGCTGGTGATCGAGCAGGCAAGGCAAGATATCGGTCGCCTGTATATCGAGCGCTCGGCGAGCGAGCATTGCATCATAGATATCGCCTTCCTGCCGGCGCATCGCGGCAAGGGTTCTGGCGGTGCGTTGCTCGCCGATCTCATCGATGAGGCCGCCGCCGTCGGCAAGTCGGTCTCGATCCATGTCGAGAAGAACAATCCAGCGCGGCGGCTCTACAAACGCCTCGGCTTCACCGTTGCCGAGGACAAGGGCGTCTACGACCTGATGATCCGTTCGCCGTAAGGGCCGTGCCGGTCGTCACGTGCCGCGATACCAGGAGACGATGGTGAAACGTTCGTTGCGCGTGACCGGGGTGACTTCATGCGTCGTTTCCGAACGAAAGGCGACGAGAGAGCCCGGCAACGCGGGCATGGCAACGCGCAGGCCCGGGCCGCTGTAAGGCCCATGCAGGACCAGCGAGCCGCCTGCATAGCTTTTTGGCGAAGGGTTGTCCGATTGACGGTTGAGAAAGATCACCGCCGAGATCTTTCGGAACCGCGACTCGTCGTGAATGAGCGGCGTGTTGCCATCCTGGTGCGGCACAAAGAAATCGCCTTGCCGATAGTGAAGGAACTGAGGTTTCTCGACCTGGCCGAGCAGCAGCCCGAAATGCCGCTCCAGAGCCGCCTTCTGCTGCGCCAACAGGGCACTCACTCGCTCTTCAGTGGCCTGCGAAACATCGGCGCGCACGGTCTTTCGGATCTCCGGCCATGCCATCTTCTGGTCGGCACGCCCCAGCAGGCCGGCCGGACGGCCCACGGCCGCCCGAATTTCCGCGCACAGTGCGCTACACGCCGCTCCGTCAAATACGTCCGCAATCTCGATATAGTCGATCATATGTCGAGCCGCCGCGCTGCCAAATCGCCCTGATGGCCGGAGCGTCCCCGTGGCCGATCCGGTCGAAAAAAATCAGTTGAATACCGCCTCGTAAAGCCGCCCTGCCTCATCGGCAGCGATCGGCACGATGAAGATCTCATGGGCGCCGCTTTTGCCGTTGAACCGATAGATAGCCTGCGGCAGCGCCGCGTCGCGCGGCCCCCTGAACAGCAGCGTGAAGCCACCGCCGTCGCGCGGGCTGTTGGCAATGGGCTGCACCGCGCTCAGTTCCATCGTGAGCGTCTGACCGCCGGCTTCGACGGAAAAGCTCTGCCCCTGCTCGAAATCCGAAAGCGATGCCATGCGCCTGCCCTGGTTCGTCTGTCTTTCAGACGGCTCTCTTGAGATGTCTATCCCGTCAGCCAATCTCGCCGCTTCATGGCGTGCTGTCTATAGAGCTCGATCTCCAGAAGTACAAAAGAGCACGATCAAACAAACAGATAGATTTATCTTGGCCACGTAGGGTGAAGCAGCCGTCAACGCGTTGCGCACCGGCAGCCACTGGCCTAAACCGGAATGGTATAAGAGGAGAACACTAGGGATGACTGACGCGAAAACAGACACGGCCCCGGCCGGAAGCACCGCGACCAACGCGCTGCCGCTGTTCTACAAAAAACCCGAGGCGCTCAATCCGCTGCGGCACGGCTCACTCGGCCTTACGGCGCGGGCCGATTTCTCCTTTGCCCGCACCGCGCACGCCATCCCCGTCGTCGCATCGGAAATGCCGGCGGCGATGCGCTCCTATCCGATCGTTTTCATTGGCGACGCCAAGGCGCCTGTCATCATCACCGGTCTGCGCCAGGACCAGAACCTGTTCGTAGGCGCCGACGGCAAATGGGCGGAGCCGCATTACATTCCCGCCTATGTCCGCCGTTACCCCTTCATCCTCGCCGATGAATCGAAAACGACCGGCCGCCTGACCTTGTGCATCGACCGTGCCAGCGAACGCGTCGTCGAGCAGATGCCTTCGTCCAAGGACAGCGACGAGATCGCGCCCTTCTTCGACGGCAACGAGCCGGCCGAGGCCTCGAAGCAGGCGCTCGCCTTCTGCAGCCAGTTCCAGACCGACTTCAATGCGACTCGCGCCATGATCGACAAGATCGACGCGCACGGCCTGTTCGCGCCGCGGCAGAGCAAGGTGACGCTGGAGGGCGGCGAGACCCTCAACCTCACCGACTTTCAGGTGATCGACGAGCCGGCCTTCAACAAATTGAGCGACGAGGCGTTTCTCGATCTCAGGAAATCCGGCGCGCTTGCGCTGCTCTATTGCCATCTCGCCTCGAGCAACAGCTGGACCTCGCTGGTCTTCCAGGCGTCATTGCGGCGAGCTGGCTGACGCGGCCCGCGACGAAAAGCTTCGGCAAGGCGCGGGTTGTTTAAATCAACGGTTCGCGCCTTCGTACGACGATCTCTCCGCCGCTCGAATCATGCTGTTGTCGTGCAGATCGCTTGCCATGACGGGCTGGCGAACTCCCAATGCTCGACGTGTAGCTCTCGCCGAAATGCGCCGAGGCGGCATCACCCCCCGGTTCGCGGACCTGTCAATAAAGTCGAGCACGCCAGCCTTGCTGCCCTCCTCGATCGTTGAATAGCCGGTCGCGGCCATCGATCACGGTCCGAACGCAAAAAGCCCGCGTGAAGCGGGCTTTTTTTGTTGGTTGCGGGGACAGGATTTGAACCTGTGACCTTCAGGTTATGAGCCTGACGAGCTACCGGGCTGCTCCACCCCGCGTCACCTCCAGGGCAAGCTCTTGCTTGCTCCGGACTCTCCAGGGCAAGCTCTTGCCTGCTCCGGATCTGAAGCAAGCGTTTGCTTGCTTATCTGGACGTAAGCCTGGGCCTATGAACAGGATGGCTTACAGATAGGTATATGGCTGACCAAATGAAAGGGCCGCTTGCGCGGCCCGTGATCCCTTGGCGGGCCTTTTCGTAGAGAGAAGATTCAGTTTCATCCGGTTTGCGGATGAGAGTTCAACGTGCGTTTTGCAGACCTGGCAGCGACCTACTCTCCCGCGTCTTGAGACGAAGTACCATCAGCGCTGGAGCGTTTCACGGCCGAGTTCGGAATGGGATCGGGTGCAGCCGCTCCGCCATAACCACCAGGTCGGCAAAACGCACGTTATATCGAGAAGCTGTTTTTTCGTGCCAAGGCGACGTTTGTGTCTAGCTAACGGACAAAATCCGCAAGCGCGACTGCGCGTCGCCGGTCTACCGGCGCCCTCGCGGAGCATAGGCCCTGTAAGGGCCGCTCATGCGTGAGCGCTGGTCAGATCATCGTGTTTCACGATGAGCATAAGGAATGAGAA